>SLIG01000178.1 GCA_007135755.1 Cyanobium sp.
CTCGCCTCCGAATTCCAGGCCAGCCACACCTACCTGGCCATGTCGATCTGGCTGCGGGAGAAGGATCTGGCCGGCTTCTCTCAGTACATGCTCGACAAGAGCAATGAGGAGCGGGGCCATGCCGCCCGCATGATCTCCTATCTGGTCGACTGTGATGAACCGGTGGAGCTTCCCACCATCGAGGCTCCGGAGCGCAGCTGGCCGTCGGTGCAGCAGCTGTTCGACCGGGTGTTCGAGATGGAGAAGCAGGTCACCGCCTCCATCAACCGCCTCTACTCCCTGGCCGAGCAGGCGGGGGAGCGCAGCGCCTCGGCGATGCTCGACTGGTTTGTGAACGAGCAGATCCAGGAGGAGGCCGAGGCCCGCTTCGTGCTCAAGCGGCTGCGCCTGGCCGGCGACAACAGCGCCGCCCTGCTGCTGCTGGATCAGCAGTTCCTCGAGGGCAACGCCCTGGCCCACGTGAAGACGGGCATCAGTGGCGGCGGCCAGTGACCATGCCATGACCAACCGCAAGATCCCAGGCTGTTCCTGCCAGCCGCCGAGCGAGACCAGTTTCCGCCGAGCCGAGCGCTGGCATCGTCTCTGGACCAGCCCTCCGGGCTGCTTCGGAGAGACGTTCACCCCGGAAGCGGAGGCTCCCGCCCTCACGGTGGCCCTGGTGGGCATGCCCAACACCGGCAAGTCCACCCTCTACAACCGCCTCACCGGTGGCCATGCGCTGATCGCCAACTGGCCCGGGCTGACGGTGGAGCTGTTGCGGGGGGCCATGCCGGCCGACCGCCGGGGGCAGCGCTACACCCTGGTGGACCTGCCAGGCATCCACGACCTCAGCGGCAGCAGCGAAGACGAAGCGGTGGTGCAGCGCTTTCTGCGCCACACGCCTCCGGCGCTCCTGCTGGTGGTGGTGAACGCCAGCCAGATCGGCAATCAGCTGCGCTTTGTGCTGCAGATGGGCCAGCAGGGGATCCCCATGGTGGTGGCCCTGAACATGAGCGACGAATCGCGGACGCTGGGCATCGCCATCGACCACCAGCGTCTCAGCGCCGAGCTGGGCCTGCCGGTGCTGCCGATCAGCGCCAAGCGCAACCAGGGCATCCACGAGCTGATCGACGCCCTGCACCAGCTCGGCGAGCGGCTCCCCGCCGCCGCCCGGCCCCAGCCCGCTGATCGGCTCCAGGTCTGTGCGGAGGATCTCGATGCCAAGGCGGACGCCCTGGCCGCCGCCGCCGTCACCCTGCCGGAGCGGCTGATCAACCGCGGCACCCGCCGGGCCGATCGCCTGCTGATGCATCCCGTGGTGGGCCTGGTGGCCTTCCTGGCGATTGTGCTGGCGATGTTCCAGCTGCTCTACGCCGTGGGAACGCCGCTGCAGGATCTGCTCGGCCAACTGATCGACTGGACTCAGTTCGCCGTGCTGGAGCCACTGCTGGAGGCCACCGGCGCTCCCGAGTTCGTGCGCGGCTTTCTGGTGGATGGGGTGTGGCTGGGCGTGGGCACGGTGGCCACGTTCCTGCCGATCATCTTCCTCTTCTACGTGATCATGGCGGTGGTGGAGGATTCGGGCTATCTGCCCCGCGCCGCCTTCCTGATGGATGGCTTCATGCGCTGGCTGGGGCTCGATGGTCGGGCCTTCGTGCTGCAGGTGATGGGCTTCGGCTGCAACGTGCCGTCGATCATGGGTACCCGGGTGATCCGAGACCGTGGCATGCGCCTGCTGGCGATGCTCTGCATCCCCTTCTCGCTCTGTCAGGCCCGGCTCACGGTGTTCATCTTCATGGCGGCGGTGTTCTTTCCCCAGCCCTGGTGGGCACCGGGCCTGGTGGTGTTCAGCTTTTACGTGCTCAGTTTCCTGGCGGCGGTGATCACCGGCCTGGTATTCAAGCGCGCTTTCCCCAGCCGGGAAGCCTTCATCCTCGAACTGCCGCCCTACCGCTCCCCGAGCGTGGCCACGATTCTGCGACGCGGCTGGACCTCGATGCTGAATTTCCTGGTGACCACGCGCGTGTTCATCGTGGTGGGGGCCGCGGCCATCTGGCTGCTCACCAACCTGCCACCGGGGGCCGTGCAGGGCTCGGGCGACACCATTGCCGATGGCATCGGCGCCGTCTTCCAGCCGGTGCTGGGACCGATCGGGATGAATCCATCCCTCACCGTGTCGCTGTTTTTCGGCTTCATCGCCAAGGAGATCCTGCTGGGGGCGATGGCGGTGATCTACGCCACCAGCGAAACCGATCTGGGTGGTGTGATCAGCCAGACCATCACCCCCCTGCAAGCCCTGAGCTTCATGACCTTCGTGCTGCTCTATACCCCGTGTCTGGGAACGGTGGCTGCCCAGTTGCAGGAATCGAAAAGCCGCCGGTTCACCCTGCTCTCCCTGGGCTGGTCACTGGCCCTGGCCTGGATTCTGGCTTTTGTCGTAGTTCAGGGAGGGCGCTTGTTTGATCCGATGACTTGAGGGGAATGATTTGAGGGGCAGGAGCTGAGGGTGAGATTCAGACGCTCACGTCCATCTCAGCGGCATCTTCGTGGCGGATCATGAATTCCATGATCCCACAGGCCACATGCAGGATGCCCCCCGGTTTGCCGCGGCGCAACACCTCAACGCGGACTCCTGGCTTGATGCCGATCGCCAGCAGTCGCTGCTGAATGGTGCGCTGGGCTGGAAGGGATTCGATGCGGATGGAGCGCCGTTCGGGGGCGAGGGTGAGCGGCATGGAACTCCTCCATCGAATGGATCCAACTGTAGGGGGAAACCATGGCTGCGCACCACACCCCAATCGGTACCCCAATCGGTGATCCCCGTTACTGGTGATGGTGCCCGCTGCCAACGGCGGGCGGGCGTTTCATCGTTAGACCGGTGGGGCATTCAGAGAGCCATGACGCTCACGATTTTCTACGCCTCGACCACTGGCAAAACTGAGGACGTCGCTCAGCGCCTGGCGACATTGCTTGGCGGCAACGCTGACCTTCGGGATGTGGACTCGCTCTCATCCGCGGAGGATTTCTGCGGCGTCGACGCGATGATCTGCTGTGTGCCCACCTGGAACACTGGTGCCGATTCGCTGCGCTCCGGCACCGCATGGGACACCTATGTGGAGGACATTCCTGAGATCAGCCTGGCCGGCAAGCCAGTGGCGATCCTGGGCCTCGGCGACTCCTCCAGCTACAGCGACTATTTCTGTGATGCCATGGAGGAGCTGTACAGCGCCTTCCAGGCGGCCGGCGCCCGGATGGTGGGCAGCGTGCCGATCGATGGCTATACCTTCAACGCCTCAAAGAGCGTGGTGAATGGCCGCTTCTGCGGCCTGCCCATCGATGAGGACACCGAACCGGACCTCACCGATGAACGGCTCAGCGCCTGGGCCCGCCATCTGCAGCAGGAGATGGCGGGGCAGCTGAGCTGAGCCCCTCGGCGCTGGGCCTGCGGGAGGGCCCGATGCAACCGGGAGGCGGAGGTCAGCTCAGCTTGGTGGTTTCGTGCTTGCCGTCGCTGAGTTCCCCATCGATGATCAGCAGGGCGGCGGGCTGGTTCTGGGCGAAGCGCACCCGGCCCAGCAGGTGGGCGAAGGTGTTCTCCGAGGCCACCTGGCTGTCCACCAGCGGATCGAGGAACACGGTGGTGCGGGTGTCACCCGCTCGCTCGGCCATCGCGTACATCTGCTGGAGGGAGGCGGTGACGTCGGCCTCCATGGCAAACGAGGCCGCCATGATCTCCTCCACCGAGGCCCAGCTCTGGCGCGGGGCGGGGATGTCCTGCAGCTCCACGGTCTGGCCGCGGGCAATCAGGTAGTCGGCCACGGTGCCGGCATGCTCCTGTTCGTCCTGGGCCTCCTCCTTGAAGAAGTGGCCGAAGCCGCGCAGTTCCCGCTCGGCAAACCAGATGGCCATGGCGAAGTAGGCCGCGCTGGCCTGACGCTCCATCGTGAGGTGCTGCTGGAGGGCCGCCAGCAGTTCGGCATCCATCGGCTGGGCCACGGCCCGGCCGGCGGGGCCGGTGTTGATGGTGATCGGAGCAGTGGATTGGGTGGCGTCGGTGGACAGCATCGGATCAGCGCTCGGAACGGTTCTCTTGTGACAAATGTTACAGGCAATTGTGATGGTTGGTGGGCTGTGGGCGTGTGCGATTTCGACCAACCCTGGCAGCACCTGATTGCGAATGACTCGCAGTTGCGATCAGGCTTCGGCGCTGAGCTCGCTACAGCCCTGTCGGGGCTGACTGCAGGGGGAATTCGTTAGTGCTCGCGGGCCTGTTGGTCGGCGACGAACCACTCCGGCAGGGCCTCGAAGCAGGCCGCGTTTTTCTCGTTTTCCCGGGCCTCGGTTCTCCAGCAGCAGCTGCGGCCGCCGTCGCGCTCCAGCAGCAGCTCGTTGGCCCAGTGCCACACCAGTTCGGCGCTGGCCTCCATGCCCACATTGGCCATCACGCGCAGATCCAGGGCGCCCTGCTCGTGCAGCTGCCGCCAGCTGGCCAGCAGGGGGTCGTCGGCACTGGCCAGGAAGGTGTGATCGAACTGGTCCGCGAGCCGCCGCTCGAGGCTCTTGAGCCCCGAGAAATCCACCACGAAGCCGTTGTCATCGAGGTGGACCGCCCGGAACCAGAAGCGGAAGCTGCGGCTGTAGCCGTGCACGAAGCAGCAGTGGCCCTGGTGGCGCCACTGGCGATGGGTGCAGGGATAGCCGCTGAAGGTTTTGCTGCAGGTGTGCACCGGGGACAGCATGGGAGAAGATCGGAGCAGCGGCAGCGCCAGGGCCTTGCAGGCATCATTTCAGCCCTCCGATCCGGGCCCAGGGGATGGGGGCTTCCCGGACCCGGGCTTCATCGAGGCCCTGCGCTTCAACGCGGCCGGCCTGATTCCTGCCGTGGCCCAGGACTGGCTGGACGGTGCCGTGCTGATGGTGGCCTGGATGAACCGGGAGGCGATTGAGCGCACCTGCGCCAGCGGCGAGGTGCACTACTGGAGCCGCTCCCGCCAGGAGCTCTGGCACAAGGGGGCCACCAGCGGCCATTTTCAGCTCCTCCGGGGCCTGCGCTACGACTGCGACGCCGATGTGCTCCTGCTCACGGTGGAGCAGCGCGGCGAGGTGGCCTGCCACACCGGCGCCCGCAGCTGCTTCTATGAACAGGGCCCAGCGCCGACTGCGGGAGGCGCTGGCGCCGCGCCCCCACCGGCCGATGCCTGCACGGAGCTGATGCGGGTGATTGAGGGCCGCCGCGACCGCCCGGAGCCCGGCAGCTACACCAACACCTTGTTGGAGGGCGGGGACAACCGCATCCTCAAGAAGATCGGCGAGGAGAGCGCCGAATTCGTGATGGCCTGCAAGGACGGCGAGGCCACCGCCATCGCCGGAGAGGCCGCCGATCTGGTGTTTCACCTGCAGGTGGCCCTGGCCCACCACGGCGTCAGCTGGAGGGACGTGCAACAGGTGCTGGCCCGGCGCCGGGGGGCACCGCGGCGGGGCTGACGCCAGGCTTGAGAGCGGGGATCCCGGCCTCCTAGCCTGAGCTGATGCTGACAACGGTTCCCACCCCCGCCGGTGCGTCCGGGCCCTTCGCCGACAGCGGCTCCGCTCCCTGGCCGCACACCGTGCTGGAGGTGGACGGTCTGACCGTGGGCTGGGGAGCGGCCGCCGCTGAACGGCCGGCCGTGGAGAACGTGAGTTTCCGTCTGGCCGCCGAGACCGACACCGCCCTGGTGGGGCCGAACGGCGCCGGCAAGAGCACCCTGGTGCAGGCGGTGCTCGGCATCCTGCCCCGCCAGGCCGGCACGGTGCGGGTGCTGGGAGCGCCGCTTTCCCCCAGCGGCCGGCTGCCGGCGGCCGTGCGCGCCCAGGTGGCCTACCTGCCCCAGCAGCTGACCGTGGACGGACGCTTTCCGCTCACGGTGGCCGAGGCGGTGGGTCTGGGCTGGGAACCCAGTGGCCTGCGCTTGCCCTGGGCCGGGCGCCGGGGCCGCGGCGCCGCGGTGCGGGTGGCCCTGGAGCGCACCGGCTGCACCGACCTGGCCGATCGTCTGATCAGCGAGCTCTCCACCGGCCAGTGGAAGCGTGTGCTGCTGGCCTTCTGCCTGGTGCGTCCACGGCAACTGCTGGTGCTCGATGAGGCCCAGGCGGGCCTCGATCCCCAGGCCGCCGACCAGTTCCTGCGCCTGCTGTTCGACCTGCGCCGCAGCGAGGGCTGGGCCGTGCTGCAGATCTCCCACGACCTGGAGATGGTGCGGCGCACCTGCGACCGCGTGCTCTGCCTCAACCGCAGCCTGCGCTGCCAGGGCAGTCCGGAGATCGCCCTCAGCCCCGCCCAGCTGGAGCGCCTCTACGGGCGCGGCTACGTGCCCTACCACCACCACCACAGCCGGCCGTGAGCCTGCCCGCGGCGGAGTGGCTGGAGCTGCTGCGCTTTCCGTTCATGCAGCGGGCCCTGCTGGCGGGCCTGCTGAGCGGGTCGCTGGGGGGGCTGCTGGGCAGTGTGGCGGTGCTGCGCCAGCTCTCGTTCTTCAGCGATGCCCTCGGCCACTCCGCCCTGCTGGGCATCAGCCTGGGGGTGCTCCTGGGGGTGGAGCCCACGTTGGTGCTGATTCCCTTCGCCGCCCTGTTCGCCCTGGTGGTGGCCCAGCTGGTGGAGCGCAGCCGTCTGCCCAGCGACGCCCTGCTCAACATCGTCTATTCCTCGTCGCTGGCGATCGCCGTGGTGGTGCTGCGGCTGCTCTCGGCCCGGGCCGGCAGCCTCGAGCAGCTGCTGTTCGGCGACATCCTGGCGGTGTCCTGGGGGGATCTGGCCCAGCAGGCCCTGCTGCTGGCGGCGGTGCTGCTCTACCTGCTGCTCACCCGCCGCGCCCAGATTCTGGTGAGCCTCGATCCGGGCCTGGCGGTGAGCCAGGGCGTGGCGGTGGGGAGCCAGCGGTTGCTGTTCGTGGTGGTGCTGGCGGTGGTGGTGGCCCTCTCGATCAAGGCCGTGGGGGTGCTGCTGATCAGTGCCTTTGTGGTGATTCCCGCCTGCTCCGCCCGCCTGATCAGCTCCAGCTTCGGGGTCTACGTGCCCCTGGCCAGCGCCATCGGCGCCGGCTGCGGGGTGACCGGTCTGCTGGCCTCCGCTGCCTTCAACCTCCCGTCCGGTCCCTGCGTGGTGATCGTGCAGCTGGTCAGTTTCCTGCTGGCGCTGCTGATTCGATCCCGGCGGCTGCAGCCGGGCTGAGCACCAGAGCGGGCTGCGCCTGCAGCCACTGCAGCGTGGCCCGGTCGCGCGCGCTCAGGCGGCGCACCGGGATGGCGCCGGGCACGGCGGCCATGGCGTCGGCGGGGTCGTCGCTGTGGCCCCAGAGCCCGAAGGCATGGCCCAGTTCATGCAGGGCCGTGGCCTCCATGGCCTCGGGCCGCTGCCCGGGGCTGATGCTCACGCTCACGTGGGGCTCCAGCGCCAGTTCGCCCCGCCGCTCCACCACCAGCAGGGCCAGCTCGGCCCGTCCATGGCTGGCCCGGCCGCCCCGCAGCGGTGGCCGGCGCCGCCACACCAGCACCTGGGCCCGTTCGGGATCACTCACCACGGTGAGCGGCAGCAGCGCCTGCCAGTTGGCCACCGCGGCGGCTACAGCCCCGGTCCAGGCCTGGTCCCAGCGGGCGGCCGGACCGTCGCTTGCCCCCGGCTCGATCCACAGGCACCAGTGGTCGCGGCGGGCCCAGCCGTAGGGGGTGGGCCGGAGGCGGTGGCGGTAGTCGAGGCCCGCCGGATCGGGGGCGGGGGCTTGGGCTGCGGAGCCGGTTCCGGAGCCGGTTCCGGCCTGGTGGCCGTCGCTGGGCGGGGGCAGCGGCTGGCGGCGCTCCGCCGGCGGGCAGTCCCGTTGGTCGGACCGGGCCACCTGGCCTCCGCTCCAGGGAAGCAGCCCCGAGAGGCTGACAGCGGCGGCAACGAGCGCTGCGGACCGGGCCGCTGCCGACCGGGCCGCTGCCGCTCGACCCGCTGCCCGCCGCCGGTTCAGCCCCGCCGGCATCAGGCCGCCAGGGTGCCGGGCAGGCCCACCCCGCGGGCCATCAGGGTGGCCAGCAGGGGGATGAGGGCAAAGCCCGCCAGCTCGATGTTCAGCACCCAGGCCAGCCGCCCGGCGAGGGCCTCGCTCACCTGGGGCAGCTCCCCCTTGCGCAGCGGAATCGCCCAGAGGATGTAGGTGATGGTGGGGTAGAGGGAGAGCCCGCCCACCGCCAGGTACACCCCCACCTTCCACCAGAACAGGGGGTTTTCGGTGTAGAAGGCGCTGCCCTGGCCGAAGTAGAGCACCCGCAGGATGCCGCTGCCCAGCAGTGCCAGGGCCGCCAGGCCGTACACCACGTCCGTGATCACCATCAAGGTGGCGTCGGCCTTGTTGGGGTTGGGCTGGATCAGGCGTCGCTCCAGCACCAGGGCGCCGAAGCAGACCATGAAGCTGAGGTAGTGCACATAGGCCACTCCGGCGCGGCTCAGCAGATCGGGGGGAATGGCCGCAAACCCGGTCATGGGGCGTCAGCAACGGGCGCAACCGTAGCGGCAGCAGCGGCTGGGGCGAGAGCAGGGCGGACACCCCAGGCCGATGTTGATCTCAGCACAACGGTTCATTACCTGTGATCACAAAAACTTTCCGAACATTTCCAGGTCCTGACCGTGTTTCCGAAGTCGAAAGTTTTTCCAAGGGTTTCTGCCCAGGGGCCAACTGTCCCTACGTTCAATTCAGTGCAGAGAGCAATCCATGGCCAGCGCGTTGAGCAGCTATCTCGGTGACATCGGTCGCCATCAGTTGCTCACCCCCGAGCAGGAGCTCACCCTCGGCCGCAAGGTGCAGGCCATGGCGAGCCTGCGGGAGCGCTGCCGGGAGGCCGGCGGCGAAGGCCCCGCCTGCGACTTCAGCGATGTGGAACGCCGCACCCTGCGCCAGGGGGAGCGGGCCAAGAACCAGATGATCACCGCCAACCTGCGTCTGGTGGTGAACCTGGCCAAGCGCTATCAGAACAAGGGTCTCGATCTGCTCGATCTGATCCAGGAAGGCACCCTGGGGCTCACCCGGGCGGTGGAGAAGTACGACCCCACCCGCGGCCACCGCTTCAGCACCTACGCCTACTGGTGGATCCGCCAGGGCCTCAACCGCGCCCTCTCCACCCAGAGCCGCACGATCCGCATCCCGGTGAATGTGAACGAGAAGCTCACGCGCCTGCGGGCGGCGAAGGCGCGGCACCTGCAGGCCCACGGCGTGTCGGCTTCCCCCACCCAGCTGGCCCGGGCCCTGGATCTGCCCATGGCCGACGTGGAGGATCTGCTGGCCTGCGAACTGCGCAGCATCACCGTGAGCCTTCAGGGGGCGGTGAAGTCGAAGGCGGATCCCTCCGAGCTGGTGGATGTGCTGCCCAGCCCCGAACCGGCGCCGATGGAGCGCGCCGAGCTGGCGGAGCGCAGTGCTGCTGCCTGGACCCTGCTCGACCGCTCCAGCCTCACCCCCAAGGAGCGCACGGTGGTGATGCTGCGCTTCGGGCTCGACGGCAGCCACGAGTGGCGCACCCTGGCGGAGGTGGCCCGGCAGCTCGGTTGCAGCCGTGAATATTGCCGTCAGGTGGTGCAGCGGGCGTTGCGCAAGTTGCGGAAAACCGGAATCGATAGCGGCCTGGTGGAGGTGTGAGGGGTTGACAATGGCCTCGTTGGCTGCCTGAAAGGCCGTGACCCAGAGTGTGAACGCCGATGCCGGCAATCCCGATTCCGTGGATGCCGAGGTTCTCGAGAGCAGTGTCGTCGACGAGGGCCTGCTGCTCCGCCTTCTGCGACGCGCCGGACGGGCCGTGGCCCTGCCGGCCTTCGAGTGCTTCGAAATGCTGCTGGATCCCGACACCCCCCCCTCGGCGAAGGCGACGGTGCTGGCCGCCCTCACCTACCTGCTGCTGCCGCTCGACCTGATCCCCGACTTCATCCCGGTGGTGGGCTTCGGCGACGACCTGGTGGCCCTCACCGCCCTGCTCGGCATCTGTGGCCGCCACCGCACCGAGGCGATCCGCACGCGAGCCCAGCGCCGCCTCGACCGCTGGTTCCCCCTCGGCCGCTGAGGGCCATGGCGAGCCTCACCACCGAGCAGCTGGACGACCTGCAGACCTTCCTGAAGGACTGGCTGCGCCACAGCGGCCGCAGCCAGTCGGATCTGCGCCGGGCCCTGAAGGCCGGCTCGATCCGCATGCCCGTGTTGCTGGAAGCACTCCAGACCACCTACGGCGAGCGGGGTCTGGCCGGGCTCGCCGACCAGCTCTGTGGGATCGAAGAGCGCTGGCAGCAGGAGGATGCCGATGGGCCCGCCGGCACGCCGCCGCGCCCCATCGCCCTTGAGGATTCTCTCGGCCAGCTCGATCTGCTGCTGCAGGAGATCCGCGGCGACGCCGAGCCGCCCCAGGCCTGACCCGATCAGACACCCATGCTCTCGCTGCTGACCCGCAAGAAGCGCTTCGGGGATCCATGGATCGGCCATCAGCGGCTGAACCAGGGCTTTGCCCTGCACCGCCGGCGGATGCAGCTGGCCGAGGGGCTCTGCCGCTGGCGCCGCAGGCTGGTGGCGCCGCAGGGGGTGGCCCCCCGGGGATTGCCGCTGCCCGCCACCGCCGTGGCTGCCCTCGCCCGCGATGGCTGTGTGCAGATTCCCGACTTCCTCCCCGCCGCCAGCTTCGAGGCCCTGCGCGAGGAGGTGGAGGAGGCGCTGGCCGCCGCTGCCCGCTTGCGGCCACCCGGCGGCAACCGGCGGGCGGGCTACCAGCGCAAGCGGCCCTTTCCCGGCGGCTTCGACCGCTTCGATGGCGGCACCCTCAACCGCTTTCTGGCGATCCGGCCCGCCTCCATGCCGCAGGCCGCGCGGGTCTGCGCCGATCCCCGGCTCACGGCCTGTTCGCGCGCCGTGATCGGTCTGCCGCACCGCTCGGCCAACCTTGAGGTGTACCTCACCGTGCACGGCGAGGAGGCGTGCACCCCCGACCTGCAGAAGGTGCTGCACCGCGACACGTTCTTCCGCGCCCTGAAGTTCTGGTTGTTCCTGCGGCCCGTGAAGCCTGAGGACGGCCCTTTCGAATACGTGCCCGGCAGCCACAGGCTCGATCGCCGGCGCCTGCAGTGGGAGCAGGCCACGGCCAATGCGGCGATCGCCACCCGGGAGATGCCCAACCTGGGGGGCTCCTTCCGCATCCATGAGGCGGAGCTCGGTGCTCTGGGTCTGCCTGCGCCGGTGTCGTTCAGCTGCCCCGCGAACACCCTGGTGCTGGCCGATGTGCTGGGCTTCCACCGCCGCGGAGACGCCCTCCCCGGCCGGCAGCGGCTGGCCCTCTACGGCTGGCTGCGCCCCTATCCCTTTTCTCCCCTGCCCTGGTGATCAGCCTGCAGGGCCTCCAGTGGCCCTGGCCAGGCAGAGTGGGGCCACGCCTGAACGCGAGCCTCCGATGGCCAGTCCCGCCGCCCTGCATCGCCGCCCCAATGTCTCAGGTCCAGCCAGGCGGTTGGCCATGGCCGCGTGCGTTGTCGCCCTCACCGGGTTCGGCCTGCCCCCGGTCCTGGCCCAACGGCAGCTCTGGATGCTCGGGCCCGGCAGCGAGACGACGCCCAGCACCGAGGTGGTGCCCACCAACTGCGTCACCGCCCCCGATGGCACCGTCACCTGCGACACCGAACTGCGCAATCCCCCCAGTGGCACCCCCGCCCGCCCCAGCCTCGAGCTGTTCGGCAACTGAGCGGGGCTGAGCCGATGCGCCTCCAGCGGCTGCGGCGCGTGCTTGACGACGCCAATTACCTCCATGTGATCGACCGCAGCGAGCAGCAGCTGGCCAAGCTGCTCGGGCTGGTGCTGGTGGTGGTGATGCTGGCCGCCACCGTGCAGCTGGTGGTGGACGTGGCCCTGGCGTTCAGGGCGGAGGGCACCCCCTGGCTGGAGGCCAAGCTCACCAAGGTGCTGGGCGATCTGCTCAACCTGCTGATCGCCCTCGAGGTGCTGCAGAACATCACCTCCTACCTGCGCCGCCACGTGGTGCAGATCGAGTTGGTGCTGCTCACGGCCATGACCGCCGTGGCCCGGAAGGTGATCGTGCTGCCGCCCGGAGCGGAGGGGAAGCCCGCCCTGCTGGCCGGTCTGGGGGTGGCGGTGCTGGCCCTGGCCGGCGCCTACTGGCTGGTGCGCTCGCTCACCCTGAAGAAGCCTCCCGCCAGAACAGGGCCAGCCATACGCATCCGGGCTCCCCATCGCTAGCCACCAGCCGGTGCCGCCGGTGGGCGGGGATCAACAGGGCATCGCCGCGGCAGAGTTCCAGCTCCTCCTGCGGATCCCCGGGGCCGCTCGGTGCGAAGCGCAGGCGAGCACTGCCTTGCAGCACGGTGAGCCACTCGTGCTCGCTCTGGTCGTACCAGAAGTCCGGCGGGCTGCTGGCGCTGCAGGAGTGGATGCGCTCCAGCCGCCAGCCCTCGCCGGAGGCCAGCACGGTGGTGCGCTCCTCCCCCGGCGGCGGGCAGGGCCCGGCCAGCAGGTTGTCGCCGGCTGCGGCGGCCGGGGCCGGGCTGGCTGGGGCCGTTTCTCCCCAGCGGCGGCCGATTTCGAAGCCGTGCCGGCGGGCCAGGGCCACCACCTCATGGTGATGGCTGCAGTGGCGCAGGGCCTCACGCACGGCCGGGTCGGCTTCGCTGAGGGCCACGAAGGCGTTGAGCTGGCGCACCTTCTCCAGGAACTGCTGCAGCTGGGCTTCAGCCACGGGGATCGGTCGGTGGGATGGGGGTGAGCGGCTTGATCATGCGCCAGCGCTGGAACCAGGCACCGCCGAACAGCACGGTTTCCTCGGCCTCCACCAGCCAGCCCAGGCGCTCCAGCAGGGGCCGGGAGAGCTGGCTGGCCTCCGTGCGCAGCTGCCGCTGGCCCTGGCGGCGGGCCTGCTCCTCCAAGGCGCTGAGGATGGCGCCGGCCCGCCCCTGCCGGCAAGCGCGGCCGCGGCAGTAGAGCAGGGCCAGGCGGTCGACGGGATGCAGCACCCCGAAGGCCTCGATGCTGGTGCGATCCAGAGTGGTGCTGGCCAGCCCGTAGCCCTCGGCCAGGGGTTGTCGCAGCGCCCCCGAACGGGCCGGGTGGTGGGCCCAGGCCTCGATCTGGGGCTCGCTGTAGC
>SLIG01000067.1 GCA_007135755.1 Cyanobium sp.
CAGGTGCCAGACCGGATCGTTGACCAGCAGCTTGAGCCACTGCTGCCTAGCGAAGAGCCGCTGCGCACGATTCGAGTCCCCGAGCGGCGAGGGGTCGACGATGCCGAAGAAGTCCTCGACCACGACCTCGAAGGCGTCGCTGAAGCGCTCCAGGAGCGCTTGCGCCAGCGCGTTCGCGGGACTCCGGTGCCCGCTGCCGACATCGCCGATCGCCAACAGGATCTTCCGTCGACGCTCAGGAGGCATGACGAGGGCGGTCCTGCTTCGGTCTCGGCCGCCTGCCGGCAGACACGCGACCGAACCCGCCAGCGACCAGGAGCCAACTCGCGAGCGGTCCTAGGAGGAAGATGAGGTAGAAGGTGGCGAGGCGCCACAGCAGCAGCGGAGGCGTGACCGGATCCGCGCTCCCCAGCTCCGCGCCGATGCCGTACCCCACGGCGACCTCGATGAAGCCCGAGCCCCCGGGGGTCGGAACGATGAAGGCGACGAGCGTGACGATCGTGAGCGAGGCCACCGTCGTGAGGAAACCGAACGGCTGGAACACGCGGACGAGCGACCAGAACAGGACGAACATGCCGAGCCAGCCCAGCGCGCCCAGCGCCTGCAGGGCGATCCAGGTGGAGAACCGCATGGTGCCGAACAGCCGGCTGCTCCGGTAGTAGGCGCGTGCGCCCGTGACCAGACGTCTGCGGAGTGGGGTCAGCGCACGCCGGCGCGCGAGCCAGAGGAAGAGCCGGACGGCCAAGCGCGGATAGCGCCCCAGCACGATGGTCGCGGCGATCGCCGCCGCCATGCTGACGAGGGCCAGCGCCACGAGATCGGCCGTGAGCGCGGTGGCGCCGCTCCACAGCAGGTAGGCGAGGCTCGAAGGCAGGGCCCACGCGAAGAAGACGAGATCGAGCACGGTGACCTGGACCGCCAACGCGACGCCAGTGCCGAGCGGGAGCCCAACACGGCGGAGGGCCGCGGCGATGGCGGGAGCGCCGCCCGAGCCGCCCGGAGTGACGACTGCGCCGAACAGGCCGGCCAGGTGGATGAGGAGTCCGGTGCCGAACGGAAGCCGATGACCCTGCACGGCACAGAGCGTCTGGAGCCGGAGCGCGGGGACGAGCCAGTAGGAGCCGGCCGCAGCGGCGATCAGCAGCCCGAGCGGCAAGCTGACCGTCGGCAGGCGGTAGGCGTCCACCCGGAAGGCCGCCGGCCCCGCGACCAGGTAGAGCCCGAGCAGGCCGAAACCGAGACTGGCCAGGAGCGCGAGGGCGGTGCGTTTCATGCCGCCGCCCGGCGATGCGCGCGATGGAAGCTCACGATCCGGTGCGCCAGCGCGTCGGTCTGGGCCCTGAGCCCGAGCTCGGCGCAGCGCTCGCTTACCGCCTCGAGCGCTGCGGGCGCGTCCAGATAACGGCGAACTCCGCGGCGCAGCTCGTCCGAACCGCGTACGAGCTGCCCGAGCGAGCGCCGGTGGAGGAACTCCACCACGCCCCGTTCGTTCAGCCCGGCGTAGCCGGTGACCAGCACGGGCCGGCCCACCGCAAGCGCCTCGTACACCGAGGCCGGTCCGGCTTTGCCGATGACGACGTCGCTGGCTGCGAGGTAATCCGCCATGTTCGGTACGAAGCCCTCGACCCGCAGGTCGGGCACCTGCAGCTCGAGCAACTCGCGCTTCAGCCCCTCGTTGCGGCCACAGATCACCACGAGCTGCAGCGCTGGCCCTTCGGCCCGCAGGGCCGTGACGAGTGCCAGCGAGTTGGCGCTGATGCCTTCGCCCCCCAGCGACACCAGGCAGGTGAAGCGGTCATCGAGACGCAGCAGCCTGCGCGCCTCGGACTTCTCCCTGGTCTCGAGAAAGGCCTGCTGGACCGGATAGCCGACGACCTCGAGCTTGCGGCCCGGCACGCCCATGCGCTCCAGGGCGCGACGGATGTGCTCTGAGGGCACGAGCATGTGGTCGGCCCACGGGTCCGCCCAGTAGGCGCTGATGTTCTGGGGCTCAGTGGCGAAGGTGAGGACGGGCACGTCGAGGCCGAATTGGCGCTTCGCCAGGGCCAGCCCGGTAGTCAGCAAGCCGTGGTTCGACACGGCCAAGTCGACCGGGTTGCGCTCGAGATCGGCCGCGGCGAGTTGAGCGAAGCCCTGAAGGAGCCGTCGCTGAACGCGCATGGCCAGCTGGGGCGCGAGTCCGATCATCCGCTGTCCGAGCCTGGCCGATACCGGGTACCGAAGGGCCCAGCGCCAGAGCGCCTTGTGCCGTCGGTCGAAGCCGGTCGCGCCTACCTGGTCCATATAGTCCGAGACGCGTACGTCGAACTTCCCCGGATAGCGGTGCTCGACGGCTTCGGCCATGGCACGCGCGGTGGCAACGTGACCTCCGCCTGCAGCGATCGTCGCGAAGAGGATCCGGGGCTTCTTCGCGGGCGCAATCATGTCTCTACCGCACCAGCGCCTTCTGATAGAGCCGGTAGGTCTTGGATAAGGTGCAGCCGGTAGCGCGAATCCCGGCGTTCATAGGTTCGTTGTCCTCCACGATCCAGGAGCCCTCGCAGGAGCGGAAGCCGCGCCGCTGGCCACGCTCGATGATCGCCTTGATCAGCACCGGTTCAAGACCTCGACGGCGGTACGGAGGCAAGATGCCCAGTATCGGCAGGCGGATCTGGTCGATGTACCTGCAGCGGTTGAGCAGCCTGAAGAGGCCGAAGGGCAGAAGCACGCGCCGTACCTCGCAGCCACTCGTGGAGCTAGCCTGCACTGGTATGCATTGCGCGTTGCCGATGCTTCGGGAGCCGAGCGACTCGCCCTTCCCAAGACGTCGTAGTCTACCACCGTTGGGTTGGCTGAGCGGGCTCGAGGCCACGTGCCGGCGGGGGCTCACGCTCGACTGCGGAGCATCGCTGGGAGGCATCGGGTGCTTTCGGTCGATCATCTAGATCGGGTGATCCATGTGGTCATTCTTGACGGTATTCGAGAGGAGGCGTTCCTACAAGATCGTTGTGCGTGAAGTATGTCACGTGCACGTTACCGCTGCCCTGCGCGTAATGCTTTGGATAGCCCTACCCTCTGTTGGCCGGAGTGACGGCGGGCTGCTGTCGGTCGCTCGGACGGGTGCCGAGTCGTATCGGATGGTCCCATGCTCATGCCCGTCGAGTGCCTGTCGGGTCGTGGCCTGAGTCCGGTCGGTGCGTGCCTGTGGTCGCGGTCCTTGGTGCCGCGAGCGCGCAGCTTGGCGCCCATCACACGCGATGCCGCCTGAACTCGACAAGAGCAGCTCGAGCGCGAAGCGAAGCTCGATGGGATATGCCAGGATCCAGCACCGCCCACGTCACGCCCAGGCAGCCAAGCGACCCTTTCGGGCTCGCGGGGACGACTACGCGTCGCTGCATCTGACGTGGTGCCGGGAGCGGGACTCGAACCCGCATGCCCCTGGGGGCGGCAGATTTTAAGTCTGCTGCGTCTACCATTCCGCCATC
>SLIG01000038.1 GCA_007135755.1 Cyanobium sp.
GGGGGCGGGGGCATGGGGGATGCTGGCGGGTGCCGGGCGACCGGTCCAGGTTTGGGTTTGGGCGGCCCGTCAGGCCATCGCCCCTGCGGGGATCCCCTCTGGCGTGGGCGTGAGGCGGCTGCAGCCAACCCGGCTCAGGGTGCTGGTGTGCCGCCCCATCGGCCTGGAGCGTCTATCCTTTCGTTTATACGCCTGAGTTCCATGGCCGCCACCCCTTCCCGCCAGGCCCTGCGCCGTTGGGGCAACAGCCTCGGCATCCGCTTGCCCGCCGCCATTGCCCGTGAGGCTCAGCTTCAGGTGGATCAGGCCGTGGAACTCTCCGTTGTGGAGGGGGGCGTGATGATCCGGCCGGTGCAGCATCGCCTTTCCCTGGCCGAACGGCTTGAGGCCTACGAGCCCATGGCTGGCGAACCCACCGAGGCCATGGCCTTCCGTCCGGTTGGTGCTGAGGTCATCGAGTGAGTCCCCGCCGTGCCGTCCAAGGCTGGGTGCCCGATCGCGGCGATGTGATCTGGATCGACCACAACCCCCAGGCCGGTCGCGAGATGAAGGATCACCATCCATTTGCGGTGCTCTCCACCGCTTCCTTCCACTCCACCGTGGGCCTTGTGGTGGGCTGCGCGATGACCACAGCTCCTTACAACCGTGGCTCCACCCTTGCTGTCGACCTGGGCCCCATCCCCGATCGGCCAGGTTCCCACAGTTATGTGCTCTGCCAGCAGCTCAAATCCTTCGACTGGCGCGCCAGGGGCGCTCGCCCCCATCCGGTCGGGCGACTGAACGACTCCCAACTGGAAGAGGTGTTGGCGATTGTGGGGCAGATCCTTGGGTTTGTCGTCTGAGCCAGGGGACGCCAGTTGACGCTCGATCGAAGACCTGGCCGGCAGCTTTGATTTTTGTGGGCGTGGCTGCGCCGGCCCAGCGACGCCACGAGCATCAGCGGTTGGTCGATGGGGCTCATGCGCATGGGTTCGGCGATGGTCTCGCGCAGGCGCTGGTAGGTGGCGGAGGGGGGCGGGGGCATGCGGGCATCGTGGCGGGTGTGACGGGGGGTGGCTCTGAGTTGCGACAGTGCTGCCACAATGGGGAAGTAAGCGCTTTGGTTATGGCCAGTTCCGACAGAGAGCTTGAACACCTGCGGAAGGTCGCGAATGCACTGCCGATGGACGCGCGCATCATCCGCGCCGTGGCCAGTTCCACGGCCATCGAAACGGGGCAGTCCGTCGCAGATCTGGAGCGCACACTTACCGAACGGCAGACCAACCAGGTAGCACCTGCCTGATTTGTTCCTCCATCGGGACGGGATTCATCACAGCTCCTGCGCGGATCGCCCCGAAATAAGTCTCGCGGTCCTGGTCCCAGGCTGAATAGTCCAGAGGCCCGATACCGGCTTGGCAAGCCATCACATCCATCAGCAGGCGCGCCATGCGGCCATTGCCTTCACGGAAGGGGTGAATCAGCACAAATTCCAGATGCACCTCAGCAATCCCGCTGACCAGTGAATGCATCGTTTCGGGATTGAAGGGTGTCAGACTGGTAAGATGCTCGCTTTCGAAGGCTGCGAGGAGTTCCTCAGCCACCGCTGAGCACCGAATCGGTAGCGAGGCGCTGGCGGTACAGCTGCTGCAGCTCGTCGCGTTCGCTGCCGCTCAGCTCGTCGCCGCCGATCAGGGAATAGGCACCGTTGCCAGTACGGGTGATGCCGTTGCCGGTGGGCGGGGTGAAGATTCCGCTAATCGACAGGGGCTGTGGTCAGTCGGGAGCGTTCCGGATCCCAGAGGATGTAGGCGAAACAACGGCTCAGATCCGCCAGGCCGATGCGGGTGACCCGGCCCAGCAGATGGGCATTGCGGCGCTGGGAGGCCCGCAGCCGGTAGTTGGGAATCGCCGCGCACAGGTGGTGAATGGCGTGGCAGCCGATATCGGCGGAAAACCAGTTCAGCACCGGCGGTAGGTGCAGGTCGCTGGTGCCCTCCAGATTGCCGGTCAGGGGATCCCAGCCGCTGGTGCGATGGGCATAGGCATCGGGGAAGTTGTGCTGCACGAAAAAGATGCACAGGAAGATCGCGGCACTGCCTGCCATCACCGGCGCGTAGAGCATCCAGAAGTGCCCAGGACCGACGGCGAAGCCCATCAGCAGCCAGAGGCCGACCACCGCCAGGTTGTTGAGGATGAGGTCGAGGCCCTCCTCGAGGCTGTGCCAGTGCGGGCTGCGGTAGGTGGCGATCACCTCCCCCATGCTCATCTGAGGCGATCGCTGCAGGCTGCTCACCGCATGCGACGCCATCCCGGCGAGGGCCGCCAGCAAGGTGAGGCGCGGTTTGATCACCAGATAGAAGAGGCCCCCGGGGGCGAGCATCAACGGATGCCGCAGCCAGCGATAGAGCCGTTGCCGTGGGGGGGACAGGCTGCGGTAAGCGTCCGTGCTGATCAGGGAGGCCGGTCCCTGATAGAGCTCCCAGTTGCCGTTGTGGCGGTGGTGAAAGGCATGGCCCCGCGACCAGGGCAGCTGCGGCAGACCGCAGACGATGCCGAACAGAAAGCCGGCGATCCGGTTGGCAGCGGGCCGGCGGAACAACGATCCGTGGCCGGTGTCGTGCATGAGCGCGAAACAGCGGGCCAGGAACAGCACCAGCAGGGCGATCACCGGCGGCAACAGCAGGGGGGCATGCCCCTGGCACCAGATCGCCATCGCCCAGAGCAGTCCGTAGGGGATGAGCGTGTTGGCCAGCTGCCAGAGGGCGATGCGGTCGCTGCTGTCCAGGAACGGCCTGAGCACGAAATCCCGGCGCTGGAGGGCCCTTCGGCCGGGGACGCCGGGATCTCCCCCGCTGGAGGGAGCCCCTGGGGCCAGGGTCAGGCTTTGCGACGGCAGCAGGCCATTGGTCAACAGGGTCCCCGGTTCTTGTGGGCCAACGCTAGGCAGCCTGTGCCCCCCTCTGCCAGGACAGTTGACAACTCACCCGCAGCCGCTGGTTGCGGCATGGGTCATACCGCTGCATGCAGATCGACCTTCCCCGGGATAGCTGGCGCCTGGCGGATCGATCGCTTGAATCCAGAGTCTCCTCTGTTTAGGCCTGGACCAAGGCAGGCAGGATCCCGGCCATCTCCTGGTCTGAACGCTTGACCCTTTCGTTCATGGTGCTGAGCTCTGGAGGTGCGATTCAGGCATCAGAAGGGTCAGGGATTTCCCACGGCAGAGGCTGGTGTCAAACGGCTTGCTGCGCACCTCTGTGGAGACGGCCCATGGCGCGATGGCGTGGCCGGCACAGCCACGCCGATCGAGGCCCAGCTGGCAGCGCCGATAGGGTGCCGCCATCACGGGGGCACTGATGGGCTGGAGCCAACTCACGGCGGTCAACACCGCCAAGGTGCTCACGATCGTGCTGCTGCTGGTGCTGGCAGGCGTGATCGGGGTGCAGGACATGCGCCAGGTGATCTACCTCAGCCTGCACATCAGCTACTGCCTCTGGTGGCTGCTGGAGCAGTGGCTGTTTCCCGAGCGGGCCCGGCAGTTGTTCAGCGAGCGCGTGGGGGTGGTGGGCTTCGGCTTCGCCCTGCTGTTCATCGGCGTGCTCTACAGCCTGCCCGGGCTGCTGGCCTTTCTCAATCCCGTGCCGATCTCCCAGGCCGCCGTGGCCCTGGCGCTGGTGCTGTTCAGCTTCGGCAGCCTGATCAACGCCAGCGCCGATGCGCAGAAAACCACCGCCAAGGCGATGGGTGCCGGCCTGGTGAGCGACGGCATCTGGCGGCGCGTGCGCCATGTGAACTACCTCGGCGATCTGCTGCGCTACCTGAGCTTCGCGGTGGTGGCCGGCAACGTCTGGGCCTACCTGGTGCCGGCTCTGGTGCTGCTGATCTACCTGCAGCGCATCGGCCAGAAGGAAACCCGGATGGCAGAGAAATACCCGGAATTCAGCGCCTGGCAGCAGCGCAGCGCCCGGCTGCTGCCAGGCCTGTGGTGAGCGGTCCCGCGAACCTGGCGGCCCCCTGGCGGGGCGCAGCTCAGGTCGTCGCCCTCCGGTAGCGGCGCAGCAGCGAGGAGTTGAGGATCACCGACAGCGAGCTGAGTGCCATGGCGGCGCCGGCGATCATCGGGTTGAGCCAACCCAGGGCGGCGATCGGCACCCCCAGGCTGTTGTAGATGAAGGCCCAGAACAGGTTCTGGCGGATCTTGCGCATCGTGGCCCGCGACAGGCCGATGGCGGTGACCACATCGCGCAGGTCGTTGCCGAGCAGCAGCAGATCACCCGCTTCCTTGGCCACATCGGAGCCCGAGCCGATGGCGATGCCGATGTCGGCGGTGGCCAGGGCAGGGGCGTCATTGACGCCATCGCCCACCATCGCCACCACCTGCCCAGCCCGCTGCAGGGCCTGGATCGCCGTGGCCTTGTCGGCCGGCCGCACCTCGGCGAGCACCTCGGTGATGCCCAGCTGGGCGGCAATCGCCTCGGCGGTGGTGCGGTTGTCGCCGCTCAGCATCACCACCGTGATCCCCCGCCGCTGCAGCAACTCCACGGTGCGGTGGGCCTCGGGCCGCACGGTGTCGGCCACCGCCAGCAGCCCCAGCACCACGGCGCCCTGGCCCAGCAGCATCACCGTGTTGCCGTCGGCTTCCAGCTGCCGCAGCTGCCGCTGCAGCGCCTCTGCCAGCTCGGGCAGAAACTGCCCGGCCAGGCGGCGATTGCCCAGCCACAGGCGGTGGCCACCCAGGTCGGCCTGCACCCCCTCGCCCACCTCGGCCTGAAAGTCGCGGGCAGGCAGCAACGCCAGCCCCTCGGCGGCGGCGGCCTCCAGCAGAGCTGCCGCCAGGGGATGCTCCGAGCCGTGCTCCAGGGAAGCCGCCAGCTGCAGCACCTGCTCCCGGGAGCGCCCGGCGATCGGCACCACCTGGGTGAGGGCCGGCTTGCCACGGGTGAGGGTGCCGGTCTTGTCGAACACCACGGTGGTGAGCTGCTCCACCCGCTCCAGCACCTCACCGCTGCGGATCAGGATCCCCAGTTCGGCCCCCTTGCCCACCCCCACCATCAGCGCCGCCGGCGTGGCGATGCCCAGGGCACAGGGGCAGGAGATCACCAGCACCGCGATGAAGGCCAGCAGGCCTGCGCTGAAGTTGCCGGCCAGGGTCCAGAGGGCAAAGGCCCCGAAGGCCACGCCCACCACCGCCGGCACAAACCAGGCGGTGACCCGATCGGCCAGCTGCTGCACCGGTGCCGAGCTGGCCTGGGCCTCCTCCACGATGCGGATGATCTGGGCCAGGGCGGTGTCGGCCCCCACCCGCGTGGCCGTGAAGCGCAGCAACCCCCGCCCGTTGATCGTGCCGCCGGTCAGCTCCGATCCCGCCTGCTTGCTCACCGGCAGCGATTCGCCGGTGATCAGCGCCTCATCCACCGACGACTGTCCCGCCACCACCACCCCGTCGGCCGGCACCTTCTCGCCGGGCCGCACCAGCACCAGATCACCGGCCAGCACCGCATCGGCCGGCAGCGTCATCTCCTGACCCTCGCGGATCACCGTGGCGCTGGCGGGCTGGAGATCGAGCAGCCGGCGCACCGCCGCCGAGGAGCGCTGCTTGATGATCTCCTCCATGTACTGCCCCAGCAGCACAAAGGCGATCACCACCGCCGACACCTCGAAATAGACGTTCCGCTCATCGACGCCGACCGGCAGCCACTGGGGCGCGAACACCACAACGACGCTGTACAGGTAGGCCACCGAGGTGCCCAGCGCGATCAGCACGTCCATGTTGAGGGCGCGCTGGCGCAGGGCCGACCAGGCCCCCACATAGAAGCTCCAGCCGCCGAACACCTGCACCGGCGTGGCCAGCAGGAACAGCCACACCCCCCAGGTGAGCCAGGGCAACTGGGCCACCGGCGCCATGTTCAGCAGGCTCACCCCGGCCGCCAGGGCCAGGAAGGCCCCGGCCCGCACCAGGGCCAGGGCCAGCACACCACTGAGGGCGATGCCAATGCGCCGGCGCATGCGGCGCATCTGCTGCTCCGGCTCCAGGAAGGTCTGCCGGCAGCCCTGGCTGCAGAAGTAGTAGGTGCGCCCAGCCCGCTGGGCCGACAGGGCCGTGGCCGTGGGCACGACCATGCCGCAGATCGGATCCTTGGCCATCGGGCTGGCTGGGGGAAGGGCAGTGCTGCACATGGCCTCGGTTCGGTGGACGCTGGCCCTGGGGAGGTGAAGGGGCCGGCAGGTCCTGCCTTCACCATGCACGCTCCAGTCCGTGGAGAGTCAAGCGACCGGACGACTCCGGTTCGAGCGGCGGGGTGGGGTCGGGTGGCAACAAACTCCAAGGCGCAGGCCGCGCCACCGCACCCCACCGATGACCCAACCAGCCCTGCCGCCGATCGCCGGCCGCGAAGCCGAACTCCTGGCCCTGGTGCAGCAGCCAGGCCCCGTGGCGCTGCCGAGCACCACCCTGCGGCTGGAGCAGATCCGCTCCGGCTTCGCCTGCGCCCTGCACATGCACCAGCCCACGATTCCGGCCGGTGCCGATGGGGAGCTGATCTCCCATCTCCAGTACATGCTCGAGCACCCGGGGGAGGGTGACAACCACAACGCCGAGCCCTTCGCCCAGTGCTACCGGCGCATGGCGGAGTTGATCCCCCAGCTGATCGGCGAGGGCTGCAATCCGCGGATCATGCTCGATTACTCCGGCACCCTGCTCTGGGGCTTCCAGCAGATGGGCCGCCACGACATTCTCGAAGCGCTGCGGTTTCTGGCCTGTGATCCGGCGGTTCAGCCCTATGTGGAGTGGCTCGGCAGCTTCTGGGGCCACGCCGTGGCCCCCTCCACCCCCATCCCCGACCTCAAGCTGCAGATCCTGGCCTGGCAGCACCAGTTCGCGGCCCTGTTCGGCACTGAGGCTCTGCAGCGGGTGAAGGGCTTCTCGCCCCCGGAGATGCACCTGCCCAACCACCCCGACACCCTGTTCGCCTTCGTGAGTGCCCTGCGCGAGTGCGGCTACCGCTGGCTGCTGGTGCAGGAGCACAGCGTGGAGAACCCCGACGGCTCAGCCCTCAGCCAGGAACAGACGCTGATCCCCAACCGGCTGGTGGCGCGCAGCTCCTGCGGCGAGGAGGTGTCGATCACCGCCCTGATCAAGACCCAGGGCTCCGACACCAAGCTGGTGGGCCAGATGCAGCCCTGCTACCAGGCCCTGGGGCTGGAGCGGCAGACCCTGGGCGCCCTCTCGATCCCGCCGCTGGTCTCCCAGATCGCCGACGGCGAAAACGGCGGCGTGATGATGAACGAATTCCCGCCCGCCTTCCTCCAGGCCCACCGCAGCCTCAGGGATCAGCCCCGGGGCGGCCCAGCCGGCGGCGGCGGCGGCGGCGGAACGGTGGCGCTCAACGGCACGGAGTATCTCGAGCTGCTTGAGGCCGCCGGGGTGGATCCGGCGGCCTACCCCACGATCCAGGCGGTGCAGCAGCACCGTCTGTGGCAGCAGCTGGCCAGCCAGCCAGGCGGAGCCCCCACACCGGAGCGCACCGAGGCCGCCATCGCCGCGCTGGCGGCCGGCGATCCCGGGTTTTCGATGGCCGGCGCCTCCTGGACCAACAACCTCAGCTGGGTGGAGGGCTACGCCAACGTGCTGGAGCCGATGGCCCAGCTCAGCGCCCGCTTCCACCAGCGCTTCGACCCCCAGGTGGCCCGTGATCCGGCGGTCACCACGAGCGAGCCCTACCAGCAGGCGCTGCTCCACCTGCTGCTGCTGGAAACCAGCTGCTTC
The DNA here is from genome assembly GCA_007135755.1 of Cyanobium sp. GTDB lineage: Bacteria > Cyanobacteriota > Cyanobacteriia > PCC-6307 > Cyanobiaceae > NIES-981. The sequence continues at coordinate 7,742 of SLIG01000038.1, forward strand.
CGCTACTGGGGCCAGGGCACCTGGACCGACTACGCCCGCGAGATCCACCGCCGGGGGATGGCCGTTCAGAGCGTCTGATCGGGCCAGAGGAAGGTGTTGAACAGACGCGGGCCCAGTCCAGTCCGGTGGCCCAGGGTGTTCTGCGTGGACAGGCTCACCACCGCCCCGAGCCGGTCGGCCAGCTTCAGGCAGGTCTGAAACGTCTGCGCTGTGTAGCACTGCACATCCAGCTGATTGCATCCCACGCTGGGCACAAGGCCCGCCTGGAACGGCTGAATGCTGCAGTAAATCGGTTTGGTGTAGACATGGCGCAGCTGGTAGAACGCCGCCGGGTTGTAGTTGGCAAAGAAGTGATCATCCACCTGGATGCCATCCCCATGGCGGGCTTCATGCACCAGGTCGGCCACACCCATCCTGCGGTACTGGGGCGACTGCACCCACACCACCGGAACCACCCCCTGCCGGCGAGCCTCCTGCGCCACCTCCCGCTGCACGGAATCGGCCACCTTGCGGTAATCGAGAAACACCACCCGGTAGCCCTCGGCGCGGATCCGGGCCATCACCCTGGGCAGCGATCCGTTGGAGGAATAGAACCAGATCTGCGGCTGCGACAGCCACGTGCCATTCGGTGCCGCTGCCGCCACGGCCGGCGCCAGGGCCAGCGTGGCTGCCCCACAGGCCCTGGCCAGCAGTCTCAGCGTTGCCGTCATCGCTCCAGCCATCATCACCAGCGCTCATCCGGCTGAGGGGCACAGCCGCGGTGGTCAGGCTCCCTATTCTGGGCACGAACCAAAGCCCGCTGCCCTGCGGGGGTCGCCATGACTGGCAACGCTGCTCAGCGCGCCCGGCGGACGCTCCGGGAGGACGCGTTGCAGGAGCGCGGTCTGGGAACCCTGGCCCAGGCCTACCGCGCCGGCCAGGACGTGTACCTCGGCCAGGGCGACTTCTGGCGATGGGACCGCGACGGCATCCCGGCCTGGCTGGTACCCCAGCTCGAAGACCTCGGCTTCCTGCCCTGAGACCCTTCCTGCCCTGAGTCGAGGGGCCGCTCAGCGTTCGGCCGGGCCGGGATAGCTGATCGCCTCCACGGGGCCCATCCAGTCGATCGCGGAGCTGTGCAGGTCGTAGTAGCCGGCCACCACCGCCAGCTGGCCGGCCCGCACCCGGTCGGTGAGCAACACGCTGGAATGCACCAGATTGCCGGCGGCGCTGAGGGTGTGGCGGCGGCAGGACTCCTCCAGGGAGAGGTGGTCGCCGTACTGCAGCAGCTCCATGCGCAGCTGGCCCACCACCTGCGACAGGCTGGGGGTGAGCAGCAGTTCGGGGTGCAGAGCCGCCGACACGGCGCCGCAGGCTTCATGGCCCAGCACCACGATCAGGGGCACATCCAGGTGACCCACCGCATATTCCAGCGAGGCGATCGCCGCGGTGGTGCTCATCGTGCCGGCGTTGCGCACCACGAACAGGTCGCCGAACCCGGAGTCGAACAGCAGCTCCACCGGCACCCGCGAATCGGCGCAGCCCAGCACCGCCGCCAGCGGGTGCTGGCCCTCCACCACCGCCTGCATGCGTTCACGGGTGCTGTGGGGGTGCAGGGAATGGCCCACCAGAAAGCGTTCATGGCCCTGCTGCAGCCAGTGCAGCACAGCGGCAGGCCGGGCCAGGGGTGAGGACCCTGGATCCAGAGGATGGTCGGGGTCGGGGGACGGATCGGGTGCAGGCAGAGCGCTGGACTGGGCCATGGGCAGTGGACACCACAAGTGACGCTCTGAAGCCATCGGGTCTGGCATCTTCCCTGCCCGCTCAGGTGTTCAGATCGAACAGCCCGTGGTCACTGACACGGCGCTTGTTGCACCCTTCCGGGGCCGTTACGTTCGGGCTGAACCCTTTGGGCGGCGATGGCCAGCTTCATTCCCCGCCGGCTGCGGCCGGTTGCCATCACTCTGCTGGCCAGCCTCGGCCTGGCCGGGCTGGGGGGCGCGCCGCGGCTGCAGGCCAGCGACACTCCTCAGGCCGATGCCCTCGACGCCATCCGCCAGGTGTGGCCGGAGGAGCACCTGCTCAGCGCCATCCAGGTGGCCTACAAGGAAAGCGGCCTCACCCCCACTGCCCGCGGCTGCGGCGGCGACTGCATCGGCCTGTTTCAGATTCACGTCACCGCCAACCGGCGGCTGATCGCCTCGATGGGCATCGAGAATCCCGATGAACTGTTTGATCCGGTGGTGAATTCCACCGTGGCCTACCGCCTGTTCCGCGAAGCCGGCTGGAAACCCTGGTCGGTCACACCCTGACCAGCGATCCGTGATCAGCGATCCGTGATCAGCGATCTGTGCGGTGGATCTTGTCTGGGTTCATCCGCGGCGACCAGGGCAACCCGGAGTTCTGCCAGCCGTTCTTCAGGCGCATGCCGGCCTGGTTGCCTTCGCTCAGGCGGTCGCCCTGGAAGCCGTTGAGCACAAAGCGGGCGTTGCCGAATCCCTGCTCCTGCAGCCACAGGGCACTGGGTTCACCGCGCTCACTGCCGGAGCGGCACATCGTGATCACCATGGCGTCCCTGGTGAGTCCTTTGGCCTCCAGGGCCTGCTGCACCTCCTGGGCAAACTGCGGATTGGGCTCCAGCTGAAAGCGGTTGTTCTCCTGGTCCCACACCCGGCGGTTCACCTGCACGAACGGGATGTTGGCGTCCACCACATCGGTGAAGCCCACGAACATGATCTCCACCGGATCACGCACATCGATGAACAGCACCGCATCAGCCTGGGCCTGAACCAGGGCATGGGTGTCCTGCGGTGTCAGTCCGAGGGTGCCGGCCTGCGCACGCGGCAGCAGAACCAGAGCCAGTGAGAGCGTGGTGACTGCCCTTGCGGCAGCATCAAGACACTGGGAGGCGCGCATGAAAATTCCACTGGCTGGATGTGTCTGCCTCATCCTGGCCTGCGCGCCGCGTGATTCCAACGCAGAGCCGTTCAGCTGCCGCCGCTGCGGCGCCGATCAACTGGTTCGGGTGTCTCTGCGGCAGAGCGCCATCACGGGTGCACCTGTGGTGATGGTGATCACCGCCGTGCCCAGCCGCATTGAATCTCGCCATGGCAATCTCGCCCCACACTTCATCGCTATGGAGGCGGGACATGCGGCGCAGAACGTTGATCTGCAGCGTGTGCCTCTCGGAATCGGCACCGTGGTGATCGGTGCCGTTGATGACGCCGGCGTGAGCAAGGTTCTGCAGCTTTCTCACAGTGAACGCCCCCTCTACATCCTGCCGATCGGGAAGCTTTCGACAGTATCGATCCAGGGCTTTGATGGCATAGGATCACCTCAGCGATCAAGTTGAGCACGTGAAGGAAATCAGCGCTCTGGAGATGGCGGGCCGAGTCATCGCCCGCTTTGCCGCCATCTCCGGTGGCATCGCCCTGCTGGTGTGGATCACCTGGGTGATGCTGGATGTCAAGAACATGCAGTCGGGCTTCACCCTGCCCTGAGCAGGCTGGGTCGCAGCGGTTCAGAGCAGATCCTCCAGGGTCTCAAGCTCGGCGGCACGTGTCCTGCGGCCGGCCGCAGGGGCCGGTCACGAACCGGCGGCTCACGAAGGGAGAGGTCATGGCCCGGAGCAGGGCGCTGTAGCTGAGCTGATAGCGCTGCTCATCGCCCACCAGCAGCGGGCTGCCGGGTCCACGTCCTGTTCCCCCAGGGCCAGCAGGGCCCGCTGCACCGCGGGAGCATCAGCGCAGGGTTGCGGCCCAGGCCGGGCATCGGGCGAGGCGGTGGAAAAACACGTGCGCCGACGATCGCCCCAGGCCTGGCTGGGCTTGGCCTTGGCCTCGATCACCTCCGCCACCAGGGTGATCGCATCGGTGTTGAGGCCCGGGACGGAATGGCATCGAGGGCACCCCGAAGCGCCCCCCCTGGATCAGGCCCGTCTGGCCGGTGCTCACGAGCACGGCGGCGATGCCGTGGTCCAGAAGGGCCTGCACCAGCAGCGTTGCCGTGGTGCGTTTGCCGATGGCGCCATCGGTGCCGAGCACGGCGATGCGCGGGCAGCGGACCCGGGCGATGGAGCCATTGAAGAGGCGCAGATCGCGCAGGGCGGCAGGGCGGCGCACGTCCCGGATCGACACGCATGGCGTTCAGCCTGGGCCTTGAACTCGGCAGCGTCGTTGAGGAACTCGCGCATACCGCTCACCAGGTTGAGCCCTGCGGCCATCGCCTCCAGCAAAACGCGGCGATCGTCCTGGCAGAAGAGTCCGCTGGCCGGAGCCATCCCGTAGATGAGGGTGGCGGGCGCTGGTCCCACCAGGGCCAGGGCCTCCTCCAGATCGGCCACGATCGGGATGCCGTTGGCTACGCCGTCCAGCATCTGTCCGGCATCCAGCCCGGCACAGTGGCTGTCGATCACGCCTCGGATCTCAAAGGCCTCGCAGTGATGCACCAGGCCGTGGGCTGTCTTGCCGTCGAGACCGGCGAAATGGCCGGGGTCAGGTCGGAGACCTGGAGGGGACTCAGCAAAGGAGCCAGGCCATGGGGAGGCGGCACGGAGGTGGCCGCCAGATGGCGTGCATCACCGCACCTTGAGACATGATCCAGCTGGAGGGGATCGCTCAGGGCAAGGGTTGTCGCAGGATCAGCGCTTGCCGTTCACGATCACCGGGCTGCCGCCGCCGCCAGCGGTGCCCGGCAGGGCCGGCACCACAGCGGTCTCACCGTCCCACTTGTCGAGAAACAGCTTGTAGAGCACCAGGTCGTCGAGGCTGGAATTGAGCGTCTGGTAGCGCTTGGCCTCCTGCTCGGCGATCTTCACTTCAGTCTGGGCCCGCAGCAGCTGCTGCTCAGCGATCTGTTTCTGCTCGATCGCAGCGCGATACTCCTCGGCGATCTGCAGGCCGGTGAGGTCGAGGCCCTGCACGTTCACATAATCAAATTTGCGCAGTTCCTCGGCCACCTTCTCCTGCACGATCTCGGAGATGCTGTTCCACTCAGTGGCGATGGTCACCAGTTCATACTGGGAGAACACCGATTTCAGCGCCTTCAACAGCGACGGCTGGATCACCCGCGGATAGATCTGCTGGTTGTCGGTGGCGATGGTTTCGTAGATGCGGCCCGCCTCACTCGGCTTCATGGCGTACTTCACCGTGGCCGTGGCCTGGATCACCTGCAGATCCTTGGTGAGGGTGGAGAACTGCTCGGGCCGCACCTGGGTGCGCACATCGAACGGGGAGACGTTCTGCACCAGCGGCAGCTTGAAATTCGCGCCCGGGCTGCGCGGTACCCCGGTGACCTTGCCGAGGGTGGTGACCACGGCCACATTGCCGGCCGGCACGATGAAGATCGTCTGGCTGAGCAGGATCACAA
>SLIG01000169.1 GCA_007135755.1 Cyanobium sp.
GTACCCGTTCAGAGGCCGGGACGGCTTGTGACGAACTTTGTTCCTGCTGAACCCTTGACGGCGGCGTGATTCCCGATTGCATCTCAGGCAGAGACTGCCTGAGATGACTCCTCCTCCTGCCGGGATTTCAGACGCGGACTGGTTGGCATGGCCGACCAGTGCCCGTTCTCTGATCCTGCATCAACAGCAGGAGATTCATGTGCTGCACCAGGAGAACGAACAGCTCCGAACGCAACTCACCGCCCTTGCGACCGAGCTGGCCCAATTGCGTGAGCGGATTAGCCGCAGTTCTCGCAACTCCTCCAAGCCACCCTCCAGCGATGGGCCGGGATTCAAGCCGCCTGAGCGGCGTAAGGGCAGTGGCCGCAAGCGGGGCGGCCAGCCGGGCCATCCAGGATCCGGTCCGGAATTGCTGCCGATCGAGCGGGTGGATGAGGTGGTGGAGCACCACCCCCAAGCCTGCCGCCGCTGCGGTCAGCTGCTGGACGGTGTTGATCCAGAGCCCTTGCGCCATCAGGTGATCGAGATTCCGCCGATCAGAGCGATGGTGATTGAACACCGGCTGCACCGCTTGGTCTGTCCCTGCTGCTCCACCAGCACCTGCGCCACCCTGCCGGCAGATGTGGAGGCGGCCCGTTACGGACCCCGGCTCAGCACCCTTGTGGGTCTGCTGGGCAGTGCCTTCCCGTTGAGCATCAGCAAGACCCAGGAACTGCTCCATCACCTGGGGGTGGTGATCAGCCGCGCAGGGATTGCTGGGATCCGCCAGCGGCTGAGCGCCACACTGGCCCAACCGATGGCAGAAGCGTTGGCAGCGGCTCGGCAGCAGCCGGTGGCCTACGTCGATGAAACCGGCGCCCCCACCGGCAATGCCGACGGCAACAATCCGGCTGGCCGCAGAGGTTGGCAGTGGGTCATGGTCACACCAGTGGCGACGGTGTTCCTGCAGGGCCTCAGCCGCTCAACTGCAGCGGCCATGGAGCTGCTGGGGAACGCCTTTGGCGGGATCGTGGTGAGCGATCGCTTCTCCGCCTACAACCACCTACCGCTTGAGCAGCGCCAGCTGTGCTGGGCGCACCTGATCCGCGATCTCACTGCCATTGCCCAGCGCCCTGGTGCCAGCGCCGAGTTCGGAGCAGAGCTGCTGGACCTGCAGCAACAACTGTTTGCCCAGTGGTACAGATGGAAGGAGGGAGCGAACGACTGGCCCACGTTGCAGCAGGGCTGCCGGCCAATCCGCCGCTCCTTTGAGGCCACGCTGCAGCGGGCGGTGGAGCTGGGCTATCAGCGCGGTGAGCGAACACCCTGGGCCAAGACGGTGCGCACTTGTCAGCAGGTGCTGCAACGCAGCGATGCCCTCTGGACGTTTCTGGAGATCCAAGGCGTCGAGCCCACCAACAACGCCGCTGAGCGAGCGCTGCGCCAGTCGGTGATTCAGCGCAAGATCAGTCACGGCGTCCAATCAACCAGCGGCGCCATCTGTCGCAGCCGCCTGCTCACGGTCACCACCACCCTGCGGCAACAGGGCCGCGATGTCTGGGAGTTCCTGGAGCAGGCCTGGATTGCCCATCACCGCGGTGGTGTGATGCCCTCACTGCTCCCGACTTCATGAACTTCTCAACACACGCTGTCTCTTCCTTGGACCCTCAGCACTGAGCGATCAGGGGTGGATTGGCGCGATGGGCATCCCGCCCTCTGAACGGGTACATGGTTTCTTTGCTATCTCTATAGCAAAGGGCAGCGCATTACGCACTTGCTTTTACCAGTGGAATGCACCTAGCAGCCCCCTCGAATGGACAGGCCGCCACCAGCATCGATCTCAAGCTCCACTCTCCATGCCTGCCACTCATGGGCGCGTACGGGTGGTGCCATGGTGCTGGGAGTGCGCGTGGAGCCGGAGCTGGAGCGGCGCCTGGATCAGTTTGCCCAGCAGCCTGGCAAAACTCGCAGTGCCTGAATCCGCGAAGCCATCAGCAAGGTCTTGAGCCGCCACGGCGACGCCGCCAGTCGAAGCACAGAGGCCAGCTGGAAGCGCGCGCTGGAGTGAGCATGTGCCCGACTGGACCGTATGACACCTGCCGCTCTACGTCGCGGCACTGTTAGGTCTGGTCAAGTCAGGTCTGGTCGGGTTTATCTGAGAGCAGCCATGGCATCGCCTCCCAGTCCTGGGTCCAGCGCCGGCTCGAGCCGTGTGGTGAACATGCTCGAAGCCAAGACCCACCTCTCCCGGCTGGTGGAGGCGATCGAAGCCGGCGCTGAAGCCGAGGTGGTGATCGCCCGCAATGGCCGCCCCGTGGCCCGGCTCGCCAGCCTGCAGGCTCCGGCGCGGCCGCGCCGGTTGGGGATCGCCCGCGGACAGTTCGTGGCGCCTGATTCCATCGATGCCGCCAACCCCCTGATCGCCGAGCTGGTTGAGCAGGGCTGATGCGCCTCCTGCTCGACAGCCATGCCCTAGCCCGCCACGACATGCTCCTGTCGGCCGCTGAGGCCATCCCCTGGGCGGAGCAGTCCGGCCTGGAATTCCTCCCCATTCACCTACCCCATCTGCTGGCCATCGAACAGCTGCCGCTGCACCACCGCGATCCCTTTGCCCGCCTGCTGGTGGCCCAGGCCATGGCCGGCCCTTTCACGCTGCTCAGTGCCGATGGGGCGATCCGTGCCTACGGCTGTTCGCTCCAGGATGCGCGCAGCTGAGCTCCCTTGCCTGCTGGCCTGAAATGTCCAATACGCTGGGTCAATGGACATTTCCGTGACCGAGTTCCGCGCCCACTGCCTCGCCTTGATCCGCAAGGTGGAGAGCGGTGGCGAGGCGGTGTTGATCACCCGGCACGGCAAACCCGTGGCCCGCCTGACGCCACCTTCTGTGGGACCCGCACCGGACCCGCATCCCTGGGAGCGCTTGCGGGGATCCGGCGTGCTGCACGCCGAACCCGAAGACTCCATGCTGGAAGCTCAGGCCTTTGATGCCCTGCGGTGAGGCAGGCGGCGGCCCCTGGAGTCGTTCAGACGGTGCCGATCGATGTCGACGTCGTCATCGCCCTGGACCGGTTGCCCGATGCCTTTCATGGTGATCCAGCCGATCGGCTGATCGTGGCCACGCTGCTGGAGCAGGTGGGCGTTGCGCGCCGGGATGTGCGCCGGCGCTAAACCTCGTAATATGAACGTAATACGTGCAGGAGGGCGCCATGCGGACCATTTCAGTGCGCCTCGATGACGGCAGCGAGGCCAGGCTCAACAACCTCTGCCAGACCCTCGGCCTCAGCCAGAGTGAGGTCGTCAAGGCCGGCCTTGCCCTGCTGCAGCAGCAATCCACCAGCCCGGCAGCTCTTGCGGAACGGCTCGGGCTGGTGGGTAGCTTCTCCAGCGCCACACCGGACAACGGCACCACCAGCCGGGGCAGGGACCATGCCTCCCTGCTTCGTCAGAAGCTGAGTGATCAGCA
>SLIG01000151.1 GCA_007135755.1 Cyanobium sp.
ATGTGGGCTGGGCCGGCAACGCCCTCGGCTTTGCCGCCGGCCAGCCGCCCTTCACCGGTGGCGAGAACAACTCCATGCTCTATGAGCTGTTCTACCGCTTCCGCGTAACCGACAACATCACCATCACCCCGGCCCTCTTCTACGCCGACGAACCCAACAGGAACAGCTTCAACGACACCTGGGGCGGCGTGATCCAGACCACCTTCCGATTCTGATCCAGGCCCCTGCGCGGGTCTGGAGAAGCACTTCACACCTCACACATCCTCATGTCCAGGGGTCGATCACTGTCGGCCCTTGGTCTTCATCCCACACCATCATGATTCAGCCCGTCTTCATCACCAGGGTCTTTCGCCTTGGCCTGGCTGCCATTGGCAGTCTGAGCTTGCTGGGTGCAACAACCACCCCAGCCCTAGCCCAGGCCCGCAACCAAGTCGTGAATGTGTACTCGGGCCGCCATTACAACACCGACAAGGAGCTCTACGCCCAGTTCACCCGCCAGACGGGGATCCGCGTGAACCTCATCGAAGGAAAGGACGATGAGATGATCGAGCGTCTGCGCCGCGAGGGTGCCAACAGTCCCGCCGATGTGCTGGTGACGGTGGATGCCGCGCGTCTGATCCGTGCGCAGGAGATGAATCTGTTCCGCCCGATCAACTCGGCCGCCCTCAACAGAGACGTGCCCGCCAATCTGCGCGACCCCAACGGCCACTGGTTCGCTCTCACCCGCCGGGCGCGGCCGGTGATGGTGAATCCCGCCCAGGTGAATCCCAACCTGATCCGCACCTACGGCGATCTCACCCGCAAAGAGCTCAGCGGCAAGCTGTGCATGCGCGACCGCTCCAGCGTCTACAGCCAATCCCTCACCGCCGATGTGCTGCAACGGGCAGGAAAAGCCACCACCGAGCGCTGGCTGAAGGGCATGGTGGCCAACGTCAAGCAGCCCTTCTTCACCTCCGACACCACCATGGTGCGGGCGGTGGGCCAGGGTGAGTGCGGCGCCACCGTGGCCAACACCTACTACCTGGCCCGCCTGCTCAACTCCGACAAGGCCACCGACAAGGCCAATGCCCGCAAGGTGCGGGTGGTTTGGGTGAATCCCACCCATGTGAATGTCACCGGCGGCGGTGTGACCCGCAGCTCCGGCAATCCAGAAGGAGCCCGCAGACTGCTGGAGTTTCTCTCCTCCCCCACGGCAGGCGAGGGCTATGCCGCAGCGAACAACGAATACCCTGTGAAGGGATGGGGCAACAACCCCACCCTGCGCAACTTCGGCACGTTCACGGCCTCGCCGGTGACCATTCAGCAGCTCGGGCAGCGCAACCGCGAAGCCGTGCAGCTGATGCAACAGGCGGGCTGGAAGTAGATCGCAGGCCCAACCCCAACGGCGATGGACTCAACGGCGCCTGCTGCACCGCACCCCCCAGGAGCGTCACGGGCGATCGTTGATGGCCGCCCGGGGCTCGCCGTCGTCGGCATCGGCATCGGCCTGCTGGCCCTGCTGCCCCTGCTGGCCCTGTTCTGGGACGCCCTCTTCGCCGCCCAGCCGAGCCCCCTGGGGCTGGGCTTCGATGGCGCCGATCAGATCCGCGGCACCCTGTTGCTGGTGGGGGGTGAGGGGGTGCTGGGGGCGCTGCTGGGCACGGGGATCGGCTGGCTCACGGCCATCTGCCGCTTCCCCGGGAGGCGTCTGCTGCGCATCGCCCAGCTGGTGCCGATGGCCTTCCCGGCCTATCTGCTGGCGGCCAGCCTGATCGACTGGGGCAGCCACCGGGGTCTGCGCATCCATGGCCTCGGCTGGGCAGTCGTGCTGCTCAGCCTGGCCAATTACAGCTATGTGTTTCTGCTCACCACCGAGAGCTTCTCGGCCGGGGGGCGCCGTCTGGTGGAAGCCAGCCGCAACCTCGGTCTGGGCCCCTGGGCGAGCTTCTTCCGGGTGGCCCTGCCGATCGCCCTGCCCGCCATCGGCGCCGGCGTGGCCCTCAGCGCGATGGAGGTGGTGAATGAGCTGGGAGCCGTGCGGCTGCTGGGAGTGCCCAGCCTCTCGGCTGGCATCCTCGACCGCTGGCAGGTGGATGGCGACCCCCAGGGGGCGGCGTTGCTGTCCCTGGTGGCTCTGGCGATCGTGGGGGTGCTGATCGCCCTGGAGCGGCAGCTGCGCCGGCGCAGCAAGCGCTGGAACCTGGAAAGCGACAACCAGCAAGCCTTCAGCTGGCCCCTGCACGGCTGGAGGGCGGCCCTGGCCCAGCTGGTGACGGCCCTGCCGCCGCTGCTGGCGTTGGCCATTCCGGCTCTCTGGATCAGTGAAGGCTGGCCGGCGTTGCGGGCTGAGCCCCTCGACGAACTCACGCGGCTCGCCAGCCGCAGCCTTGGCCTGGCCCTGGGCGCCACCGTGCTCACCTGCTGCGGCGCCCTGCTGCTGGCGATCATCCGCCGCTGGAGCCCCCAGCCCCTGATCCGCCAGCTCAGCTTCGTGGCCGGCCTGGGCTACGGCGTGCCCGGCAGCGTGCTTGGGGTGGGTCTGCTGATCATCGGCGGCCCCCTGCTGTTGAGTCCGCTGCTGCTGCTGCTCTGGGGCTACAGCGACCGCTTCATGGCAGTGAGCAAGCAGGGGCTGGACGCCGCGCTGGAACGGGTACCTCCCGCCATCGATGAAACGGCCAGCAGCCTCGGCCATTCCTGGCTGGCGGTGGTGCGGCGGATCCATGTGCCCCTGCTGCGGGGCCCGCTGCTGATGGGGGGATTGCTGGTGTTCGTGGATGTGGTGAAGGAACTCCCCCTCACCCTGGCGCTGCGTCCGTTCAACTTCGACACCCTGGCGGTGCGGGTGTACCAGTACGCCAGCGACGAGCGGGTGGAGGCGGCCATGGGCCCGGCCCTGCTGATCATGGTGCTGGGCCTGGTCGCCTCGATCGCCCTGATTCCCAGCCTGGAGCGGCGCGACTAGTCGCGGCCGCAGCGGCACTTGCCGCCCTTCCAGTTGGAGCACTTGTTCTGCTTGCAGCTCTTTTTCTTGCCGGTGGTGAGCACCGGGCACTGGCGGGCGCCGGGGCAGAGGTTGGCGAGGTCGGGACTGGCGATGCCGAGGGGCTGGGCCATGGTGATCAGCTGGCTGGCTGGCCTGAGGGAGATGGGCAGAACCTAGGAGGAATCACAGCGCTTTTGCAAGCGATTCTCAATTGCGTGTGTCCAATGCGACCCGCCTGTGTAACGAGTTCTGCGCAGGAGGCACAGCTTTTCGTGGATCCATGGGCGCTCCGAGGGGGCATGGTCATGATCGGATCGTCATTCCATCCAGTCGCCCGCGGCCGCTCTGGCCCACGCGCGGGAACCGCTCCCTGATGCCACGCCTTCTCTCCTTGCTCTTGCCAGGCGCCTGTCTTGCCCTTGGCC
>SLIG01000079.1 GCA_007135755.1 Cyanobium sp.
CCCCAGCCGGTCCGCTCCCCGGCCGCGTCCCCGCCCCGATCGGCGCCCACCACCACCCGGGCCAGGCCGCCCTGCATCGCCACCACCGCAGCCAGCAGGGTGGCGTCGGTCTTGGCCAGGTGGGCCTCGATGCCCAGCAGCAGGCTTCCGGCCAGCAGCAACCCGGCCAGGAAGGCCTGCTGCGCTCCGATCAGGGGCGCGAACAGGCCGTAGAGCAGCAGCACCGCCGCCGTGGCGCCCAGCACCGACACCAGCCGGAAGGGGGCCATCGCCGTGGCCGGCGCCCCGGCGCGCTGGGCGGCCCCCGCCGAGAGGGCCTGCAACCAGTAGATCCCGGCCGGTTTCTTGTGGCGCGGGCTGTCCTGGAAGCGGATGTCCAGCAGGTCGCCGCTGGCCAGCATCTGCCGGGTGGCCTGCACGTAGCGGGCCTCGTCCCGGTCGGTGGGGGGAAGGCTGGTCAGGCCGGGCAGGTAGAGCGCCAGGCAGAGCAGCAGCAACAGCAGCGGCCGTGCCACGGCGGTGCCACGGCGATGGATGCGGGCGGCCTGGGCTGGGGCTTGGGAAGACATTCGGAAGAACGGGTAACCGCCCCTGCACCCGCGCGTCAACCCCTTAGTGTTTGGGCCCCCTGATACAGCGCCGCCTCAATGCCCCACCGTCCCAGCTGCCGCAGCTGCAGTCACTGCGCCATCCCCCAGGGGACTGGTGCGGGATGGTGCCGGCTGCGCCAGCTCGCGATCCATGGGGAGCTGGCCGGCGAACTCTGGTGCCACCACTGGACGGCCCGCACCCCGCAACTGCCCGCCGGGATGGGCTCCGGTGGGGCCTCGGCGGATCACCAGGCGGGTGCCCGCTGCCAGCAGCTGAGCCTGGAGATGCTCCTGCCCCAGCTGCACGACTGAAGACCAGCTCCCGCTTCCCCCCACGCCAGGAGCTCTTTACACTCCGCTGTAACGGTTGTTTGCCGCTGCCCCATCGCCAGAGCCGCCCTTGGCCACAACACCGCTCCTCAATTCCGCCATTGATCTGATGGCCGTGCAGGTGGAGTGCGAGCGCCTCACCCTGCCCACCGGCGCCACCGTGTTCGAGCAGGGCATGGAGGCCGATTCCATCTACGGCATCCGCCGCGGAATCGTGGAGCTGATCGGGCGGGAGGGCGAGAAGCTCTGCTACCGGCCGGGAGAGCTGTTCTGCTACCAGGACATCGTGTGGGGCGTTGGCCATCACGACAACACCGCCATCGCCCGCACCCCGGTGGAGATCCTGCGGCTCGAGCGTCTGCGCTTCCTCAACCTGCTCCACAACCACCCCACCCTGGCCCTGCTGCTGATCGGCCAGCAGCACGAGCGCCTGCGGGAGCAGCGCAGCAGCGGCACCTGCTGTTACTGACTGCCCAGCAGCAGCAGCAGGCTGCGCACCACCTTGGCGGCCAGCACGTTGCTCACGCCCGTGGGATCCAGCTGGGGCGCCAGCTCCACCACGTCGGCACCCACCAGGTTGTGGTGGCGCAGCTCCTCCACCAGGGCGGCGAAATCCCGCCACAGGAAGCCCCCCGGTTCGGGGGTGCCGGTGCCGGGCAGCACGGCCGGATCGAACCAGTCCAGGTCGACGGTGAGATAAAGGGGTTGACCGCGCAGGGGGCGCAGGGCCGCGGCCATGGTTTCGATCGCCACCAGCCGGCCACTGCCGCGCAGCTCGCTGAACTCCTCCCGGGTGCCGCTGCGGATGGCGATCTGCAGCAGCTGCTGGCTGGGCAGCACCTCCAGGCAGCGGCGCATGGCGCAGGCGTGGCTGTGGCGGGCACCGAGCCACTCCTGGCGCAGATCGGCGTGGGCATCGAGCTGCACCAGCGCCAGCTCCGGGTGCTGCCTGGCCACCGCCGCCACGGCACCTGAGCTGATCGAGTGCTCACCGCCCAGCATCAGGGGCTTGAGGCCCAGGGCCAGCACCGCCTCGGTGGCGGCCCTCACGGCGGCCACCACCGGCTCGGGAGCGCCGTAGGGGATGGCCACCGCACCCAGATCGGCGAAGGCCAGATCCTCCAGATCCCGATCCAGCTGGGGGCAATAGGTTTCCAACCCCTGGCTCACCTCGCGGATCGCCGCCGGCCCGAAGCGGGTGCCGGGCCGGAAGGAGGTGGTGCCGTCGTAGGGCACGCCGAACAGTCCCACGCGGCAGCCGGCTGGATCGCGGCGGCTGGCCATGAACACCGCGCCGTCGGTGTCGAACAGCTCGTGGCGGGAGGGGTGACGATCACTCATCGCTCCAGGGCCCGCTCCACGAAGGCCGGCATGGCCTCGAAACCACCGCCCTGCCAGCGGGGACTCCAGATCTCGCAGCCCGCCGCCACGGCGGCTGCCCGCTCCGGCCGTGGCTGGCGGTAGCGGGGCCCGTCGGTGGCGGCGAAGGTCCAGCTCCACCAGCCGCTGGGGTACATCGGCACCCAGCCGTAGAGGGGGTCGGCGTGGCCGAACACCTCCCGCAGCAGCCGCACGGTGGCGATGTGCACGTCGCGGAAGGCCTCCGGTGATTCGCTCTGGGTGGCGAACACGCCGCCGGGCCGCAGGATGCGGCGGCAGTGCTCGAAGAAGGCCCGGTTGAACAACCCCTCGGCCGGACCGGCCGGATCGGAGCCGTCCACGATCACCACGTCATAGCTGGCGTCGGCGGCCTCGCGCACCCAGGCGATGCCGTCGCCCACCGTGAGCCGCAGGCGGGGGTCGCTCCAGCAGCCCCCGCCGATGCTGGCCAGGTGCCGCTGGCTCCACTCCACCACCACACCGTCGATCTCCACCAGGTCGAGGTGCTCCACCCCCGGGTGGCGCAGGCACTCGCGGGCGGTGCCGCCGTCGCCGCCGCCGATCACCAGCACCCGCGCGATCGCCTCGGCGCCGCACAGGGCCGGATGCACCAGGGGCTCGTGGTAGTGCCGCTCCTGGCGTTCGGCGGTCATCCAGCAGCCATCCAGCAGCAGGCCCTTGCCGTAGCGCTCGCTGTCGATCACCGTGACCCGCTGAAAGGCCGACTGCCGCTCGGCGATCACCCGGCCGGCCAGGCCGTAGCGCACGCCCTCGTGCTCCTCATCCACCCACAGCGGGCTGGTGGCACGGGCGGAGGGCACGGTCACGGGCAACGGCGCGATCGCTCCCAGCTAAGCGCCCGGCCCGCCCACCCCTGCCGCTGCCAGGCTGATGCCATGGCCGGAGAACGGGGCAGCGACGATCTGCGGATCGGGGAGGTGGCGAGCATTCCCGCCCGGGAGCTGCGCTGGCGCTTCTCCCGCTCAGGCGGCCCCGGCGGCCAGAACGTCAACACCACCGATTCGCGGGTGGAGCTGACGTTCGACCTGGAACGCTCCACGGCCCTGCCG
>SLIG01000089.1 GCA_007135755.1 Cyanobium sp.
CGGAGACGATGGCGCGGAACTCATCGCCATCGAGCGTTTCCTTCTCGATCAGCAGCTCCACCACCCGGTCCATGCACTCGCGGTGCTCGGCCACCAGCTTCACCGTGTCGGCGTAGCAGTTGAGCACCATCTGGCGCACCGACTCATCCACCCGGCTGGCCATGCGGTCCGAACCGTCGCTGCGGGTCATCAGGTCGCGACCCAGGAACACCTCCTGGTTGCCAGCCTCCAGCGAGAACTGGCCCAGGTCGCTCATGCCGAAGCGGGTGACCATCTGACGGGCGATCGAGGCCACCTGCTGGATGTCACCACCGGCGCCGGTGGTCACCTCCTCGCGGCCGAACACCACGTCTTCGGCGGCACGGCCGCCCAGGGCGCCCATGATCCGGGCCCGCAGCTGGCCTTTGCTCACCAGCATCTGCTCCTCGTCGGGGGAGAACCAGGTGAGGCCCTGGGCCTGGCCGCGGGGAATGAGGGTGACCTTCTGCACCGGATCGTGGGCTTTCACCAGGGTGCCCACAAGGGCATGGCCCACCTCGTGGTAAGCGATCAGACGCTTGCTGCGGCCGTCAGTGAGCGGCTTGCCCTCCATGCCGGCGATCACCCGGTCCACGGCGTCGTCGATCTCGGCCAGGGAGGTGGCCTCCTTGCGGCGGCGGGCCGTGAGGATCGCCGCCTCGTTGAGCAGGTTGGCCAGATCGGCACCGGAGAAGCCCGGGGTGCGGCGGGCGATGGTCTCCAGGCTCACATCGTCGGCCAGCTTCTTGTTGCGGCTGTGCACCTTGAGGATCTCCAGCCGGCCCTTGATGTCGGGGACGTCCACCATCACCTGGCGGTCGAAGCGGCCGGGGCGCAGCAGGGCTGAATCGAGCACGTCGGCCCGGTTGGTGGCGGCGATGATGATGATCCCGCTGTTGCCCTCGAAGCCATCCATCTCGGTGAGCAGCTGGTTGAGGGTCTGCTCGCGCTCGTCATTGCCGCCGCCCACGCCGGCGCCGCGCTGGCGGCCCACGGCGTCGATCTCGTCGATGAAGATCAGGCAGGGGCTGTTCTCCTTGGCCCGCTTGAACAGGTCGCGCACCCGGCTGGCACCCACGCCCACGAACATCTCCACGAACTCCGAGCCGGAGAGGGAGAAGAACGGCACACCGGCCTCACCGGCGATCGCCTTGGCCAGAAGGGTCTTGCCGGTGCCGGGAGGGCCCACCAGCAGGGCTCCCTTGGGGATGCGAGCGCCCACCGAAGTGAAGCGCTCGGGGGTCTTCAGGAAGGTCACCACCTCCTGGAGGTCCTGCTTGGCCTCCTCCACCCCGGCCACGTCGTCAAATTTCACGCCCGTATCGGCTTCCATCGCGAAGCGGGCCTTGGTCTTGCCGAACTGCATGGCCTGGCCCGGGCCGCCGGGCATGCCGTTGGAGCGGCGGGCCAGGAAGATCAGCGAGCCGATCAGCAGCAGCGGAAACAGCAGATTGCCCAGGATCCCCAGGGCAGGCGGCGACTGGCGGGGCGGGTGGATGTCGAAGCTGATGCCCTGCTCCTTGAGCTGGTTCACCAGTTCCGGGGCCACGCCCGGCAGGTCCACCCGCAGGCGCTGAACCCGGTTGTCGAGGTCAGGGTCCACGGCCTCGATCACGGCGCTGCGGCCGCCGTCGTAGATGTCCACGGCCGTCACCCGGCCGGCGTCCACGTAGTCGAGGAAGCGGCCGTAGCTCATGCGCGCCACCGCGGTGTTGCGCGGGGCCGTGGTGGGTCCATTCGCTCCCAGGTTGCCGCTGCTGAGCACCTGCCAACCGAGGAAGGCCACCACCGCGACGGGCAGCAACCAAAGAGCAATCAGACGCCAGCGCTGGTTCATAGCTGAGACACTTTCTTACCGACTGTAACGGCGCTCAGCTAGCCGGCGGTCACCCAGGTCTCCAGCGGGTCGTCCTGGTGGCTGCCCGATCCCTGGAGCTGCTGATCGGCGGGCTCGAGGATGAGCTGCTGCACGGGGATGCGCTCCAGCAGCTCGGGACCGCCCAGGCCGTGGGTCCAGATCTCCAGTTCGGTTTCATCGGGGGACTGGAAGCTCAGCAGCTCGAACGGGAACACCACCCGCTCGAGAAAGAAGGCCTCAGGCCCCACGCAGCGCACGATCACCATGCGATCGGTGCCGTTGCGGTAACCGCATGTCAGCAGGTCCAAGCATTCCCCCAGCAATCCATCCCTTCCACTAAGCCATCCCAGGCACGGCTGGAACGGTGCTGATAGCCACTGTTTCAGGTCTTGAAGCGGTGACTTCAAGTTTTCTTTGGTTTTGTGTGGCCATTGGTGGAGCCGCCTCCCCGGCGGCTGCCCCTACAGGCTGCGCAGGGCCACGATCGGGTCCAGCTGGGAAGCCCGCCGGGCCGGCACCACCCCGAAGAACAGCCCGATCGATCCGGACAGCCCCACCGTGAGCAGCACCATGCCCGCGCCGATCGTGGCCGGCAGCGGCGTCACCATCGCCGCCAGGGTCACGGTGCCGATGCCCACCGCCGTGCCGATCACCCCCCCCAGGCTGGCCAGCACCAGCGACTCCACCAGAAACTGTCTGAGCACATCGCCGCTGCGGGCACCGAGGGCCTTGCGGAGCCCGATCTCGGCGGTGCGCTCGCTCACCGACACCAGCATGATGTTCATGATGCCGATGCCGCCCACCAGCAGCGACACGCCGCCGATCGCCCCCAGCATCAGCGTCAGGCCGCCGGTGATCGTGCCCACGATCGAGAGAGCGTCCTGCTGGGAGCGCACCGCGAAGTCGTCCTCGCGCAGGATGTTGTGCCGCTGGCGCAGCAGATTGGTGATCTGAAAGGCGGCAGCGTTGATGCTGTCAGCGT
This sequence comes from Cyanobium sp., assembly GCA_007135755.1. GTDB lineage: Bacteria > Cyanobacteriota > Cyanobacteriia > PCC-6307 > Cyanobiaceae > NIES-981. The sequence goes on from SLIG01000089.1 coordinate 2,859, forward strand.
CGCGGGCCTCCACGCTGATGAAGTTGAGGCTGACGCCGTAGGTGGGATCGCGGCCCGACAGCCGGTTCACCATCGTGCTCAGGGGCACATAGGCGTTCTCGTCCTGGTTCTGGCCGAACACGGCGCCCTTGGCCTCCAGCACGCCGACCACCTCGAAGGGCTGGTTGCGGATGCGCAGCACCTGGCCCACGGCGGGCCCGGTGGGAAACATCCTGGTGGCCAGATCGGGGCCGATCACGGCCACGCTGCGCACGCCGCTGAGGTCGCTGTCGGTGAAGAAGCGCCCCTGCCCCACCTCGAACTGCCGCACCGGCAGGAACTCGGGCGTGACTCCGAACACGGAGGTGGAGCTGCTCAGCCCGCCGCGCTGCACCACCGCGCTGAGGGTGATCTGGGGCGCCACCCGGCTCACGCTCGGCACCTGCTCGGCGATTGCTACGGCGTCCTCCAGCACCAGCGTGCGGGGGAA
>SLIG01000098.1 GCA_007135755.1 Cyanobium sp.
ACTCGGCTGTTGCGTGACGCACTCGGCTGTTGCGTGACGCACTCGGCTGTTGCGTGACGCACTCGGCTGTTGCGTGACGCACTCGGCTGTTGCGTGACGCACTCGAACGCACTCAGCCGGCACCTTTACCATCAACTCCTGACGCACTGCCCTGTTGGAGATCCGCCGCCGGCCCCCCAATCCCTCGGTGCGGGTGGCCCACCTGGAATACGGGATTCCCCATGAGGAGGGGGAACCCCGCTCCATCCTCGAGAAGATCGTCTGGGAGAAAGACCGGGAGGTGGCCAGCGCCCGCGAGCGGGTGAGCCTGGAGAAACTGCGCGCCCAGGTGGCCGACCTGCCCCCCACCCGCGATTTCATTGCCGCCCTGCGGGCCAGCTGCCGCAAGCCGGCGGTGATCGCCGAAGTGAAGAAGGCCAGCCCCAGCAAGGGCGTGATCCGCGAACACTTCGACCCGGAGGCCATCGCCCGCGGCTACGCCGAAGGCGGCGCCAGCTGCCTGTCGGTGCTCACCGACAAGGCCTTCTTCCAGGGGGGCTTCGAGGTGCTGGTGCAGGTGCGCCAGGTGGTGGAGCTGCCCCTGCTGTGCAAGGACTTCATCCTCAGCCCCTACCAGCTGTTCCAGGCCCGGGCGGCGGGTGCTGACGCGGCCCTGCTGATCGCCGCCATCCTCAGCGACACCGACCTGGCCTACCTGCTCAAGGTCGCCCGTGGCCTGGGGCTCACCCCCCTGGTTGAGGTGCATGACGCCGCCGAGATGGAGCGGGCCCTGGCCCTCGATGGGGTGCAGCTGATCGGCATCAACAACCGCGATCTGGCCAGCTTCCACACCGACCTGGCCACCACCGAGCAGCTCATGGCCCGCTACGGCGAGGCCCTGCGCGCCACGGGCTGCCTGCTGGTGAGTGAATCGGGGCTGTTCAGCCGCGCCGACCTCGACCGCGTGCTCGACGCCGGCGCCGACGCGGTGCTGGTGGGGGAGGCGCTGATGCGCCAGAGCGATGTCACCAGCGCCCTGCAGACCCTGATCGAGGGCTGATGGCGATGGTCGACCTGGTGGTGGTGGGCGCCGGGCCCGCCGGTGCCATGGCCGCCGCCACCGCCGCCCGCGCCGGTCTGGAGGTGGTGCTGCTGGAGAAGCGCCGGCTGCCGCGCCACAAACCCTGCGGCGGCGGCCTGCCGGTGCCGGTGCAGGCGGAGCTCCTCGACCTGGCGCCCGAGGCGGTGGTGGACACCCGGGTGCGGCACATGCGCCACAGCTGGCGGTTCGCTGAGGCGGTGGAGGCGGCGATCGATCCGCCCGGCACTGCCGCTGAGCGCTCACGGGGGCTGTGGATGGTGCAGCGGCCCCGCTTCGATCAGGCCCTGGTGCGGCGGGCTGTCGACGCCGGCGCCCGGGTGCTCGAGGGCCACAGCTTCTGCGCCCTGGAGCCCACCGGCGCCGGTGTGGAGCTGCGGGTGCTGCAGCGCGATCCGGATGGGGGCGCTGTCCACGAGCGCCGGCTGCGGGCCCGCCACGTGGTCGGCGCCGACGGTGCCGCCGGTGCCGTGGCCGCCAGCGTGGGCCTGCGGCCCGACCCCCGCGTGGCCCTGGCCATCGAACTGGAGGTCCCCCACCACTGGGACCCGGCCGATCCGCTGCTGCGGCCCGATCTGCTCCACCTCGACTACGGCGTGCTGCGCCGCGGCTATGGCTGGGTGTTTCCCAAGGCCGACCACCTCAACATCGGCGCCGGTGAGTTCCACGGTCGCTTCCGCGATGCCCGCCGCGATCCCGGGGCGCGGGTCCGCATCCGGGCCGCCATCGAGGGCTACGCCGCTGCCGTGGGGGTGGATCCGGCTCGGCTGACGGGGCTGCGGGCCCACGCCCACCCGCTGCCGTTCTGGGATGGTCCCGAACCGCTGCACAGCTCCGATGGCCGGGTGCTGCTGGTGGGCGATGCCGCCGGACTGATCAACCCCCTGTTCGGTGACGGGCTGTTCCATGCCATCCGCAGCGGCCGGCTGGCCGCCGAGGCGCTGCTGGCCGGCGATCCCCTCAGCCACACCGCCCGGGTGCACGACCTGCTGGCCGGCGACTTCGAAGCCGCCCGGCGCCTGGCCCGGCTGTTCTACGGCCTGCCTGGTCTCACCTACCGCTACGGCATCCGCCAGCCCCGCGCCACGGCCCTGGCGGTGCGCCTGCTGGGCGGGGAGATCCCCTTCCAGGGCCTGGGCCGCCGGGCCCTGCGCCGCGTCGCCGAGGGCCTGCTGGCCGACCTTTTCCCCGGGGCACAACCCGCTGCACAAAGCGGCGCATAAAAAACGCCCCGCAGGATCTGCGGGGCGCCGTAGCTGGGGCGTGGAGCTGCGAACGGAACCAGCTCCGGGGGTGAAGCGGAGGCTTCAGACCTTGCGGGAGTAGAACTCCACCACCAGCAGTTCGTTGATCTCGAGGGCGACCCACTCGCGTTCGCACTTGCCGATCACCTTGGCGCTGAGCTTGGCCTTGTCGAACTCGAGGTGCGGCGGCACGTTGGCCAGACCCGGGAACTCCAGGTTGCCCTCGGCGAGCTTCTTGCTCTGCTTGCGCTCGCGGATGGCCACCACATCACCGGGTTTGCACTGGTAGCTGGCGATGTCCACGGGGCGGCCGTTCACGGTCACGTGGCCGTGGTTCACGAGCTGACGGGCGCCGGGGACGGTGGGGCCGAAGCCGAGGCGGAAGCAGATGTTGTCGAGACGGTTCTCGAGCAGTTTGAGCAGGTTGGTTCCGCTGGAACCGCCCTGGGCGCGGGCTTTCTTGACGTAGCGGACGAGTTGCCGCTCGGAGATGCCGTAGTTGAAGCGAAGCTTCTGCTTCTCTTCCAGGCGGATGGCGTATTCGGAGCGCTTGCGACGGGCTTGGCCGTGCTGACCGGGGGGATAAGACCGCTTGGCGGACTTACGGGTGAGACCGGGAAGGTCTCCCAAGCGCCGCGTGATCCTCAGGCGAGGGCCGCGGTAGCGAGACATGAAGACGGTTCGAAGGACAGGTCGCTGGCGCCGTCGGGCATCGGCCATGCTGGGGACAGCCCCGCCGGCCGTGCGTTGCAGCGCCAACGATCGATCCTATCCGTCGGCCCGCGCGCCCTTGGCCTGGCCCCGCAGCCCGGCTCCACGGCCCAGAGCGCCGGTCCGAGTCCGGCAAGCCGCCTGGTGGCACTGGTGCTGCTGAGCCTGATCCAGCTCTACCGGCAGTGGATCTCCCCCCTGCTCGGTCCGCGCTGCCGCTTCATCCCCAGCTGCAGCGCCTATGGCCTGGAGGCCATCAGCCGCCATGGGCCCTGGCGTGGGGGCTGGCTCACCCTGCGCCGCCTGCTGCGCTGCCACCCCTTCAGCCCCTGCGGCTGTGACCCCGTGCCCGACTGATGGACGCCCCGCTGCCCCCCCTGCTGCTCTACACCCGCCAGGGCTGCTGCCTGTGCGAGGGGCTGGAGCAGAAACTGCGGGCCTTAGCGCCGGCCCCGTCGCTCACGGTGGTGGATGTGGACGATGATCCCGCCCTGCAGGCGCGCTTCGGCCTTGAGGTGCCGGTGCTGCTGGTGCCCGCTGAGGGGGAGCCCCCTCGGCCCCTGCCCCGGGTGCCCCCCCGGCTGCAGGGAGCGCAGCTGCGGCACTGGCTGATGGGCCATCTGCCGCTGCCTCCGCGCGCCTAGAAAGGCCCATCGCCATTCGGTCGGTCATGACCTGCCCGCTCCACTCCCTTCTCCACCAGGTGGGTCTGGAGGCCCCGGCCGAGCTGGCCGGGGCCGAGGTGCAGCGCTTGAGCTGTGATTCGCGTCTCGCCGGCCCCGGCACCCTGTTCATCGGTCTGCCCGGCACCCAGGTGGATGGGGGCCGCTTCTGGCGCCGGGCCCTGGCCGATGGGGCCGTGGCCGCGGTGATCGGTCCGGCGGCGGCGGCGGCCGACCCCCCTGCGGCCCACGACCCCGTGCTGGTGGTAAGCGAGCCGGTGGCCCGCTGGGCCGGCCAGCTGGCCGCCGCCTTCTGGGGGCAACCCAGCCGGCGCCTCAGCCTGATCGGGGTGACCGGCACCAACGGCAAAACCACCACCACCCATCTGATCGAGCATCTGGCGGCGGCCAGCGGCCAGCCGGCGGCGCTGTTCGGCACGCTGGTGAACCGCTGGCCCGGCCACAGCGTCACCGCCCAGCACACCACCGCCTTCGCCGACCTGCTGCAGATGCAGCTGGCCCAGGCGGCCGACAGCGGCGCCCGGGTTGCGGCCATGGAGGTGAGCTCCCACGCCCTCGACCAGCAGCGGGTGGCGGGCTGCCGCTTCGCCGGCGCGGCCTTCACCAACCTCACCCAGGACCACCTCGACTACCACCCGTCGATGGAGGCCTACTTCGAAGCCAAGGCCCTGCTGTTCGCCGAGCCCTTGCTGGGCGCTGACGGCCGCCCCCGGGCGGTGGTGAACAGCGACGACAGCTGGGGGGCGCGGCTGGCCGAGCGGCTGGGCCCCGCCTGCTGGCGCAGTTCCCTGCAGGATCCCGGCGCCGAGCTGTTCATCGATGCGCTGGTGATGGGGAGTCAGGGGGTGAGCGGCCGCCTGCGCACCCCCCTGGGCGAGGGCCGCTTCCACTCGCCCCTGGTGGGGCGTTTCAACCTCATGAACCTGCTCCAGGCTGTGGGGGTGCTGCAGCAGCAGCAGCTGCCGCTCGCACCGCTGCTGGAGGGCCTGGCCAGCTTCCGGGGGGTGCCCGGTCGGATGGAGCGGGTGCAGGCGGGCAGCGGTGAGGGGCAGCCGGCGGTGCTGGTGGATTACGCCCACACCCCCGACGGCCTGGAGAACGCCCTGCAGGCCTGCCGGCCGTTCACCCGTGGACGGCTGATCTGCGTGTTCGGCTGCGGCGGCGACCGCGACCGCAGCAAGCGGCCCCAGATGGGCGCCATCGCCGCCCGCCTCGCCGACCGGGTGTTGGTGACCTCCGACAATCCCCGCACCGAAGATCCCAGCCGGATCCTCGACGACGTGGTGGCCGGCATCCCGGCCGGCAGCGACCTGCAGGTGGAGGGCGACCGGGCCGCCGCGATCGCCACGGCGATCGCCAGCGCCGGGCCCGACGACCTGGTGCTGATCGCCGGTAAGGGCCATGAGGACTACCAGATCCTCGGCACCACCAAGATTCACTTCGACGACCGCGAGCAGGCGGAACAGGCCCTGCGGGCCCGCTAGGGCGGGCCTACCGGGTTTTCGGGAGTGTCTGTTTGCCAACGCTGCGTTGCGCGGTAACGGGGGTGGGGTAAATTCCGCGCGCTGTATCCGTTGATGCCATGGCTCAATCGGTTTCCACGAGTAAGAAATTCCTCGCCGAACTGTTCGGCACCTTTTGGCTCGTGCTGGGTGGTTGTGGCAGTGCCGTGCTGGCCGCCAACTTCCCCTACGACAATGCCGCCGCTAACCCCCTGGGGCTGGGCTTTCTAGGCGTTTCCCTTGCCTTCGGTCTCACCCTGCTCACGATGGTGTATGCCATCGGCCATATCTCCGGGTGTCACATCAACCCTGCGGTCAGCTTCGGGCTCTGGTCCGGTGGCCGGTTCAAGGGTGGCGAACTCCTTCCTTACATCGTGGCCCAGGTGATCGGCGGCGTGATCGCCGGCGGTGTGATCAAGCTGGTGGCCAGCGGCCGTCCCGGTTTCGTGATCGAGGGGGCCAACGCCCTGGCCACCAATGGCTTCGGGAGCAACTCCCCCGGTGGCTATGGCTTCTGGGCGGCGCTGGTGATCGAGGTGGTGCTCACCTTCTTCTTCCTGCTGGTGATCCTGGGAGCCACCGACAAGTTCGCCCCCAGCGGCTTCGCCGGCGTGCCCATCGGTCTGGCCCTCACCCTGATCCACCTGATCAGCATTCCCGTCACCAACACCTCGGTGAACCCTGCCCGCAGCACCGGTGTGGCGCTGTGGGTGGGCGGCGACGCCCTGGGGCAGCTCTGGCTGTTCTGGGTGGCGCCGATCGTGGGTGCCCTGATTGCTGGCTGGGTGTACACCAACCTGCTCAGCGACGAGGCCTGATCGCCGACTACCCGGCGCACTCCCAGGCCAACGAGGGGCTTCAGCCCCTCTTTTTCATGGGTCAGGGTTGGGTGATCAGCTCTTTCAGGGCCATCGTCAGCTGATCCAGCTCGGCGTTGGTGGTGGTGATGTGGGTGCAGGCCCGCAGGCAGTGGGGATCATCAAGGCTGCGCAGCCAGATGCCTCGCGCCCCCAGGTTCTGCACCAGCGCCTCCGGCGTGGAACCATCCACGGTGAAGCTCACCAACCCTGCCGGCGGTTGCTCCTGCAGCACGGGCATGACTCCAGGCAGCTCGTTGAGCTGCCCCCACAGCCGGCCGGCCAGGGCACGGATGCGCTCCAGCCGTTGCTCGCCATCGCCCTCGGCCTCCAGCAGCTGCAGGGAGCGGTTCAGACCCGCGAACAGCGGCAGACAGGACGTGGCGACCTCGAAGCGGCGGCCGTCGGTGTGGAAGCCGCTCTGGGCTGAGTCCTCGTGACTAATGCTGCGCCAGCCGATCAGGGTGGGCTGGGCCTCGCTCAGCAGCCGCTCGGACAGCGCCACCACCCCCAGCCCTTCGGGGCCGCAGCACCACTTGTGGCCGGTGCAGGCATAGATGTCGGCCGCCGCGGCTGCCTCCGCCACGGGGATCGAGCCCAGACACTGGGCCGCATCCACCAGCAGCCAGGGCTGGTTGGCATGGCGCTGCAGCTCCTGAGCCACCCGGGCGATGGGCATCAGCTGGCCGGTGTTCCAGAGCAGGTGGGAGAGCACCACCAGCCGGGTGCGCGGCTGCAGGGCTTTCTCCAGCCGCTGCAGGAGCACCGCCGCGGTGGCCTCCGGCCCCGCCGCCAGGTCGCGCACCACCAGCTCGTGCAGCTCCAGCCGGTGGCGCCGGGCCAGTTCCCGGCAGGCCGCCACCACGCCGGGATGTTCACAGTCGCTGAGCAGCAGCTGATCCCCTTCCCGCCAGGGCAGCCCCCAGAGGGGCAGCACGCAGCCGCTGGTCACGTTCTCGGTGAAGGCCAGCCGGGCGGGGCTCACCCCCATCCAGCCGGCCAGGCGCTGGCGCAGGGCTCCCATGGTGTGCTCCACCAGCGGCCACACCTCAGAGGTGAACGGGCCCAGCTCCTGGATCCGCCGCCAACAGGCGGTGATCGCCTCCAGGCTCGGGCTGGGCAGGGGGCCCTGACCGCCGTAGTTGAAGTAGGTCTTGCTGGCGAGAGCGGGCATGGCCGCTCGCAGGGCCTTGCCGATCTCCCCTCCAGGGGACTGATTACGCTGTCCGCTGCCGGGGTGGGTGCTCATGACGCTGTCGGAGGAGGCCATCATTGATCGCCGCTGGGCTCGCAGTCTGCGCCGCTTCGCCGGCGGCACCAAGGTGCGCTACTGGATCAACGGTCGACCCCGCAGGCTCGGCGGTCGACCCCGCAGGCTCGGCGATGGCACCAGGGCCGAGCCGATCTCGAGCCGCGAGGCCCGCTTCATCCGATCCACCTTCGCCGCGGTGGATCGGCTCACCGGGCTGCGTTTCGTGGAGAAGAGCAGCAAGGCCCGCACGGAGATCGATCTCTATCGCGTGGGTGATTTTGGCCAGCGGGGGTTGCTGGGTCAGGCCACCCGCAACTCCGGTTGGTTCGAGATCGCCTGGGAAAACCGGGGCGGCAACCGGCTCACCCGCTCGGAGCGCATCACCATCACCCATGAGATCGGCCATACCCTGGGTCTCGACCATCCCAACGGCAGGCCCTTCTCACCCCGCTACGACACCGGCGACACGGTGATGTCGTACAACCGAATCCCCGGTGGAGGCGGGGGATTCACGTCAACCGACATTGCTGCGCTGCAACTGCTCTGGGGCGTGGGCTGAGCCCTGGAGCCTGATGCTGAGCACGGGAGCCTGATTCAGATGCTACCGAAGGCCACCTGACAGGCGGCGTTGATCAGCTCCGCTTCGGCGAGGCTGGTGGGCACTTCACCATCCAGCAGCCCGTCGGCGCAGTCGGCTTGCAGCCGGTAGGAGTTGCCGTTGTTGTTGACCACAAACGAGATGTCGGTCTCGTCGATGGGCTCAACCGAGCCGTAGTACAGCTGCATGCTGCTGTTCGGCACCACCACCGTGGGTTGGCGATCACGGATGGCGTTGTTCACGGCGCTGTTGACGATCAGGGCCGTGGTGAGGGCATTGACCCCCCAACCCAGGGCCTGGCCGCCCCACCAGCTCCAGGAGGGGCTGTTGTTGTAGCTGTACCAGTTGTTGTTGCCCCAGGGGCGGTTGGGCCCCCAGTTGGTGTTCCGAGCCCAGGAGGGATTGCTGTAATAGCCGCGGTTGTAGCCCACCGGTGCGACCCAGATGTTGCGGCGGCTGTTGTTGTAACGACGCCAGTCGTCATTGTTCCAGGCTTTCCATTGTTTGCGCTGCGCCTCGCGATAACCCTTGTCCTTCCCTTTCTTCTTGCCCTGGGTGAAGCCTTTGTCGTAGCCGGCTTCACGACCCTTCTCGTAGCCCTTTTCCCTGCCTTTCTCCTTACCTTTCTTCAGCCCATCCTGGCGACCTTCTTCGTAGATCTTTTCGCGCTGCTTATCACTGACTTTCTTTGTATCCGACTTCTGATCAATAGCTTTCTTCGTCTTTTCTGAGGGCTTTGCCTTGGTGCCGCCGCTGCTGCCCTTGGTTTTTGTGGGCTCAGCTTTCTTCTGCTTTTCCTTTTGGTGCTGCTGTTTCTTCTGCTTGTTCTGCTCGTCTTGTTTCTTCTTTTTCTTGTTCTTTTCGTCCTTGTCCTTCTCGGCGATCAGCAGCCCATGGGCGGCCCTGAGTTCAGGGGGCTGGGCCCGGCCCGCCAAGGGGGCTGCGGCCAGAGCCGGCACACCGCTGGTGGTGGCCATCAGCAGGGAGATGGCGATGGCCTGGGCGGAGCGCAGGCCGCGGTGACGGGACGGCATCGTGGGTGGGGTGATGATCAGAGCAGTTGGCCAGCCAGGACGGCCGCCACGGCCGAAAACACGGTGATGCCAAGGGCCGTGAGCGGATTCTGGCCCTGGGCCACGGCCACGCTGGTGACCACACCGGCCCCCAGGCAGGCCACCGCCAGTTGGTTGAAGAGCTCGCTGCGGTCGCGGGGGCTGGGGCTTGGGGTCACGGCGGGGCCGGCGATTGCCAAGACCGTAGAAGCGCCAATGGGTCCGGCCCAGGGCAGGGCGGGGCCTTGTTACGCCGCGTCGGAGTTCGACATACCGCGTAATGTCGACGCCGGCCGGGCCCGTCCGCCGTTAGCCCACTGCTGCAGCTGCTCGAGCTGTTCGCGGGCGGTGCGGGACAGCGGCACCACCTGGCTGGCCGCCGCCACCAGATCAGCCTCGCCGAACTCCCGCTGTTCGGCGAAGGCCAGGTGCATGGCTTCGATCACCGTCTGCTCCAGCTCGGCGCCGGAGAAGCCGGCGGTGCGGTCGACCAGCACCTCGAGGGGAATCCGGTGCTGGGGCCGCCGCCGCCGCAGCTGCAGATCGAGGATGGCGTGCCGCTCCTCGGGGCTGGGCAGATCGAGCAGGAAGATCTCGTCGAAGCGCCCCTTGCGCAGCAGTTCGGCGGGCAGCCGCTCCACCGCATTGGCCGTGGCCACCACGAACACGGCGCTGGTCTTCTCCGCCATCCAGGTGAGCACCGTGCCCAGCACCCGCTGGCTGGTGCCGCCGTCGCTGCGGGAGTCGCCGCCGAAGCCCTTGTCGATCTCGTCGATCCAGAGCACGCAGGGGGCCATGGCCTCGGCCCGCTGGATCATCTCGCGGGTGCGGGCCTCGCTGGCCCCCACCAGCCCGGCGAACAGGCGCCCCACATCCAGCCGCAGCAGGGGCATGCTCCAGCTGTGGGCCACCGCCTTGGCGGTGAGGGATTTTCCTGTGCCCTGAGGGCCGAGCAGCAACACGCCCCGGGGCAGGGGCAGCCCGTAGCGCCGGGCCTCGGGGCTGAAGGCCATGCGGCGCTGCTCCAGCCAGTGCTTGAGCGCGTCCAGGCCGCCGATGTCGGCGGGGGTGGCCTCGCTGGGGCAGTACTCGAGCAGTTCGCTCTTGGCGATGGCCTGGCGCTTCTCCTCCAGCACCTCGGCCAGATCCTCCTCACTGAGGCGTCCACGGCGGGCCAGGGCCCGAGCGGCCAGCTGGCGCACCCGCTGCTCGCTGAGGCCGTGGCAGGCGCCCGTGAGCTCCGTCAGCACGTCGGGCGCCAGGGGCTGGCCGCAGGCGGCGGCGATTGAGCTCAGCAGCTGGCTGATCTCGGCCGCCTCCGGCAGTGGCAGTTCCAGCACCGTGATGCAGTCGTCGAGTTCGCGCGGCAGCTGCCACTCCGGTGCCGTGATCACCAGGGTGCGGGGGACCTGGCGCAGCTGGGTGGCCAGGTTGCGCAGGCGGCGGCAGATGCCGGCATCGTCGCAGTAACGGTGGAAGTCACGCAGCAGCAGGATGGCCCCCTGGTCGGCCGGCAGGGGATCGAGGCAGGCCAGGGCCGCCATCGGGTTGCGGGCCGCCTCCCCCTGGCGGTTGGGAGCTCCGCTGAGGCCGTCGATGAAATCCCAGCGCAGCAGGGTGCGGTTGCCCAGCCGCTGGGATGCCTGGGACAGCAGCGTCTCCACCCGCTCCTCCTCGAGGCTGCGGATCCACAGGATTGGCGTGCGGGCGCGGATCAACAGATCCAGCTGGTCACTCCAGGGGCCGCCGGTCATGGGTGCTGGGACTCGTCTGGGGGCGCCTCGGCCTGGGGCGGCCGCAGGGCCGCCAGGGCGGACCAGCGCGGATCACCGGCCGTGGCCCCGTGGCCCCAGCTGGCCGGTCCGGGGCAGTCGGCCCCGCAGCGGTTGACCAGGGGCAGCCGCAGGCTGAGCTGCTCGAAGGTCCAGTGCCCGGGATCGAAGCTGCCGGGCGGATCGATGCCCTCGCCCAGATCCTCGGGCAGCTCGTCCCCGGCGATGGCCAGCACCGCCTCGCCCTCGTTGTCGAGGCTTGCCTGGCCGTCGGCGCTGGCAGGCTCGCCCAGCCACAGCAACTCCCGGGTGCGGAAGCCCAGGGGGTGGTTGTACTGCTCCAGGCAGCGGTCGCAGCAGAGGGTCACGATCGTGTCCGCTTCGCCCTCCACCTCCAGCACGCTGCCGCGGTGCACCGCGCGCACCCGTCCGCGCACCGGCGTCAGGCTGCTGAGGCCGCTGAGGTGTTGATCAACGGTCCAGGAGCGGCCCTCGGCCAGGGGGCGCAGCTCCTGGATCGGCACCGGCCGCAGCGCCTCGCCACTGGTGGAGCCCTCGGGGCCGGGGGTCATGGCCCTACTTGCGGCTCTTGGGCTCGAACGGCAGCCGGCCCGAGGAGGATCCGCCTGCAGCGGCTCCTGCCGTGACGGTGACGGCCTGCTGGGCCCGCTGCTGGTCGAGGATCTTCTGAAGGTTGTCCGGCAGCGCTTCGCGGGTGAGCAGGAAGGTCTGCAGGGCCTGGAAGATGTTGGCCACCACCATGTAGAGCAGCACCCCGGCCGGCAGGGGGAAGAACAGAAACATGGCCGTGATCATCACCGGGGTGATCTTGTTGGCCGTGGCCTGCTGGGGGTTGGCGGGCATGCCCATGCCCGAGAGGATCTGGGAGAGGAACAGGGTGGCGCCGAAGCCGGCGACCAGGATGGCGATGTCCCAGTTCACGCCGCCGTCACCCATGAAGCCCACCTGACCGAGGGCCTGGATGAACAGGAAGCCGGTGCGGGCGGCCAGCCCGGGAATCTTGGCCTCCACGGTGGCGTCGCCCTCCGCCAGGGCGGTGATGGTGCCGCTGGCGTCCACCGTCACCACACCCTCGCCCTTGGTGACCGTCCAGTCGGGCTGGAAGCGGCTGCCGTTGTCCGCCTCGGCGAGCAGGGCGCTGAAGCTCTCGCCGTCCTTGCTGTGCAGGCGCACCGTCTGGCGGTCGCCGACCCCCAGCTTGGTGCCGCTCTCCAGGGTGCCGATCACCGGCACGTGGTTGCTGGAGCTGAGGAAGATCGAGTGGCTGGCGGTGTTGAAGGGCTTGGTCTCCACCGTGGCGATCTGATCGGCCGGCAGCACCTTGACGTTGAAGGTGTAGGGCACGTCGGCGAACGGTGAGCCCCGCAGGGTGGCGAACAGGGCGAACAGGATCGGCATCTGCACCAGCAGGGGCAGACAGCCCGCCAGCGGGCTGCCGAACTCCTTCATCAGCTTGCCCAGCTCCTCCTGCTGCTTCTGGGGGTTGTTGGCGTGCTTGCTGCGGATCTCGGCCTGGCGCTGCTGCATCACCGGCTGGGCGATGCGCATGCGCCGGGCATTGCGGATCGAGCCGGCGCTCAGGGGGAACAGGGCCAGGCGGATCACCACCGTGAGGGCGATGATCGCCAGGCCGTAGCTGGGCACCAATCCGTAGAAGAAATCGAGGATCGGAATCAGCAGGTTGTCGGAGATGTAGCCGATCACGGCGCGGGGAGCTGGGGGGCAGGGGGTCAGCGTGGCTCAGTGTGCCTGAGCGCTGTGGGGGGTGCGGGGTGCGGAAGCCCCGGCCTCAGGCGGCCATGCCCCTGGGACGGGCAGGGGCGGCGCTGGCGGCAC
>SLIG01000175.1 GCA_007135755.1 Cyanobium sp.
CTGCATCGAGGCCAACGTGCCGCTGCTGTTCAGCGACCGCGACTTCCAGCCCTACGTGGAGCACCTGGGGCTGGAGCCGGCATGAGCCCGGCAGCAACCACCCGGGCCCTGGGCGACAGCAGCGCCGCGATCTGGTGCCCGGCGTAGCCGTCAACCTCCTTCCCCCGGCGGATCCGGGATCTCCTCATCCGTCGGCCGCGAGCGCCGGGTGGGCAGGTAGATCCACTCCCCCGCCGGCAGCTCGCTCGATGGCATCACGCCCGGCACCAGCAGCTCCAGCCCCGGTGCGATCGGTGTGGTGGAGCGGTAGAGCGGCAGCAGCAGGGTGGTGCCGGCCGGCAGCGGTTCATCCCGCGGCCAGCTGGAGAAATCGGGGTTGAACTGGCGCAGCAGCGTCAGGCTCAACTGCTGCTCTGCCGCCACGGTGCTCAGGGTTTCACCCTCGCTCGTCTCGTAGGGCTCGCTGGCCATCAGCAGGGGGTTGAGGCTGCGCAGGCGGGTTTCGGTGGTGCCGTGACGGCCGGCCAGCACTGCCAGGGAATCCCCCTCAACCGTGGTGATCGTCTGGGTGCTCTCCAGCTGCGGGTTCAACCGCCGCAGGGTGGCGACGGTGGTGCCGTAGCGCTCCGCCAGCAGGGTCAGGGTGTCGCCGGGACGCAGCACCAGCACGCTGTGGGGCCGGAGCAGCAGCTGGATCGCTTCCCCCAGCAGCGGCTGGCTGAGCAGACCGATGCCGCCGGGGCCGTAGTCCGCCCCGAAGTGCTGCACCAGGCAGCCTGCGAACTGGGCCCGGCCCCCATTGGGCAGCCCGCCCTCGGGCGCCAGCAGCGCCAGATCCCCCAGCCACATCACCCCCTCACACGGGGCCTGCACCGTTCCCAGCAGCGCCGGATCCCAGGGCAGCGGCAGCTCGCCGCGAAAGCCCGGTGTGGTCCACTCCAGCTCGGCCGCCAGCCAGTCGAAGGTGTTGCTGGTGCTCACCGGCAGCACCGCGGCGCGGCAGAGATAGCCGCTGAGGATCACATCACCGGGAATGGTGATCGCGGTGTAGGTGTAGCCGCTGACGATCCCGCGCTGCTCGAGGAAGCAGTCGATCACATGCCGCCGGATCGGCACCGGCTCCTTGCTGGCGGGCCGGTCCACCTCGAACAGGCAGAGGCGGGCATTGGCGTAGGGCTGCAGCGCCAGCCAGAGGGGCAGGGCCCCGAGGGGTGCCTGCAGCGGAGCAGCGGCGCTGGAATGCGATCCATGCAGCGCAGGCGGCGTTCGCGGATTGATCGCCGGTGAAGCGCTGGGCAGCGCCACCAGCTGGCCCCACAGCGGTGACCCACGCAGGGGGTTGAGGCCCTGGTTCAGCGGTGAGAGGGGTTGCTCACCGGATGCCAGCACGTCAGGCCCGCCAGGGGATCGAGCCATGGCCTCAACCCCGCACCAGGGAGCCCTGGAACGGGTCCGATGGGCACTGCCGCCAGATCTGCAGCCGCGGCAGCAGCAACGCCAGCTGGCCGATGTGAGCTGCCCGCTGGCGGCCCAGCACCACAGCTGGTGACGGGCCGGCCGGGTTCCACTCGGTCTCGGTGTCCTCCAGCAGCAGCTCGATGGCGTACTCCACCACCACCAACTTGCTCAGTGGCAGCGGTTTCGGCACCACGCCACCGGTGACGCCCTTGCGCCGGCTACGGATGGGTGCGTTGAGCTCGGCTGGCGTCAGCGCTGCCAGCTGCTGATCCAGGGCGGCGATGGCCTCAAGGTGGCCCTGGGCGGTGCACACCCCGGTGGGGTAGTGGATTTCCAGCAGCGCCATCTCCCGCTGCAGGGCCGCCAGGGCAGCGGCAGTGACCGGGATCGAGAGGGCGACGCGCAGGGCCTCGGCATCGCCGGGGCGCCAGGTGCAGAGGGGTGGGGAGGGCTGGGTCATGCCCTCCCTTGCCAGCTCAGCTGCATCGTGTCGGTTCTTCCCTGGGATCTATCCCTTAGATTTGTCCCATTCAGTCATCCCTGGAGGGGTGGGCCATGCATGCGGTGAGCGTGAGCGGGCTCAAGCACAACCCCGCTGAGGCCCTGCGGCAGGCACGCAGCGCCCCGGTGGTGGTTCTCAACCGCGACAATCCCGACGCGGTGCTGATTGGCCTGGAGCAGGGGGGAGTGCTGCAGGCACCGGGTGTGCGGGCGGCGCTGGCGACGGCCCTGTTCCGTGATGGTGAGCTGTCACTGGTGCGGGCCGCCCGCGTGGCCGAGATGGATGTGGCCAGCTTCATCTCTCACCTCGGCCGCCTCGGCATCCCAGCGATCCGCCTGACGGCTGCCGAAACCAGCGCCGATCTCGACACCTTGGAGCAGTGGCTGCAATCGTCATCGCCGACGCCAGCCCGCTGATCGCGCTCGCCCGGGTGAACGGGCTGGGGTGGCTGCAGACCCTCTTCCGCGAGGTGCTCGTGACCGAGGTGGTGCTCTATGAGGTGCTCACGGGCCGGCATCCAGACACGGAAGCCCCGATCCAGCAGGCCCTCGCGGCGGGCTGGTTGCAGGCCGCCGCCATCGGGACCATCGAACCGGCGCTGCCCGATCTCGATGAGGGGGAGGCGGCCAGCATCCGCCTGGCCCTGAGCAGCGGCGAGCCGGTGCTGCTGTTGATCGATGAACGCGCCGGGCGGGCGGTGGCCCAGCACCTTGGCATCACTGTGGCCGGGACCGCGGCGGTGATCGGCCTGGCCCGCCAACGTGGCCTGATCGCTTCTGCAAGGGATGTGTTTGCCGCATTGCATGCCAGTGATTTCCGCATTGCTCCTGCGGTGATCCAGGCAGTGCTTGACCGGTGTGGGAACTGAGCAGTGGCAATCGCAAGCACTCCGGCTCAACGGTTGTTCACTCAGCTGCGCCATCCAACCCCAGCTGCTGCCGCAACTCAGCACCATCGATCACCCCCCGCTCGTGTAGCAGCAGCCACTCCTGCACCGAGGGCTGGGGCTTGCGTGGGGGCCGGGGTGGCACCAGAGGACAGATCTCCACGCTGCAGGCCGGCGTGTCCGCCAGCCGGGATCAGAGCGTCGCGGCGCATCGCTTCTTCCAACTGCTGAAGGTAAGCCCTGTGCTCCGCCAGCGAGCGGGCCTCGATCTCGACCCACTCGAACTTCGCGCCCTCGGGCAGGACCATGAAGGAGGAGGTGGAGAGCACCAGGCGCTGGGGGCGTTGGCCTTCTGCGCTGCCAGTAAACGAACTCGAGCCCAGGGCGCCATCGCTGCGCCGGAAGCCGTAGGCATCGACCAGCCCCGTGCGTACCCCCACCGGCAGGGCGGTGCGGGAGAGGAGGTCTTCGTAGTCGCTGCGGCAGCGGTAGTGGTTGAGGTACTGGTGGGCCAGGCCCAGGTGGGGCAGATCCCCTTCACCGAAGGCGGTTCCATCCTCCGTAACCATTCAGGGGTCGGGACGCGCCGCCGCGGGAATGCACGCCTGATCGCTCATCGCTGAGCGGACAAAGAAGCAGTGCTGCCCTTGGTGCTGCACTCAGGGATCCGGCAGCAGTGATGGCATCACACCGCCGCGGTGATGGGCAATCCAGGCCTGCTCAAGGAACTCCCAGACATCGCGGCCCTGTTTCCGCAGGGTGGTGGTGACCGTGAGCAGGCGGCTGCGGCAGATGGCGCCGCGGGCCGATTGGACGCCGTGACTGATCTTGCGTTGAATCACAGACTGGCGCAGGGCTCGCTCGGCGGCGTTGTTGGTGGGCTCGATCCCCTCGATCCCCTCGATCTCCAGAAAGGTCCAGAGGCCATCGTCCACCTGGAGCAACTTGTGGCAGGTGCACACCGTCTTGGCCCACGGCGTTCGCTCGCCGCGCTGGCAGCCCAGCTCCACCACCCCCTGCAACGGGGCCACAAACGCCTGGTGGATCGGCCGGTCGGCCAGCTGCAACGTGGACCAGTCGATCGCGGTGTCCTTCCACTGGCGCCACAGGGCAAACAGCTGTTGCTGCAGGTCCAGCAGCTCCGCTCCGAACTCGGCGCTGGCACCCGGGCGTTCGGCGATGGCGGCCAGATCGCGGATCACGTGCGCCCAGCACAGCTGACGCTGATGGGTGGGCAGGTGGTTGTAAGCCGAGAAGCGATCGCTCACGACAATGCCGCCAAAGGCGTTCCCGAGCAGTTCGATCGCAGCGGCCGTTGAGCGGCTCAGGCCTTGCACAAACACCGTCACCACGGCGGTCACCATGACCCACTGCCAGCCGCGCTTGCGATCGGGATTGCATCCGTCGGCGTTGCCGGTGGGGGCGCCGGTTTCATCGACATAGGCCACCGGCTGTTGTCGGGCGGCATCCAGTGCTTCTGCCATCGGTTGCGCCAACGCTGCGCTGAAGCGTTGGCGGATCCCCCTGCACTTCGTGTAGTGCTGGAGCAGCAGCTCCTTGGTCGGCTTGCCAAGCCCCCCCTGGAGATCAAGCCACACCTGGGGCGGGGCACCCGAGCGGCGCCGCGGGCTTTGGGGCACGTCGTCGTTCATCTCTGCAGTACGCCAATCAATCCCGGCTAGGGCTATCGCCCATCCCAAGGAGTTGAGCTTCGAGGGCCAGCTGTTGAGCTGCGGCCACGAACGGCACGTCCACTGCTCGTGAAAGACGACGGCCATCAGGTGGCAGCAGTCGTCTTCCAGCAGAGGGGGTAACCCATGGCAGGCCGTCAGAGCGCTAGGCCATGCCGTGGACCTCCAGCAGGGCAATCAGTCGGGCGTTCTCCCGGCGCAGCTGATCCAGCTCAGAGAGCCTGAAGTCGGCCATGGGATACGGGCCTGAGCACTGGTCTGCCTGCAGGTAGACAGCATTGCGCTCCCGCTCTTGCCCACCGCAGCGCCTTCAGGATGGGCAATCAGCAGCATCAACGCAGCCCGTCCCTTGGGATTGCCGAGGCCCTGTCAGGGGACCAAGGGCTGGCTGATCTCCTTGATCAGAGCGGCATTGAGCTTGTTCTCGCAGCCCAGCCTGATGATGGGGTGGATCGAGCCCCCCTCCGCCTTTGCCGCGGCTCGCTCGCAGACCTGCCGGCGGCCGGTGCGCCATTGCTCCAGAAGGGCTGAGCTGCCCAGCAGTCGCTGAAGCGTGACGTCGCTCTGATTCCGCTGGCGCCATAGGCAGGCCACAATTTCTTGGGTGTTGCCGTCGCAGTCGGGCTGAAAAGGAAATCGCCGCAGCCTGGGCGGACCCTGGAATCAGCACGGCTGAGATCACCAACGACGCGAGCAGCAGCAGGCGCACGGAGCCGGACACCATCGAACCAGGCATGGACCTGAGCAGGCATAGGACGCACCAACCCGACGCTCTTGCGGAAGCTGCGGTTGCTGCGATTATTTCGATTACGATTCACCTGGCCTTCCCCTCCTCCTCTCCATGGCCGTTGTTTTCCCTGGCTCCATTGAGCCCGTGATCCCCACGGCTGAGGCGGCTGAGGCCGCAGGGGCGAGCTTGCGCGATCTCGCCGGCTTCCGTGCCAGCCATGGCCTGCGGCAAGCCAGCCTCTCCCTGGATCTGGAGGACGGCCAGCGCGCATCCGTTCCAATCCCGGCCGCGGTGTTGGAGTTGCTGCAGGGAATCCTGGTGCAGATGGCCCAGGGCAATGCCGTCACGCTGGTGCCGGTGCACGCCGAACTCACGACCCAGCAGGCCGCTGATCTGCTGAATGTGTCGCGGCCCTTTCTGATCGAGCGGTTGGAGCAAGGGGAGATCTCCTTCCGCAAGGTCGGCACCCACCGGCGGATCCGCCTGGCCGACCTGATGGCCTACAAGCACGCCATCGACCAGCAGCGTGCCGCGGCACTTGATGAGCTGGCGGCCCAGGCCCAGGAGCTGGGCATGGGCTACTGAGGTGAATCGCTTCACCGTTGTCCACGACGCTTGCGTTCTATATCCCGCTCCACTCCGCGATCTGCTGATGCGCCTGGCGCTCACGGATCTCTACCGGGCCTGCTGGAGCGACCAGATTCATGAAGAGTGGATCAACGCCGTGCTGCGGAACCGGCCAGATCTCTCCAGATCCCAGCTGGAGCGCACCCGCTCGCTGATGAATGCTCACGTGCGTGATGCGCTGGTGGATGGCCATCAGCCCCTGATTCCAGCCCTGGAGTTACCAGATCCGGATGACCGCCATGTTCTAGCTGCCGCCATCAAGTGCGGGGCTGATCTGATCCTCACCTTCAACCTGGATGATTTCCCGGAGCACGCCCTGGCGAGCTACGGCCTTGGCGCCTGTCATCCCGATCTGTTTCTGGTGGATCAGCTGAACCTGGATGCCGAACGGGTCTGCACGGCGATGCGGCAGCACCGGGCCAGCCTCAAGAACCCACCCAAGACAGTTGAGGAGTACCTGGTAACCCTGAAGGAACAAGGGTTGAGCAGGTTCTCGCAGGCCGTGCGGCACTACGCCGCTGAGCTCTGAACGCGAAGCCCCTGGCCCAGCCGTTGTTCTGCCTTCGCGAAGGCGTCATCCACCACGTCATCCCCGCACCAGCGGCTGTAGGCCGCCAGGTGGGTTTGCACGCTGTGCCCCATCGCCGCGGCCACCACCTTCGGGGGCAGGTCGCAGATCACATGGGCCCGGTGGGCGTAGCCGTGGCGGCAGGAGTAGAGCACCAGCTTCTCGCCCCGGGCTTCGTAGTCCCGGCGCAGTTCCTGCCAGAGGGGGCGCCGCAGCAGGTAGCGGCTGAGCGAGTCGGACCCATACCCCGGTCGCAGCGGCGGCAGCAGCCGTGGATCGAGCGTTTCCACCAGCTGCCATGGCTCAGCCCAGGAATCAGAAGGCAGCAGCCGCAGAATCCTGGGCCGGGTCTTGCCCCGGGAGGCCACCTTTTCGTAGGTGCACCAGAGTCTGCCGCCGCGTTGCTCCAGATGCTGAAGCTCCTCGGGGCGGAGGCCGTAGGCCGAAAGTAGCTGAAAGGCCAGGCGCCAGCGGGGGTCTGGGATGGCAGCAACCATCCCCTGGATGTGCTCGACGGAGATGGGCGTCGTGATCGACTTGCTCTCATGCGAGCGGCCCACGTAGGAACTCAGGTCTGGCGGTGGTGTCCAGTCCACGCCCAGCAGCCGCTGGCTGACGGCCCAGCGCAAAAACGCTGCGCTGGTTTGCACCTGCATGCGACGGGCGCGGCAGCCGGGCTTGCTGCTCCAGTGAGCGGCTTGCAGCTCGAGGAGCTGGGCCGCATCCCGGGGCTGACCAGTGCCACCCAGTCCACGGTTGCGGCCTGGGCGGGCTTCGCAGGGGCGAAGGGCTGGGGTGACGGACCTTGCCCAGCAACGGGAGCTGATGCGGGCTTTTGCTGGCTTGTCCCGGCCTGCTCGTTCAGCACCGCCAGGCTCTCGCGCAGGGGCACTCCGTGCAGGAAAGCCTCGTAGAGCTGGATGACCGCCTCGCGGATGTCCTCAAGGTGCTGGGACTCCCAGGGGTAGGGCAACAGCAGCTGGTGGCGTTCTCCGTCGCCGGCCCGGGCAGTGATGTTCAGGCGTGTCTGGCCACGGAAGCTGCTGAGGGTCCAACCCCTCCGGCAGCCGCGCATCTGGAGCGCGTGAGACACAGCTCCACGCAGCAGCGCCTCCCATCCCTGGCCGCTCACCATGTGAGAAGGTTTGCTCCAGAGCCTGGCATGGCCGCGGATCGCTGTGGACGGGCGGCAAGCTCAGAAGCCAGTGCCAGCAAGGGCTTTTGGCTGAAAACCCCGTCTCTCTGTAACGCCCCCTGTTGGACTTGAACCAACGACCGGCCGCTTAGAAGGCGGCTGCTCTATCCAGCTGAGCTAAGGGAGCCGGTGAGCCGGCATTCTGCCAACAGCCCTGCGGACCGCGGCCCCTAGAGTGACTGGCTGCGCACAGGCAACGCTGATGGCGGCCACCCGGCTGAGCGACGACCAGAAGCAGGAGATCGTGGCGCGCTACCGCGACGGGGCCAGCAGCACGGAGCTGGCGGCGGCCTTCGGTTGCAGTGCCAACACCGTGAGCCGGGTGGTGAAGGCTGCTCTGACGCCGGAGGACTACGAGCAGCTCAAGCAACAACGCGGCAAGGGCCCGCGCGGCGCCAGCCCCCAGCGCGGAGCCAGTGCTGCCATCGAGGCTGCGGCCACGCCCGAACCGGCACTTGCGGGGGCAGCACCGGAACCCGAACAGGACCCAGAGCCGGAGCCCCCATTCGCTTCCGCCCCGAGCGAGGGCCGTTCCGTGCGCTCCCGGCTGCGGGCCGAGGCCGAGGGGGACGACGACGACGATGACGACAGCCCCGGGGTGCTGGCGATCGACGACGCCGATGATTTCGGCGACGACGCCGATGCCGACGACGACAGCGAGCTCGACGACGGCCCCGCCGAGGATGACGACGAGGCCGAGGCCTTCTTCACCGTGCCGGTGCACCTGGGGGCGACGAACCTGGGCGCGACCGACCTGGGCGCGGGGGCAGAGGAGCGGCGGGTGGAGGTGGAGTGCCGCGCCCTCAGCGAGGCCCGGCTGCCGGCCACGGCCTACGTGCTGGTCGACCGCAGCGTGGAGCTGCAACCCACCCCCCTGGGCGAATGTCCGGATCTGGGGCCGCTGCCGGAGCAGGAGGCCGAACGCCAGGCGCTGATGCTGTTCGTGAATCCGCGCCAGGCCAAGCGCCACTGCGGCCGCAGCCAGCGGGTGATCCTGCTGCCCGATCTCAGCCTGCTGGAGCGCACCGCCCCTTACCTGCTGGCCCAGGGCATCAGCCGGGTGGTGATCGAGGGCGGTGTCTACTCCCTGCCGGGGAGCTGATCGGGCCGGCCCGCCAGCAGGGCCACGCTGCAGCCGCCGCTGATCACGCCCACCACCAGGGCCACCCCCACCAGAAACCCGGCGGGCAGCGGCGCCGTGCTGCCGCCCCCGAGCCAGAGCCGCGGGCGCTGGTCGAGGTTCTGGGCGCCGAGGCAGAGCAGCAGCAGCAGCAGCAGCCCGCCGCCGAGGCTGGCCAGCAGCAGTCGCGCGCGCAGCAGCATGGCGCCTGACGGGGGGTGTGGCGGACAGAGCGAGTCTGCCGCCTCATGGCCGCACCGCCTCACCGCCCCAGCTCTGGGCCGGCTGCTCAGGACGGTCTGGGCTGGGCGTCGTCCTGAGGAAGGGCGTCCTGGGGCAGGGCGTCGTGCAGCAGGGCGTAGAGGGCCCGGCGGCTGTGGCCGCTGCGCTCGGAGAGCTGGCGGGTGGCATCGCGGCTGCTGAGGCCAGCGGCCACCAGCCGCTCCAGTTCGGCGCGCAGGGCCTCGCCATCCCAGGCCGGCGGCTGGGCGGGCGGGGCACCGCCGAGCACCAGGGTGCATTCCCCCTGCGGCGGCACGCCGCGGAAGTGCTCCAGGGCCGCGCTCACCGTGGGCCCCACCTGCTGCTCGTAGCGCTTGGTGAGCTCCCGCGCCACCCGCAGGGGCCGGTCGCCCAGCACCGCCAGCAGATCCTCCAGCAGCTCCAGCAGCCGGTGCGGCGCCTCGAACAGCACCAGGGTGCGCTCCTCGGCCGCCAGCTCCCGCAGCCGCGCCCGCCGCTGGCCTGCCTTGGCGGGCAGGAAGCCCTCGAAGCAGAAGCGGCCGCTGGGCAGGCCGCTGCTCACCAGGGCGGTGGTGACGGCGCTGGGGCCGGGCACGCAGATCACCGGCAGCCCGGCGCTGCGGGCGGCGGCCACCAGGGCCTCGCCGGGATCGGAGATGCCGGGCAGGCCGGCGTCGCTGATCAGCGCCACCGCCTCGCCGTCGCCGAGGGCCGCCAGCAGTTCGGGGATGCGGCTGGCCTGGTTGTGCCGGTGGAAGCTCACCAGCCGGGGGCCGCGGCCCTGCTCCCGTGCCGGGCCGCGCAGGCCGAGCTGGTGCAGCAGCAGGCCGCTGCGGCGGGTGTCCTCGCAGGCCAGGCGGTCGACGCCGGCCAGCACCTGGCGGGCGCGGGGGCTGAGGTCGCCGAGGTTGCCGATCGGCGTGCCCACCAGATAGAGCACCCCCGGCGCCGGTTCCTGCGACTGGGCCACCGGACTCCTGCACAATGCAGGCCCCAGTCTGTTGCCGATGGCCGCCCCCAGCTCCGCGTCCTTCTCCGCGCCCTTCCAGGTGCCCTCCCAGGTGCCCCTGGTGCTGCCCTCCGGCATTGATCTCGAAACCCTGCTGGCGGAACTGCGGCGCCTGAGCTGGGGCGCGGCCGACATCCTGGTGGCCTACGGCCGCGGCGAGCAGCCCCCCTACGGCTTCCCGAAAGCCCTGAGCGTGGATGAGGGCGGCGAGGGTCCGGTGAGCGCGGCGGATCTGGCGGTGAACCAGTGGCTGCTCGATGGCCTCGGCCAGGCCTTCCCCACGGCCGACTGGACCCTGCTGAGCGAGGAGACCGCCAAGGAGCAGCTCACGGCCGGCGAGCCTCTGGCGGCGGATTGGCTGTGGATCCTCGATCCCCTCGATGGCACCAAGGACTTCCTTCAGGGCACCGGCGAATACGCCGTGCACCTGGCCCTGGCCCACCGCGGTGTGCCGGTGCTGGGGGTGGTGCTGCTGCCGGAGATGGAGCAGCTGTGGCTGGGGATCACCGCGGCCCTGGCCGGCGGCGGCGCAGATGGCAGCAGCGGCCAGGCCTGGTGTGAGAACCGGGCGGGCGAGCGCACGCCGGTGCGCTTCAGCGGGCGGCGGGCCCTGGGCGAGCTGGTGCTGGTGGCCAGTCGCAACCACCGCGATGCGCGCCTGGAGCAGCTGCTGGCGGCCCTGGAGCTGGGCGACACCAAGGCGATCGGCAGCGTGGGCGGCAAGGTGGCCACGATCCTGCGCGGCGAAACCGACCTCTACATCTCCCTCTCGGGCAAGAGCGCCCCGAAGGACTGGGACATGGCCGCCCCCCACGCCGTGCTGGAGGCCGCCGGCGGCGCCTTCAGCCACGCCGACGGCCGGGCGCTCACCTACAACACGGGCGATGTGCGCCAGGCCGGCTGCCTGATCGCCAGCCACGGCCCCGCCCACGCCGAGCTGTGCGCGCGCACGGCGGCGGCGATGGCCGCGATCGACCCGGGGTTTGCGGTGTGAGCGCGGCCTGGCCGGTTGATCAGCCGCCGAGCACCGGCACACCCACCTGGGCCGCGGCCCGCCTGAGCGCCCGGTCGCCGCAGGCGATCGGGATGCCCAGGCGCATGGCCAGCTCCAGGTAGGCCGCGTCGTAGCAGGTGAGGCCGGTGCGCCCGGCCAGGTTGATCACGTCGTGCCACACCACGGCGGTGCTGGCGGGCTCGATGCGTAGCTCCAGGCTCTCGAGCAGCTGCAGGAACTCCACCCGATCGGCGTGGCTCAGGCGGCCCCGTGTTGCAGGGTGTCGAGCAGCAGTCCGGGATCGGCCGGGGTGGCCTCATCCTCGAAGCAGAGCGCGCAGGCCGCGGAGGCATCCAGCACCAGAGCGCTCATCAGCGCCGGCGCCCCTCATCGCGCAACTGCAGGATGCTGAGGCCATCCAGCCGCTTGCCGTGGCGGAAGCTGCGCAGCCTGGCGAGGGCCTGGGCACGGCTGAGGGTGGGGGTGGGACCGCTGGGCACGAGGCGGGCCATGGGCTTGCCATGCCGTGTGATCAGCACCTCCTCGCCGCGCTGGGCGTCTTCCAGCAGCTGGGCGAGGTGGGTTTTGGCCTCGAAGGCGCCGACGGTTTTCATGAGGATTGGCTGACGGAGCCCGGCAGCCCTCAGCATGACCCTATTTCAACCAGTCGCCAACCAGTGTGCCTGGCTGGGCGCCAGGGCGGGGTCTGGGTAAGGTTCGGCCAACCGGGCCTGGGCCGTGATCGACCCGGGGTTTGCGGTGTGAGCACCGTGAACTTCTGTTGGTCCTGATACACAAAAGCTGCACCCTTGGGCCCACCTTGGGGCCCTGAGCCCAGCACCATGCGCCCACCGCAATGGCCCCGAGTGGCTCTCCAGGCATGAACGATCCACCGCTGCTCCCCAAACTCCTGGGCCTGTGCGTGGTGCTCCTGCCGCTGGGAGCTGGGCTGTTTCTGTTCGCCGAGTGGTGTGAAGACCTGCTGATCAGTCGCCGTCTGCGTAGCCGACTGGAGTTGCTGCATCGCTTCCACCAGGGCGGCCTGGACGTGCGTCCTCAGCTGATGGTTGATCCGCCTGAGCAGGATTCAGCAGCCCAGCGGCATCCCGCAACCCTGCTCACCATCGTGTGGAGCGGCAAGACGGAAACGCTGGGTCGTTTCGAGGGTGCTGTTCGGCATCCCGTCTACGCCCTGCGCATGGAGGTCGTGCAGTGGCACGGACTCGCGACCAAGCAGCGGCTGGGCTGCCTGAGCCTCACCTCCGGTGAGCTGGCCGTGCAGGCGGGGTTCAGTGACACGATCCCAGCCCTGTGCAGCACGGTGGCCGAAGCGTTCTCACCACCCGCCGGCGCTGGGGGTGGTGAGATGCTCGGCGTTCGGGACTGAACTGCTCAGACCGGCAGCGGGGTGTCGGGCTGGGGCACGCCGCGCAGGGTGAGGTTGATGCGGCCGCGGTTGTCGATCTCGCGCACCCGCACCGTCACCTGATCGCCCACGTTGACCACGTCTTCCACCTTCTCCACCCGGGCTTCGGAGAGCTGGGAGATGTGGATCATCCCCTCCTTGCCGGGGAGGATCTCCACGAAGGCGCCGATGGGGATCACGCGGGTGACGCCACCGGTGAACACCTCGCCCTCCGACACGCGGCGGGTGAGGCCTTCGATGATCTTCTGGGCTTCCTCGGCGGCGGCGCCGTCGTGGCTGGCGATCGTCACCACACCGCCGTCCTCGATGTCGATCTTGGTGTTGGTGCGCTCGGTGATGCCCTTGATCGTGCGGCCGCCGGGGCCGATCACGGTGCCGATCAGTTCCGGATCGATGCGGAAGCTGAGCAGACGCGGGGCGTGGGGCGACATGGTGTCGCGGGGCTGGTCGATCGCCTCGAGCATCTTCTCGAGGATGTGCAGGCGGGCGGGGCGGGCCTGGTTCACGGCCTCGGCCACGGTGCTCACCGCCAGGCCGGTGATCTTCATGTCCATCTGCAGGGCGGTGATGCCCTTCTCGGTGCCGGCCACCTTGAAGTCCATGTCACCGAGGAAATCCTCGATGCCCTGGATGTCGGTGAGGATGCGCACCTCGTCGCCCTCCTTGATCAGGCCCATGGCGGCGCCGCTCACCGGCGCCTTGAGGGGCACGCCGGCATCCATCAGCGCCAGGGTGCTGCCGCACACCGAGCCCATGGAGGTGGAGCCGTTGGAGCTGAGGCACTCCGACACCACGCGCAGCACGTAAGGGAACGATTCCTTGGGCGGCAGCACGGGCACCAGGGCCCGCTCGGCCAGGGCACCGTGGCCCACCTCGCGGCGGCCGGGGGAGCGCATCGGCCGGGTTTCGCCGGTGGAGAAGGGCGGGAAGTTGTAGTGGTGCAGGTAGGTCTTGTCGCCGGACGGGTTGAGGTCGTCCATCTCCTGGGAGTCGCTCGGGGTGCCGAGGGTGGCGCAGGAGAGCACCTGGGTGAGACCGCGCTGGAACAGGGCCGAACCGTGCACGCGCTTGGGCAGCACGCCGGCGGCGGCGCTGATCGGGCGCACCTGATCGAGGCTGCGGCCGTCGACGCGCTTGCCCTCGCTGAGGATCTGGCCACGCATCAGCTGCTTGGTGAGGCTCTTGAAGTCGTTGCCGAGGGCCTTGCCGGCGGCGGCCGCCTTGATGGCGTCGTCGTCGGGGAGGGCGGCGATTTTCTCGCCCACCTCGGCCTTGATGGCATCGAGCTGGCTGTCGCGCTGCTCCTTGCTGAGCTCGAACTGCTTGAGCACCTCACCGATCGCCGCCGAGCACTCCTGCTCGAGGAAGGAGGGCAGGGTGGTGTCCACGGCCGGCGGCTCGGGGATCACCTGCTCGATGCCGAGGTCTTGGAGCAGGGTCTGCTGGGCCTTGATCAGTTCGCACACGCCTTCGTAGCCGAAGTCGATGGCTTCGATCACATCCTGCTCGGGCAGCTGGTTGGCACCGGCTTCCACCATCACCACGCCCTGGGGGGTGCCGGCCACCACCAGGTCGAGCTCGGAGCGCTCGATCTCGCGGAAGCTGGGGTTGAGGATGAAGTCGTCGCCGATCAGCCCCACGCGCACGGCGGCCATGGGGCCGTGGAAGGGAATCCGGGCCAGCAGGGTGGCCATCGAGGCGCCGGTGACGGCGAGCACATCGGGTGGCACCCGCTCATCGAGCGACAGGCACATCGCCACGATCTGCAGGTCGTCGCGCAGCCAGCCCGGGAACAGGGGCCGCATCGGCCGGTCGATCAGGCGGCAGGTGAGCACGGCCCGCTCGGAGGGACGGCCCTCGCGGCGGAAGAAGCTGCCGGGGATGCGACCGGCGGCGTACAGCCGCTCTTCGTAGTCGCAGGTGAGGGGGAGGAAATCGATCCCGGGGCGACCGGTGGAGCGGGTGGCGGTGACCAGCACCGCGGTGTCCCCGCATTCCACCATCACCGAACCGCCGGCCTGGGGGGCGAAGCGGCCTGTGGTCAGCCGGATCTCCCGACCATCGAAGGAGACCGACTGAGTTTGTCCTTGCACGTGGGCTTATCTCTCTTTGTCAAATGTCATTCTCGCATCCGGGGGTGACGCACCGGGTTGGGATCACCCGGGCGCCACTCCAGGACGGGGTGGTTTACCAGCTCGACTTGACCACGCCGGGCAGTTCACCCTTGTGGGCGCGCTCGCGCAGCTGGTTGCGGCAGAGGCCGAAGTCGCGGTAGACGCCGCGGGGCTTGCCGGTGGCCCAGCAGCGGTTGCGCACGCGGGTGGGGGCGCTGTTGCGGGGCAGGTTCTGGATCTTGCGGTGGATCTCCAGGCGCTGCATGGGATCGCTGGCGGCCTCGAAGGCGGCCTTGAGGGCGGCGCGCTTGGCGGCGAACCGCTCCACGATCTTCTTGCGCTTCACATCGCGCGCGATCATCGACTTCTTCGCCATGCGGCTGGAGAACCTGGAGTTGCTGAGCTCGCCACCTTAGCGCTCGGCCGTGCTGGCCCATTCAGCGGCCGGTGGCTCCCGGGCCGGTGGCTCCCGTGGGGCAGAGGTCGGCGATCGGGCAGCCGGGGCAGTTGGGCTTGCGGGCGCGGCACACGGCGCGGCCGTGAAAGATCAGGCGGATCGAGAGGGTCTGCCAGTGCTCCTGGGGCACGAGCTTCATCAGATCGGGCTCGATCTGGCGGGGTTCGGTTCTGCGGCTGAGGCGCAGGCGCTGGGCCAGACGGCTCACGTGGGTGTCCACGGTGACGCCGGCGTTGATGCCGTAGGCCCAGGCCAGCACCACCGAGGCGGTTTTGCGGGCCACCCCCGGCAGCACCAGCAGCTCCTCCATGGTGCGCGGCACGTCGCCGCCGTGGCGCTCGATCAGCAGGCGGGAGGCGGCCACGATGTTTTTGGCCTTGTTGCGGAAGAAGCCGGCCGATTTCACGTAGGGCTCCACCTCGGCGGCGTCCACGACGGCGGCGGCGGCGGCATCGGGGAAGCGCGCGAACAGGGCCGGGGTGATCAGGTTGACCC
This sequence comes from Cyanobium sp., assembly GCA_007135755.1. GTDB lineage: Bacteria > Cyanobacteriota > Cyanobacteriia > PCC-6307 > Cyanobiaceae > NIES-981. The sequence goes on from SLIG01000175.1 coordinate 15,516, forward strand.
GCTCATCGGTGCACTGGGCCGAGAGCATGGTGGCGATCAGCAGCTCGTAGGGGGTGCGCCAGTCGAGCGAGCAGGTGGCGTGGGGGTAGAGCTCGCCGAGGCGCTCGAGGATCTGCGGCGCGCGGGTGCGGGCGCTGGGGAAGCGCGGCATCAGGTGCCCTTCAGCGGGCGAGGAGCTGCTGCACGGCGGGCAGCTGGGAGGTGTCCTTCACGATCAGCACCAGGCTGAGGCCCACCAGGAACACGAAGCCCGACTGCATGAAGGCCATCTGGAAGCGTTCGGGCAGGGGCCGGCCGCGCAGGCCCTCGAGCAGCAGCAGCACGAACTGGCCGCCGTCGAGCAGGGGCAGGGGCAGGGCGTTGAGCACCGCCAGGTTGATCGAGATCAGGGCGGTGAACAGGAACAGGCTGCTGCCGCCCTGCTGGGCGAAGGTGGCGCCCATCTCCACGATCTTCACCGGCCCGCTCACCTGGCCGGCGGTTTCGCCGAAGTGGGTGATCAGGGTGAGGAAGCCGCCGGCGGTGCGGCTCACCAGGGTGGTGAAGTCGCGGTTGGCCTGGCGGATCGGTTCGAGGGGCCCGCGGGCGGGGCGGTAGGCCTCGCTGCCGAAGGGCTGCAGCTGGGCGCCCACGCGGCCGGTGCCGGCCTGATCGGTGGGGGTGAGCTGAAGCTGCACCTGGCTGCCATCGCGCTCGGCCACCAGGGCCAGCGACTGGCCCGGGGACGACTGGATGCGCTCCACCATCGTCATCACGGCGCTCTGGCCGCCGGCGAGGGGTTCGCCGGCCAGGCTGAGGATGCGGTCGCCGGGCTGGAGACCGGCGATTGCTGCGGCCTGGCCGTTCTGCACCCCGCTCACCAGCACACCGGGGGTGGCGCTGAAGCCGGCGGGGATGCCCACCACGGCGCTCTGGGCCACCAGCACCAGCCAGGCGAGCAGGAGGTTGGCGAGCACGCCGGCGGCGATCACCAGGGCGCGCTGGTGCAGGGGACGGTTGGTGAGCAGGTCGGGGTCGTCCTTGGGGATGGTGGTGCCGGCCTCGTCGTCGGGGAACGACACGAAGCCGCCGAGGGGGATGGCCCGCAAGGCGAACTGCACACCGCGGCGCTGGCGCTGCAGCAGCACCGGCCCGAAGCCGATCGAGAAGCTGCTCACGCGGATGCCCTGCCAGGTGGCCGCGAAGAAGTGCCCGGCCTCGTGCACCACGATCAGGCCGGCGAGGATCGCCAGGGCCGCCAGAACACCCATTCAGCTCGCGTCGCGTTGGACATCCATTGTGGGGCTGCCGGCGGCGGCACCGTTGGACGGCAGCGGCTGGTCGGCGAGGGTGCCGCTGAGGTCGGCGTCGTGGAAGTCGGCGCCGGCGAGGCGGGCGCCGCGCAGATCGGCCTGGCTGAGGCGGGCCCGCGCGAAGCGGGCGCCGGTGAGATCGGCTTCCGAGAGATCGGCGCCGGTGAGATCGGCATCGCTGAAATCGGCGCCCTGCAGATCCACGCCGTGGAGATCGGCCTGGCGCAGCACCGTGCCGGAGAAGTTGGCGCCCCGCCAGCGGCTGAAGGGAATGCGCAGGCCCGCCAGGTTGGTGCGCTGCAGATCGAAGCCGTCCTGCCAGAGCCCGGCGGCGGAGAGATCCTCCAGGGCGCGGATGCGGCCGAGGCTGTTGGAGGCGCCGGCCTGGCGCTGGGCGAGCAGGAGATCGAACATCTCGTGATGCTCGCGCTCTTTGCGCTTGCCCGCCTCGAAGATGTAAACGAAGGCAGCGGCCACGAGGCTGAACGTCTCCACATTGCCGATGCTGATGATGTCGAGATAGTCGCTGGTGAGGCAATTCGGCGCGAGCCGGGAGCCATGGCAGTTCTCGAAGCGGTTCACCAGCGACAGCAGCGCGAAGGAGCAGGCCGCGGCGATCAGCACCCGGAACTTGAAGGAGCGATCGATGCGACGACAGAAGGGGGAGTTGCGGCGGCGCTGCTGGTTGTCGTACCAGGTGGTGGCTGGTTTCGTTCTCATGGTGCGGGGGCGGGTCAGGGCTCCAAGCTCACCAGGGAGGCGTCTGGGCTGGGAACGGTGCCGTGGGGAGCAGGAAGCCACTGGCGCTGTTGAACACGTTCCAGGTTCCCGTGGTTTTGGACAACGGCGTGAGATTGAACAGCGGCTCATTGTTGCGAGCGCCGGTCTCGCTGGCAGTGAGGGGCATGGCGATCATCCGTTGTCGCTCAGAGGGTCAACGGGCCCGTGCAGCCGGTGATATCACGCTAGCGGTGGTGGTAGGGCCGGCTTTTCAGTGGTAGGCCGAATCGTGGTCTGGGTGCAGGCTGAGCAGGCGCAACAGGTTGCCTTCCCGCCTCAGCACGGCACGAACCTTGCGGCTGATGCGCAGGCAGTGGAGCCTTCCACCGTTCGGCTGAGAACCCCATCGAGAATGCTGGTGGTGGTGTTGATCAGCCAAGCCCCCCGCCTCAGGTGCGTTCACCAGCCCGGAGTGGCCAGTGAACTCCTGACCCCGGGAGATCTGACCACTGGGGGCCCCTTCAGGTCGCAGGGCCTGGTGCGGAGCGTTGATTGCGACCAAACGGGATCTGTACAGGCTGTACAGGATCGCTGCCTACACCGCCACCGGAAGCTGGGCCTTGAACGGTTCCGCCAGCAGCCTGGCCAGCCCTGCCGGGTTGCGGATGTCGATGCAGAGCAAGGTGGGGCCGTAGCCCTGGGCTTCTGCGAAGCAGTTGAACTCCAGGGTGTAGTCATCGCCTTCGAGCACCAGATCGGGGATGCCCCGCAGTGTGCGGTGGCGAAACAGGATCGCGCCGGTGTCGGAATCGAGCACGCGCTCCATGCCTTCCAGCTGGGTGCTCAGGTGTTGGGCTTCATCCATCGTCCTGATTCCAGGCGGTTGGTCACTGTGCTTCAGCCGATCCTCTCCCCCCCGAAGTAGGGCACCAGGGCGGCGGGGAGCTGCACGGAGCCATCAGGCTGCTGGCCGTTTTCGAGCAGGGCGGCCATGGTGCGGCCCACGGCCAGGCCGGAGCCGTTGAGGGTGTGCACGAGCTGGGTGCCCTTGGTGTCGGCGTCTTTGAAGCGGATCGAGGCGCGGCGGGCCTGGAAGTCGCCGCACACCGAGCAGCTGGAGATCTCGCGGTAGGTGCCGGCGCCGGGGAGCCACACCTCCAGATCAAAGGTGCGCGCCGCCGAGAAACCGAGATCGCCGGTGCAGAGCTCGATGCGGCGGTAGGGGAGGTCGAGGGTTTCGAGGATGGCTTCGGCGTGGCGGGTGAGCTGTTCGTGGGCGGCGGCCGACTCCTCGGGACGGGTGAACCAGTAGAGCTCCACCTTGTTGAACTGGTGCAGGCGGATCAGGCCGCGGGTGTCGCGGCCGTAGGAGCCGGCCTCGCGGCGGAAGCAGGGGGTGTAGGCGCAGTAGCGCAGGGGCAGCTGCTCGGCGGCGAGCACCTCGTCGCGGTGCAGGGAGGTGAGCGGCACCTCGGCGGTGGGGGTGAGCCAGAGGTCGTCGCCTGAGCAGCGGAAGCTCTCCTCGGCGAACTTGGGCAGCTGGCCGGAGCCGGTGAGGCTGGCGCTGTTCACCAGCACCGGCGGCAGCACCTCGGTGTAGCCGCGCGACGTGTGCTGATCGAGCATGAAGCTGATCAGGGCGCGCTCCAGGCGGGCGCCGGCGCCGAGCAGGGTGATGAAGCGGCTCTGGGCGATGCGCACCGAGCGCTCGGTTTCCCAGAGGCCGAGGCGCTCGCCGATCTGCCAGTGCTCCAGCAGGCCGGCTTCGCTACGGGGGCTGCCCCAGCGCTTCACCTCCACGTTCTCGGCCTCGCTGGTGCCCTCGGGCACCTCGGGGGCGGGCAGGTTGGGGAAGGTGAGCAGCTGCTCGCGCAGGCGGGCTTCGAGGCTCTTCTCCTCCTCTTCCAGCACCGCCACCTGCTGCTTGATGCGGTTGCCCTGCTCGCGCAGGGCGGCCACCTCGGGGCCATCGGCGGCGGCGCCGCCGCGGATCAGCTGGCCCACCTGCTTGCCGGTGCGGTTGCCCTCGGCCTGGAGTTCGCTGCGGCGCTGCTCGAGATCCCGCTCCTGCTGGGCGATCAGCTGCAGACCGGTGAGGTCGACGGTGAGGCCGCGGCGGGCCAGCTGGGACACGATCTGCTCGGGGTTGTCGCGCAGCAGGCGCTGATCGAGCACGGCGGGGCGGGAACGGCGGCCCGCAGCGTAGGAGCCGGGCGCTGCGGCGGCCTGGCTGAGAGCACGGTGATGAAGCGTTGCCCCCGGTGCCTTGACGGCTGTGCGGGGGTAGCTTGAACGAAGGAGTGGACGCCCTGATACGCCATGGACCAACCAAGCAACGGCCGGGGAGCCCTGGACTTGCTGCTGAGGCTGGCGATGCTGCGGGCCCGCCAGCGGGGCGGCGGCAGCCTGGCGGAGCGGGGCTACGCGCTGGCGGTGGCGCTGATCGCCGCCTTCGTGCTCCTGCTGGGCGTTGCGGCGCTGGCCTCGCGCGGGCAGCTGGGGTTCATCGGCCAGGCGTTCCAGGTGCAGAACCGCCAGGCTCGGGATGTTGCGGAGGCAGCCATTGCGGAGTTTGGAAATACCCTCAACCAGGAGAGAAACCGCCACCTGCTGATTGCCGGTACCACAGACAACTGGGACTCTTCGAGGTGGGCGACACCTGAATCGGACTTTCGAAATATATGCACTGCCTTCAACAATGACCTCACCCCGATCAACGCAGCAGTTCCTGCATTCACGGTCCCAGACCCTGCCGCGATTACCAGGTTCGCTCTCAACGCCAGTCGTGATCTGGTGCCTGGCCAGCCTGGGCGCGGACAGTTCACCGTTGAGTCGATTGAATTCCTCAACGAATCACGCCAGCCCTATGTCGACGCTGCAGGAAATTCGCTGAATTTCACTGATCCAAACCCACCGAACGATGTTACTCCCTTTCTTGAGCTTTACCGAACAGGCGCCCGCCGCAGCCTCATCCGGATCTCGGTAGTGGGATCCGTGGCCCAGCCCAGTGGGAGAACTAGCACGGCGAGAGTGGCACGGGAGTTTGAGGTGGTGCCCAAGTGCTGCAAGCGCTCCTTTGGCCAGAACGTTTTCGGCGGGCGCAACTGGGGCCGTGACAAGGTCGATGATGAGGGTTGTGGAGGTCCCCTCCAGAATGATGTCTCTGGCCTGACGCCGGCATGAATGGGGGCCAGGCTGGTGGGAGCAACAACATCAAGCAGATCATCCAAGAGGATGGCTCTCTGGTCACCGAGGCGGCCTGCTGGGCCGGGAACGATCCATTGGAGCCGTCTGTCCTCAATGGAACTCCCAATTCCACCTGCACGGCGGGCACTTCGAGCCTGGCCAACATCAGTTTTCTGCCGCGACAGTTCAGTTTCAATCCCCCGGTGTACAACCATCCGGGGGGTAATCCGGCTGCTCCCAATGTACAGGTGAATTCGAAGTACGATTACCTGTATTTCGATCCTGTCAGATTTGCAGATGCCCTCAACAATGGCGGCCAGGCAACATCTGCCGTTCCTAATGCCTGGAGTGGCATCGTACTCAGAAGCGGCAGCAACTTCAGGAGAATTGATGGCACTGCTCTCAATAATGCAGCCCTAGATCCCTGTTACATCCGGAATCTACCCGACCCGGCCAGTGGCCGGCCCTACTACGACATCAACTGCAGGGTTCAAAGCATCAATCCATCAGGCAACAGCACTCTCTACATCGACACAACGCTAGCCAAGATCAATATCTTCTTCACGGGTACCGGCGATGTCGGCATCGGCAGTGGCAATGCTGGAACCTACCGGATCCATGGCAACAGCACTGGTCTGTTTCGTTCATCGCTATCGGACCCTCTACCTACCGCACCCAGCACTTGTGTGGGTGCAACCAGCGATGCCGGTGTGGGTCCATGCCTCATTCGCTGGCCAAACGTCACCCCTGGAACTCCGATCACTCAGGCGTTAAGGCTCAACACGTTCCTTGAGCTGTGTGCCGATCGTGGTGGATACAACTGCGATACGACTGGAGATAATGAAGAAGACTTTTCGGTTCGTCGCTTGCTTAACTTCTATTCGTCAGCAAACAACCGATTTATCATAAATGGAGACTCAACCGGTGTTGGCTATAATATCTATGCTACATTTGGTGAAGTACGGGTCAATGGAGGCGGAAACTCGGATAACATCATGGGGCAGATCTGGACCAATAATCTGACCTTAAATGGTGGCGTCAGGATGCGCACCTTCAATGGATCCGGTGGGCAGGCTAGTGGCGCAGGCACCGGTGGATTCGCCTTTGGCCGTGCACTGATCGATTTTGTGGCTCGTAGCTTCACTCAGTCTTCTGGATTTGGCTTGTAGTGAGGTATCCCCGTGAAATCGTTTAAGCCCCCTAGTCATCACCTTCATCCGGAACAGGGCGCTGTGCTAAGGACCTGCGCGCATGGCTTCACTCTCCTTGAAGTTCTTGTTTCTTCGATCGTGATCATTGTCGCGACCATTGGCAGTATCGCGGCTTTCAATCTCATTACTCAGTCAGTACGTGGAACTGGTCTTCGGGCCGACCAAAGCAGACGAATTGACGCCCAGATTGCGGAAATCAGCAGGATCTCAGAGATCTACACAGCATGTCGTGTTCCCCAGGGAGAAGTTCCTGCTACTCCGGTAACCGTCGCAACCGCATGTGCTGGCGCAGTTGGCACTGGACCTACTGCAATCGGTGCTGTTGGTGATTCATTCTATTTTTTCCCAGATCCCGCCAACGCTGGAAATGTCAATGCCTTTTTTACAGCCTGCAGATCAACCACCGCTAGCACGCACATCACCGGTAATTTTGTTGCTCGGATCAACAACAATGCTCTTTTTCCCCAGCCAGGCGGTGGGGTGACGAGGAACGCCGCCACCCGTGTTGAACCAGGCATTGCCGACAACCATGTTGTCGAGGTGACCTGGTCAGATGCGTCAGTCCCTCCTCGCGTGTTAAGAATCTTTCGCATCTCTCCTTTGGTTACTGCCTGGTGTCCATGACTGCTCATGAGCCCTGAACTCCTGCCAAGCATCAATACTCCCGGATCCCGCCGATCAGGCTTCACCTTGCTGGAGCTGCTGGTCACCATCGCCATCCTTAGCGTCCTTGGTGCTGTGGGAGTCGGAGGATTCCTCTTTATTGTACGCCGGGCACGCGTGCAGTCGGTTGCCCTTGAAGTGGCAGGCTGGCTTGAGCAGGTGCGCAATGCTGCCGCCGATGAAGTGCGGGTGGCCAGCACTGAGGGTGGATGTGCTATCACCTTTTCGGCCGATGCGAGTTATTCTGCAGGTCAGCAGATTGCCTCAGTCGATGCTGGCTGCACCGCCGTGGAGACTGTGCTACGGGTGCCCCAGGAAGTTCAGCAAGATTCAGTTTCCATCGCGACGGTTGGAAGTCCGTTTACGTTCACACCACGGGGGTTGTGGATCGCGGGAGCTGGTGGAGCAGGCCCTCCCGGCACCAACTTCCAGCTCACCATCAGCCTCAATGGTGCCGCACCGGTTCGTTGTGTAAGGTTATCTCCAACACTGGGATCAGTTCAGATCGGCAGGCCCCCAAATTCAACTGCGCTTAACTGCACCAACTGGGAAACACTATGAACTTCCTCATATCCCGACGTTACCCTTTCAAAATCTTCAGACAGCATGAATCTGCTGGTTTCACGCTCACCGAGCTGCTGGTCGCGAGTCTCATCGCCGGTATCCTCGCGGTCATCACTGCCCAGGTGATGATAAGTCAGTTGTTCGAGGAGCGACGTCTCGCCGTGGCCCAGGCCCTGCGGGAGGACGTGAGTCGACTCAACTATCTTGTTCAGATTGAGGCCTCCGAGGCTGAGTCCATCGAACTTGGTGCTGCCAATCCACCGGGCTGCGCGGGTGGAGCCGACTCGTTCACCCTTCTTGTCCCCAGGCCTGGTGGAACTTATGCAGATCCGAATGCCACTAGTAGGATTCAGTATTACAATGCACCAGACCCACTAAACAATAATGCCCCGGCTATCTGGCGATGCGGGCCTCCGGTTTCACGAAATGGAGTGCTACTCCACGATGCTGATCCTGCGAATGTAACTGGGGTTGCGCTCGGGAATGCACAGTTGACGCGCGGCCCCGGAAACGGATGTCCAGCATCAGATCTTCGCAGTGTGACTTATCGGATTGTGCCACCTGCGAACCTGCAAGGCTCCAACTTGGGTGACCTCGGCGGCTGTGTCACAGCCCATGCCCGCAGTGTATTCGTCTGCAATCCACCAAACAACGTTTTGCTTCCCTGTACTGATCCCAATCGAATTGGCGACTGCGATTGTGTTTGAGAGCCTTGATCAGATGTTGGCTTTACAGCACCTGCACCACCTCGTCAATCTCAGGAATCGCCTCGCGCAGCTTGCGCTCGATGCCCATCTTGAGTGTCATCGTGCTGCTGGGGCAGCTGCCGCAGGCGCCCTGCAGCCGCACCTTCACGATCGGACCCTCGATCTCCACCACTTCCACATTGCCGCCGTCGGCCATCAGGTAAGGCCGCAGTTCATCCAGCGTGCGCTCCACGTTCTCGATCGTCAGCGCCCGTGGGTCGGTGGTGGTGGCTTCGCTGCTCATGGCGGTATCCAGTTCGGTGTGCAGCGATCCTAGGCAGCCACCGCCAAACCTGGCTCAGCGTCGCGTCAGCGCATACAGCCGGAAGAAGCTGTCCGGTGGGTCTGGCCGGCCCTTGCTGCGCCAGCGCGACACCAGGCTCTTCAGCTCCTCCTTGTACAGCCGCCGCTGCTTGATCCGCACACCCCCATACCAGAGCCCCGGCACCACGCACAGGCACAGCAGCCCGGCCGTGATCAGTCCATGCTCCAGCCGTGAACCGCGATCCGGGAACGCTTCGGCGCTGCCGATCGCCCAGGCCAGCGCCCGTGGTTCCTCGTCCATCAGCCGCAGCTGGTTCACGGTGAATCCCGATTGCCCCTGCTTGGCCACTGCCGGCAGCTTGCGCAGCGGGCCCCGCAGCACCCGCCGGGCGATCCGCACCCGTTGCCGCAACCGCTTGCGCGCCGCCTCCAGCGGGATCCGGGCCAGCACCTTGTGCTGTTCGTTCACCAGGGCATAGCTGCTCTGGCCGATCCGCGACTGCTCGAACAGCGCTGGGTTGTCGGCCTGCAGCAGCCCCTGCTGCCGTGCCAGGTCTGCCGCGGCGCCAAACAGCAGCCGCTCTCCTTCGGCGCGGGAGATGAAGCGCTGTTCGATCGGCGTTGCTGCCGCGAAATCCGCACCGCTCGAACCGCTGCTGGCCATCGCGGGCTGGCTCCGCTGCCGGTGCACCAACCTTAGGTAGATGTCGGGGTTTTGGCTCCCCCCCTCCTTAGGATCAGCTGAGCCTCCGCCCCTGGCCTCTCCGCTCAGATGCGGCCACGGTTCGGCCTCCACCGCCTTGCCCCCCGGCGCATGACCGACGTTCCCGTTTCACGGATCCGCAATTTCTGCATCATTGCCCACATCGACCACGGCAAATCCACCCTGGCCGATCGCCTGCTGCAGGACACCGGCACCGTGGCGGCGCGGGAGATGCAGGAGCAGTTCCTCGACAACATGGAGCTGGAGCGCGAACGCGGCATCACCATCAAGCTCCAGGCCGCCCGCATGGCCTACACCGCCGCCGATGGCGAGAGCTATGTGCTCAACCTCATCGACACCCCCGGCCATGTCGACTTCTCCTATGAGGTGAGCCGTTCGCTGCAGGCCTGCGAAGGTGCCCTGCTGGTGGTGGATGCCAGCCAGGGGGTGGAGGCCCAGACCCTGGCCAATGTGTACCTGGCGCTGGAGAACGATCTGGAGATCATCCCGGTGCTCAACAAGATCGACCTCCCGGGTGCCGACCCCGAGCGCATCAAGGAGGAGATCGAGGCGATCATCGGCCTCGATTGCTCCAAGGCGATCGCCTGCTCCGCCAAAACCGGCCTCGGCGTGCCCGAGATCCTGCAGGCCGTCGTCGACCGCGTGCCGCCGCCCGCCGATCGGGTGGCCGAACCGCTGCAGGCCCTGATCTTCGACTCCTACTACGACCCCTACCGGGGCGTGATCGTGTATTTCCGCGTGATCAGCGGCAAGCTCTCCCGCCGCGACAAGGTGCTGCTGATGGCCAGCGGCAAAACCTACGAGCTCGATGAGGTGGGTGTGATGGCGCCCGATCAGCGCCCCACCGACAGCCTCCACGCCGGTGAGGTGGGCTACCTGGCCGCCTCGATCAAGGCCGTGGCCGATGCCCGCGTGGGCGACACCATCACCCTGGCGTCCAATCCGGCGCCGGCGCCCCTGCCCGGCTACACCGAGGCCAAGCCGATGGTGTTCTGCGGCCTGTTCCCCACCGACGCCGACCAGTACCCCGACCTGCGCGAAGCCCTGGGCAAGCTCCAGCTCAGCGACGCCGCCCTGCAGTACGAGCCGGAAACCAGCAGCGCCATGGGCTTCGGCTTCCGCTGCGGCTTCCTCGGCCTGCTGCACATGGAGATCGTGCAGGAGCGGCTGGAGCGCGAATACAACCTCGATCTGATCGTCACCGCCCCCTCGGTGATCTACCGGGTGGCCATGCTCGATGGCAGCACCCTGATGATCGACAATCCCGCCACCCTGCCCGATCCGCAGCAGCGGGAGTTCATCGAGGAGCCCTACGTGAAGCTGGAGATCTACACCCCCAACATCTACAACGGCGCCCTGATGGAGCTGTGCCAGGAGCGTCGCGGTGAGTTCATCGACATGAAATACATCACCACCGACCGCGTCACCCTCCACTACGAGGTGCCGCTGGCGGAGGTGGTGAGCGACTTCTTCGATCAGATGAAGAGCCGCACAAAGGGCTACGCCTCGATGGAATACTCCCTGATCGGCTACCGCCGCAACGAGCTGGTGCGCCTCGATGTGCTGATCAACGCCGAGAAGGCCGACCCGCTCACCACCATCGTGCACCGCGACAAGGCCTACGCGGTGGGCAAGTCGCTGGTGGAGAAGCTCAAGGAGCTGATCCCCCGCCAGCAGTTCAAGATCCCCATCCAGGCCGCCATCGGCAGCCGCGTGATCGCCTCCGAAAGCATCAGCGCCATGCGCAAGGACGTGCTCGCCAAGTGCTACGGCGGCGACATCTCCCGCAAGAAGAAACTGCTCAAGAAACAGGCCAAGGGCAAGAAACGCATGAAGGCCATGGGCCGCGTGGAGGTGCCCCAGGAGGCCTTCATGGCGGTGCTCAAGCTGAACCAGTAGCCATGGTGGTGCTGCGCTGGCCGAGCTCCGAGGCGGTGCTTGAGCAGGCCCGCGCCTGGGCCGAGCAGCAGGCCGCCGCCAATCCCGATCTCCAGGCGGTGGGGGTGTTCGGCTCCTACGGCCGCGGCGATGCCGGCGTGGGCAGCGACCTCGACCTGCTATTGATCCTGCGCCACTGCGACCTGCCGGTGTGGGAGCGCCTGCGCCGCTGGGACACCAGCCCCCTGCCCCTGGCCACCGATCTGCTCGTGTACAGCCACGCCGAGTGGGAGTCGCTGCCCGAGTGGAACCCGAAGCTGGCCGACGTGCTGGCGCGGGATGTGCGGTGGTTGGTGGGGTCAGGTCGTTAGGAAGGCCAGATCCAGCGCGGCAGGCCGGCCCGGCCGCGGTTGCTCCAGCTTGCGAAGCAGGCGCTGATCGGCCGTGATCAGCGTGGCGTTTTCCCGTTCGGCCAGGGCCACGTAGAGGCAGTCGTAGGCGGGGTGATCGAGCTCCCGGCACCAGTGGCCGGCCCGGGCCAGAAGCGCTGCGGAGGGAAGCAGCCGATGGAATGGTTCGGCGGCGCGGTGCGCCAGCACCTGGAACTGCTCAGTGGTGATCGCTCCCAGCCGCAGGCTTTTCCAGGCCGTGTTCAGCAGTTCCACCAGCACCAGATCCGGCGCCAGCAGCTGAGCGGCTGGCCCGGCATCCAGCAGCCGCGTGGCCTGCTCCGATCCCGGCACCGCGGCGAACCAGCCGAAGGCCACCGAAGCATCCACCACCCAGGAGCCACCCAGTTCAGCGGCTATCACGGTCTTCGCGGATCAGGGCGGCCACGTCGAGACTGCGGCCGGCGGCCGGCGTGGTGGCCCGCAGCCTGGCCAGCTCTGCCCGCAGCGAGTCGCCGTCCTGAGCGGCGGCGGTGAGCAGATCGCGCAGGCTCTGCTCCAGCGAGACGCCCTGGGCACGGGCGCGCGCCTTGAGCGCGGCCAGCACCCGATCGTCCAGTTGCCGGATCAGCACCTGGGCCATGGTCTTCGTGGCTGATAGCAGAAACGATAGCGCCATGGTCTGCGTCTCTTGAGACGGATGGCCCGCTTACCCTCTGGATACGTAGGGGTATGCCGATGACCCTGGCACCGCCGAGCCCGTCAGCGTTACTGCAGCCCCTGCAGCTGCCGTGGGACCTGCGGCTCACCGCCGATCAGTTCGAGCGCGTGTGCCAGGCCAATCCCGATGCCGTGCTGGAACTCTCCGCCGATGGCCACCTGATCGCCATGACGCCCACCGGCAGCGAAACCGGGGCCAGAAATCAGGCCTTGGGTGCCTTGCTCTGGCTGGCGGTCCGCCGCAGCGATTTGCCCCTGCAGGCCTTCGACAGTTCCAGCGGCTTCCGCCTCCCCGATGGCTCGGTGCTCAGCCCCGACGCCTCCCTGGTGCGCCTGGAACGCTGGCAGGCCCTCACTCCCGAGCAGCGGCGAAGTTTTGCGCCCCTCTGCCCGGATCTGGTGGTGGAGCTGGCGAGTGCTTCTGATGAGGGCCCGCGTGGCCTCACCGCCCTGCGCCGCAAGATGGACGCTTACCTGGCCAATGGCACCCAGCTGGGCTGGTTGCTGCTGCCCGAGGAGCGGGCCGTGGAGATCTGGCGGGCCGGTGCCGCTGCCAACCCCGAACGCCTCGAGAACGCCGCCAGCCTCGATGGCGGTGACCTGTTCCCCGCTCTGGCGCTGGATCTGGCGCCGATCTGGGACGTTTGAGCGGGGCGCTACGTCTCATGAGACGGATGGCTCGCTTAGCCTCAATATCAATAGGGGTATGCCGATGACCTTGGCACCGCCGATCCCATCAGCGGTCCTGCAGCCGCTGCAGCTGCCGTGGGACCTGCGGCTTACTGCCGATCAGTTCGAGCGGGTGTGCCAGGCCAATCCCGATGCCGTGCTGGAACTGTCGGCCGATGGCCACCTGATCGCCATGACGCCCACCGGCGGTGAAACCGGGGCCCGCAACAACGAGTTGCTGTTCCAGCTCACGCAGTTTTCCAAAGCCGCCGGAACCTGGACCGTGTTCGACAGCTCCAGCGGCTTCCGCCTCCCCGATGGCTCGGTGCTCAGCCCCGATGCCTCGCTGGTGCGGCTGGAGCGCTGGCAGGCCCTGAGCCCTGAGCAGCGGCGAGGGTTTGCGCCCCTCTGCCCCGATCTGGTGGTGGAGCTGTCGAGTGCTTCGGATGAGGGGCCACGTGGCCTCACCGCCCTGCGCCGCAAGATGGACGCCTACCTGGCCAATGGCGCCCAGCTGGGCTGGTTGCTGCTGCCCGAGGAGCGGGCCGTGGAGATCTGGCGGGCTGGTGCCGCAGCCAACCCTGAGCGCCTCGACGGCGCCACCAGCCTGGATGGCGGAGAGCTTTTCGCTGGGCTGACGTTGGATCTGGGGCCTATCTGGGAGGTGTGAGCGGATGGCGAGCGATCACGAGCGATGAGTAAGACCCCTATCGATCTCTCCGACGACGAGCGACAGAGGCTCTTGGCCCGTCTTCGCCAGGCACGCGGCATCTGGGAGAACCGCGATGATCAGCCCGATTGGAGAGACCTGCGCGAGGAGCTGGATCGAGTTCGTCCCTAAGTCACATGCAAAAATGGCGGCAGTGTCGCCGGATCAGCAGCATTTTTGGCGGTTTTCGGGCGATTGTTTCAGGCGCCAGCGGGGAGCTTCTTCCTGTTCGGCCCCCGGGGCACGGGGAAGTCCACCTGGCTGCGGCAGCGGCTGGCCGATGCACTCTGGCTTGATCTGCTGGATCCGGAGCTCCAGCGCCTCTACCAGGCCCGGCCCGAGCGCCTGAGTGAGCGGATCGTCGCCGAACAGTGGCGGCACCGAAACGCTGCACTACTGGCGCACCCGCGCCGGCCGCGAGGTGGATTTCGTGGTGTACGGCCCCGGCACATTCGTGGCCCTGGAGGTGAAGCGCAGCCGCAGCGTGCAGCGCCGCGATCTGGCGGGCCTCAAGGCGTTCCGGGAGGATTATCCCGAGAGTGAGACGGTTCTCCTCCATCTCGGCCCCGAACCGTTGCGCGTCGACGGCATCGACTGCCTGCCGCTGGAGTGCTTTCTGCGGGGGATGACGCCCGGGACTGCGCTGCTTCAGGCGCGGTAGCAGCGTCCTCGATGTGGCGCCACGTGCGGCGCTGTTGAGGAGGCTTCTGAACGGAAGGTCAGTAGTGATAGCGCAACTGGGCAATCAGGAGGCCTTCGTCAGCTGGTTTGTAGACGATGCGGTGCTCGTCGTTGATCCGCCGTGACCAGTAGCCCGCCAGGGCATGGCGCAGCGGCTCTGGCTTGCCGATCCCGCTGAAGGGATCACGGCGAATCTCCTCGATCAGTTTGTTGATGCGCTGCAGCAGTTTGCGGTCATGTCGCTGCCAATAGAGATCATCTTCCCAAGCCTGCTCGGAGAAGATCAACTTCACGACATCTGGTGCTGAGCTGGTGCTGTGTTCATCATGAAGCGCCTGATGAAAGCTCGCGCTCCTTACCCCGGCCGGCCTCCAGGGCGGCGATGGAGCGGAGCAGCCGTTGCGCGTTGGCGGGACTGCGCAGCAGGTAGGCGGTTTCTTCCAGTGCCTTGAAATCCTCAAGCGACAGCATCACCACCGCCGGCTCCCCGCGGCGGGTGATCACCACCGGCTCGTGGTCGTCGCAAACGCGGCTCATGGTGCCGGCCAGGTTGGCCCGCGCCGCGGTGTAGGAGATGGCGTCCATTCCGATTTCGCCTGTACGCGCCACTGTACAGGTGTTGCGAATGGTTGCGGGCCTGCGGTGGGCCGTGGCAACGCTGATGCGGTCGTTGCCGAGGTGTGTGGATGCCTGGCTCTTTCATGTTGAGGAGGGCTGTTGCGGCCCGTCGTTCGTCGCCGCCGGGGCAGGAGGGATTCCTGCTGCCGATGTCGATGCTGGTGGCGCTGTTGTTGATGCTCAGCAGCCTGTTGTTGCTCACCCTGGCGTTGCAGAGCCGCTTGCAGGCGGCGGTGCAGCGCCAGCGCCGCCAGGCGGAAGATGAGCTGATGAGCGCCGCCCAGCTGTGGGCCGGCCGGGTGCAACGCGACTGCCCGGAGGCGCTGACGGGCGGACCGCTCTGCGCCGGGCTGGACGCCGGTGAGGGCTACCGGGTGGTGTCGTATGAGCCGGGTGGCGGCTCCCAGCAGGAGAACCCCGACCAGGGCACCGGCGAGCTGGTGCTGGAGCTCACGGGCCGCGATCCGGCGCCGCGGGCTGCCTTCGCGCTGCACTGGATCGAGGAGCCCCCGCAGCTGGTGGGCATCGAGGAGCGGGGCCTGCGCGCTTCGGCCGCGGCGGGCGAGGAGGTGGCGCCATGAACCTGGTGGAAGTGCTGGTGGCCGGCAGCATCGTGCTGGGCTCGCTCACCGGCTCGCTGGGGATCTGGGCCCGCACCGCCCACTCCAGCCACGACGCCGGCCAGCTGTTGAGCCAGCAGCGCCAGGCCGACGAACAGCTGCTGGCGTTGCAGGCGCGGCTGCAGGCCCTGGCGGCGGCGCGCCGCGATGGGTCCGTTGCGGTGCCCGATGTCGGGTGTGTTGAGCACGGTGTTCAGAGCGACGCCCAAAGCGATCCCGCAGGCGATCCGAAGGTTGCCCTCACCCTCACGGGCGACCCCGCCGCCCAGACCCTCACCGCCACGGCGCGGATCGGCGAGGACCACAGCCGCACGCGGGTGTTCGATCTGGCGGTGTATGGCCTCTGCGCACCTGCGGGAGGTGACTCGTGAGCTGGCGCAGGGGTGAACGCGCGGGCGCCCGAACTGCCCACCGCGCCGCCGAGGGGTTCACCCTGCAGGAGCTGCTGATGGCGGTGATGGTGCTGGGGTTGCTGCTGGCGATCGGCGCCTTCACGGGGCAGGGCTTTCTGGCCCGGCAGCGGGTGGAGGTGGCGGCGCGGGAGCTGGCGATGGTGATCGAGCGCGAGCGCGATCTGGCCCTCCGCCACGGCCGCAGCCGCAGCCTCTCGGTGGACGGCTCCGGCGGCTTGCTGGAGGCGGCTGAGGTGGCGGGCGGCCGGCTGGAGATCAGCCACAACCTGCCGCTGGAGCTGCGCTTCACGGCCAACGGGCTGCTGATCGACGGCGGCACCGTGGTGGTGTCCAGTGCCGGCACCGAGCTGCGCCGCTGCCTGGTGATGGCGCTGCCGCTGGGGGTGCTGCGCCTGGGGCGCCACACCGGTGCCGGCGGCGGGGCCAGCGCCGCCGATTGCGTGCGCGACGAGAGGGCGTGATGAAGCGACCATCTCGCTGTGCTGGCTTCACGCTGGTGGAGCTGCTGGTGACGCTGGTGCTCTCGGGCCTGGTGAGCGCCATGGTGCTGCAGTTGCTGGTGGGCGACCTGCGCCACGTGGGTCGCCTGGGCCGCTGGCTTCGGGAGCGGCAGGCGGGCGAGCGGGCCCTGGAGCTGGTGCGCGGCGAGCTGCAGCGGGCCGAGGCGGTGACGTTTCAGTCGGGCGAGGCGCCCTTGCCGGCTGGCTGCAGCCTGGCGGGTCGGGCGTTTGTGCTGCAGCTCCAGGGCCGCAACCGCAGCGGCCAGAGCGTGGCGGTGCTGTTCAGCCGCGGCGCGGCGCCATCATCGATCTGGCGCGGGGATGTGCTGATGCGCTGCGGCCCGGCCTATGGGCTCGACGGCGAGTGGAGCGACGGCACCGCGGCGTCGCGGGTGCTGATCGATGCCCTGCCGGGACAGGCCGGCTTCACGGTGACGCCCAGCCCATCGGGGGTGCTCAGCCTGGAGCTCACGCGCCAGCTGGCCGATGGCCAGACCACCCGCCAGGAGCAGGTGGCGCTGGCGCCGCTGGAGCCGCTGGAGTCGCCGCCCAGCGAGCCGCCGTAAGGTTGGGCTGATCGCAATGTAAGTCCAACTCTGGGGGCCTGATGCTGGGGCTGTTTCTCGACTTTCTCAGCCGTGAAGCGCTCGCCGCCGAATCCGGCCCGGTGTTCTACAGCGAAGCCATGGCAGCCGAAGACGAGCAACTGCTCGCCGGCGTGAACGTTGAGGCCGAATGACCCCGCACCTGGTGCGCCAGGTCGCCGAGCTGCAGGCTGAGCTCGACCGGGGCTGAGCAGCCACGGCGGCTACCACCTGGCCAATTCTTCGATGCCATCGCAGGATTGGCACGATGCCGCCGAAGGATTGCGCAACCCGCCATCGGGACGACATCGACGCGGTGAGCCATGCCCTCGGCTGATCCTGGTCCGCGCCTATCCAGCTTGCGCGGCTGCCGTTCAGCCGCGCTGGAGATCTCAATCGTCCAGGTAAGGCAATCCGCCTTACACTGCAGCTATGGCCACCGTGACCCTCACCTCCAAGGGACAGCTGACGATCCCGCGGCAGCTGCGCGAGGCCCTCGGCCTGGCCCCCGGGGCCAGGTTGCAGGCCTCGATCGACCGGCATGGCCGCCTGGTGCTCGTGCCCTCGAAGTACGAACCGGAGGACCTGTTCCGCCACCGGCCCCAGGTGGAGCGGGTGATGAGTGTGGAGGACATGGATCGCGCGATCGCCGCTGCCGCCGGCCGTGCTGACCCTTGACACCAACGTGGTGGTGCGGCTGCTGATCGGCGACGATCCGCAGCAGACACCGGTCGCCGAGCGGGCCTTCCTCGATGCCATCGCCGGCGGCGGCGTCTATCTCCCCGACGTGGTGCTCGCCGAAGTGGCCTGGGTGCTGCGGGGCTACGAGCTGGATCGCGCCACCCGCCATCAGCTGCTGGAGCGCCTGGTGCGCACCCGTGGGGTGGTGGTGGATGACATCGACGCGGTCATCGATGCCCTGGATCAGTTCCGTCAAGGCGGCGACCTGGCCGACCAGCTGATCCTGGCCCGCGCCACCAGCGCCGGTGCATTGCCGGTGCTGACCTTTGACCGGAGGTTCTCAGCGTCGGAGGGCGTCGCGCTGTTGCGACCAGGCTGATCGGCCCCCACCGTGGTGTCCACCACGATCAAGGCCTGCTATCACGCTATCAAGGGTCTGACGCGCGCCTGCCCAGCTTGCGCAGCTGCCGCTCAGCCGCGCTGGAGACCTCAATCGTCCAGGTCAAGGTCTGCGATTACGGAGTCAAGGCTAAGGGTGCTTGATTCGCCGCGGCGCACGCGCTCGGCCTCGACGGCGCCGAAGTAACCGTCTTCCAGTTCATCCATTCCGTACTGGATGAGCTCCTGGATGGTGGCAGCCTTGCTTCGGCCTGTGGCCCGGGCCAGTTGCTCGAGGCGAGTCTCGATTTCCGGATCGAGCTCGATGGTGGTGGCCATGGCCTCTCGTCGGGAACAATTGTCACGGTAATGAGAACTGAGCGCCTGCGCCGCCAAGGCGAGGGGGGCCTCGAAAGTCGAACCAGAGGACATGGATCGCGCGATCGCCGCTGCCGCTGGCCGTGCTGCCGCTGGCCAGCGCTGAAGACAATCGGCAGACACCCTGCCTAGGGTGGCGGCATGAAGCCCTTTCGCTGGAGCAGTGACAAGAACCAGCAGCTCCAGGCCCAACGCTCGATCTGTTTCGAGGCCGTTGTGGTGGCCATCGAAACCGGGGGCTTGCTCGATGTGCTGGCTCACCCCAATCCAGGTCGCTACCCCGACCAGCGCATCCTCGTCGTCGAGGTGAATGGCTATGTCTATCTGGTTCCCTACGTCGAAGCCGACGACCATCTGTTTCTCAAGACGATCATCCCCAGCCGAAAAGCCACCCGCGATTACCTCCATCGGGACAAGTTATGACGACCACCAACGATCTTCCTCAAACCAACCATCCCCTCGAAGCTGAGGAGCGTGAGCTCCTCGATGC
>SLIG01000156.1 GCA_007135755.1 Cyanobium sp.
CACCACCACCACCAGCGCCGTGCGCAGGCCCTCGCCGAGCGCCGCCAGGGTGTGGCTGATGCCCTCGGGATCGACGTTGTCGATGAAGTGGAACGGCAGACCCCGGTCCACCGCGCCCAGGGCCTCCACCATCAGCAAGGGGCCGAGGCCGGAGCCGCCGATGCCGATCCACACCACGGCGCTGAAGCGGCGGGCGGCCAGCTGTTCGCGGCCGAAGGCGGCGATGCGCTCCACCTCGGAGGCCACCTGCGCAGCGGTGGCGGCATCCGGGGCCAGCTCCGGCGCGCGCAGCCAGTAGTGCCCCACCATGCGCTGCTCATCGGCGTTGGCGATCGCGCCGGCCTCCAGGGCGGCCATGGCCTCGAAGGCCTGGGCGAAACGCGGCCGCAGGGCCTCCAGTTCGGGCGGGGTGATGGCCATCCGGCTCACATCCAGCCAGATGCCGAGGCCATCGTCGTACCAGAGCAGCTCGCAGAAGCGTTGCCACTGGCGGCCGGGGTCGGTGGGGTCGAACGCAGCGGTCATGGCCTCGGCTGCTCCGGTGCGGGGAACGCGGGCAACCTAAGCGTCGTGAGGGCCGGAGCCTGTGCGCCAGCCCACGAACGGCAGCGGGTCCGACCACTGCCCGGGCTCTGGGAAGGAATGCTGGCGGCCCCTAAGATGAAGAAATGGTTCGATCCGCCGACGTTCAAGCCGCAAACTCTGCAGGCTCGATCTCCGTCAATCAGTCGCGCTCAGTCAATGAGTCGGGCCAGCAGGTTCAGCCGTGGTCTGAGCGCTGGTGGCCTCGTCACTCGTGGCCTGGTCACTCGTGGCCTGGTCACTGCCGTCACCAGCGCGGGCTCCTGGCAACCATCGCCACCCGGGCCGCCCGGGCCCTGGGCACGGCCTCCACTCTCTTGCTCGCTCTCAGCCTGCCCATGGCCGGCAAGGGCCCGCCGCTGTGGATGGAGTCGAAGCTGGTGCTCACGCCCGACGGAGACAACGGCGCCGGTGACGAATTGATCGCCGCCGACCCGCTGCGCTTCAGCCCCGAGGAACTGCGGGAACTGAACCGCCGCTTCGGTGTGCACGGACCCCAGCCCCGCCTGGCCCAGCTGTTCAGCAGCGGCATCGATCAGTTCCAGCCCCTGCGCACCCGCGCCCTCAGCCAGATCGAAGTCCTGCGGCCGGTGATCCTGAGCGAGTGCGCCCGGGAGCACATCAACCCGATGCTGGTGGCGGCGATCCTGCTCGACGAACTGCGCCATGCCAAACCCGGCGAGGACCACCCGATCGCCGCCCATTCCGGGCTGTTCAGCACCCACGGCCCCGCCCAGATCGGCGTGGGCGAACTGGTGCACCAGGGCCTGCTCGGCGAGGACGCCAGCGCCGAGGAGATCACAGCCGCCCGCAACCAGCTGCTCGACCCCGACCAGAACGTGGCCCTGCTGGTGGGCAAGTTCGCCCGGCTCAAGCGGGCCCTCGACCTGCCCAGCGACCGCATGCTGATGGCCAGCGGCAGTGCCAGGGATGCCAAGGGCCTGGCCACCCTGGCTTACCTGCACAACGGCCGGCTGGACTATCCCCGGGGGATCCTGGCCCTGATGCAGGACCCGGAACTCCATGCCCTGATCTACGGCCGCCAGAGGCTGCCCGTGTCACCGCTGATCTAAGCCACCGCTGATCTGATCAGCAGAACAGTCCCAGGGCCTCGAGGCGAACCCGCAGCGCATCCCAGTCGAAACTGCGCGGATCGGCCCGGTCACCCCACAGGTCCACGGCCCGGTGGGTGGTGATCTGGTCGGGGGGGATGGGAAAGCGCTCCATCCACACCGCCAGCAGGGCAGCCAGGCCGTCGTACTGGGCGGCGCTGTAGCCGCTGTGCACGGGCCCGGTGTGCTCGCCGTCAGCCGGGGTTTCCAGGCTCACATGCAGGGCGAAATTGTTCACCGACCCCCGCACCGCGGAATTGGTGACCGCCCACTCACCGCGGAAGGCGGAGTTGCCGGCGCCATAGGCCCGGCGGCTGGGATCCACCAGCTTCACCACCCGGCCGTCAAGGCCGATCACGGCGTGGTAGCTCACCTGGTCCTCATCCCGCGGGTGGGGGGTGCGGAAGGTGTTGATGGCCGACTCCATGCTGAACACGGTCTCGTGCAGCACCACCAGCCGGGGCGTGGGGTCGAGGGGATTGCCGTAGGCGTCACGGCTGTGGCGCTGGCCGTAGTTGGTGGGATCGATGGCGATCCGCTCCGGTGCCGTGCGCAGCCGGCTGGCCAGGGTCAGCAGCTGCTGACGGCGCTGGCTGTCGAGCGGGCGGCAGCTGCCGCGCAGGGGGGACGTCCAGTTGGGATGGGGCGGCGGCGGCGGGGCCGGGTCAGGGGCCTGGAGGGGCGGGCCGGGAGGCTGACGGGCCTCGTCGAGCAGATCGAGCAGGGAGCGGCGGCCGCCGGCACCGGCCAGCTGGACAGACCCATCCCAGGCCAGCCAGCCAAGACCACCAAGCCCGATGCCGGCCGCAGCCACCGCTGCCAGGATCAGGGCCTGGTGGTGGCGGGTCACGGCAGCTCCAGGGCCAGCCAGCGACGGCGGAGATCGACTGCCTCGTGCGGAGCAGTGTCCTGGATCGCCAGTGTCCAGGCCTGGGGCCGGGGCGATGCCGGCGACACCGCGGTGGCCATAAGCCGGCCGTCACGGGCCAGCAGCAGCTCCAGGGAATCGGCCGGTGCCGCCTTGAGCACGGTGGCCACATCCTCGGGGCGGCGCAGACGCTGGCCAGCCAGGGCGATCAGTTCATCTCCGACCATCACTCCGGCCTGTTCGGCTGGAGAGTCCCGCAAGACCCGCCTGGTCGTCAAGCCCTCAGTGGCGGTCTGCAGATGCCAGCCCAGCCAGGGTTCGTCGCTGGACTCGGGCTTGAGGGCCAGGCCCACGTCCGCCAGGTAGCCATCCAGGGGCGGGTCATCGAGGCCATCGAGCCACTGGGGCAGCAGGCCGGTCAGGTCGGGGGCGAAGGCGCTGAAGGCCTCAAGCAGGTCGTGCTGCCGGTAGCCCCGGCCCTGGCGGCCATGGCTGCGCCAGAGGCGGCGCAGCACCGCCGGCAGACCGCTGCCGTGGCGCCGCAGGTGCAGATCCAGCACCAGCGCCAGCAGCGCCCCCTTGAGGTAGTAGCTCACCTGGCTGTCGGCGGCATAGGCGTCGGCCTTGTAGAGCTTCACCCAGGCCTCCTGGCTGCTCAGGCGCAGGCTCTGCACCGCGCGGCCCGGGGTGAGCCGGTAGCGGCTGAGGTCGGCGCCCAGGTCGCTGAGCACCTCCGCTTCCCCGCAGAGGCCGGCGGCATGGGGCAGCAGCTGATCCACGTAGCTGGTGATGCCCTCCGCGAACCAGAGGCTGGGCACCACCACCGGACGGTCGTAGTCGTAGGGACTGAGTTCGGCGGGCCGCAGCCGGCGCACATTCCACTGGTGCAGGTATTCGTGGGCCACCAGCTGCAGCAGCTTGCGACGGCCATCGGGGTCCGCCAGGCGGCGGCGCCCGTACTGCAGCACGGTGCTGAGGTCGTGCTCGAGGCCGCCGTAGCCGTTGTCGGTGAGGTGGAGCACGAACAGGTAGTGCTCCGCCGCCGGCCGCTCCACCCCCATCAACCGGCAGCAGGCCAGGCACACCCGCTCCACATCGGCCAGCCAGCGGGGGTCGGCGGCGGGCAGATCGGCACCGGCCAGGGTGGTGCCCCAGCTCACCCAGCGGTGCGGCACGCCGGCCACAGTGAAGCTGTGGCAGGGGTGGGGGCCGGTCTCCACCGGTGTGTCCACGAGCTGATCGAAATCCCGGGCCAGCCAGACGCCGCCCGTCTCCTCCGGCAGGGGAACGAACGCCCGCCAGCCGGCGGGCAGGCGCAGGCGCAGGTGGTGGGGCCGCCAACGCTGACCAGCCACCTGCATCACCACGGCGGCCAGGGCCAGAAAGCCGTGCTCGGCGCTGAGGTGGCAGGTGCGCACCGTGAGCTCGGTGGCCAGGATGCGGTAGCGCAGACACACCGGCGCCAGGCGGGACAGAGTCACGCACCAGGCAGCGACGCCCGTGCGGCGCACGGGAAGGGGTATGTCGTCCTGGAGCACCTCCAGGGTCTCCAGCTGGCGCACGTAGTCGCGGATCAGGTAGGAGCCGGGAGTCCAGGCCGGCAGGGAGAAGCCCAGCTCCAGCTGCTCGGGTTGCAGCTCCAGGGTCACCGCCACCAGATGGGCGCTGCAGGCCCGCAGATCCAGCGACACCTGGGGCCCGCTGCCGCTGCCGTCCCGGGAGCTGGAGGGCCCGGCAGTGGTGCCGGGGTCGGACGGAGCGGAAGCGGCGGGGCCGGAGATCACCGCAGGCCGCCGCTCAGGAGCTCACGCTCACCTGGGCGTTGCCCAGCTGGCGGGAGGCGTCAGCCAGGGCCTTCTCGGCGGCGTAACGGCGGGTGATGGCCGAGATCAGAGCCTGCAGCCGGGTGCTGCGGCTGATGCGCTGCAGGTCACCCACCAGCGCCAGGGAGCCGTCGGCCTGGCGGGCCCAGCCCAGCCGCTGGCCGTCCCCAAGCCGCACCTGCAGGTCCACCGACTGGTGCTCTCCGGCGAAACCTTCCAGACGGCCACCCCAGCGGGGCTCCAGCCCGGCGGCCACCAGGCTGGCGGCGAGGCGATCGGCATCGCGCAGCACCGTGGGCAGGATGGAGAGATGGGACATGAGATCGAACTGCCCGCTGCCGCAGACCCTAGCCAGGAGCAGGGGGGGATCCAGTGGCCGTTGCCACCGCCCGGAGGCTCGGCGGGCCTCACCACGGCGGGTCGACGGCTGCGCCTGGGCGTGATGGCCTCGGGGGAGGGCAGCAACTTCGAGGCCCTCATCCTGGCCTGCCGGGCCGATCAGCCCCCCGCCGATGTGGTGCTGCTGGTGGTGAACAACCCCGGCTGCCGGGCCCAGGAGCGGGCGGGGCGGCTGGCGGTGCCCTGCCGGCTGATCGACCACCGCCGCCACCCCAGCCGGGAGGCCCTGGACGACGCCCTGATCGAGGCCTTCACGGCAGCGGCCGTGGATCTGGTGGTGATGGCCGGCTGGATGCGCATCGTCAGCCCCCGGCTGGTGGCCGCCTTTCCCGGGCGGTTGGTGAACATCCACCCCTCCCTGCTGCCCAGCTTCCGGGGCCTGGACGCGGTGGGGCAGGCCCTGGCCGCCGGGGTGACGCTGGCCGGCTGCACCGCCCATCTGGTGAACGAGGAGGTGGATGCCGGAGAAATCCTCGTGCAGGCGGCGGTGCCGGTGCACGCCCACGACGACCACGCCAGCCTGGCAACGCGCATCCAGCGCCAGGAGCACCGCATCCTGCCGTTGGCGGTGGCACTGGCCGCCCAGCGGCTCAGGGATAGAACGGCAGCAGGGGCAGGCCGAGGCACTGCGGCAGTCCAGCCATCAGGTTGAGGCACTGCACCCCCTGGCCGGCCTGGCCCTTCACCAGGTTGTCGATGGCCCCCATCACGATCAGCTGGCCGGTGCGGCTGTCGGCCTGCACCGAGAGCAGCGCCCGGCTGGTCTGGCGCACCCACTTGGTGGAGGGATAGGTGCCCACCGGCAGCACCGTCACCGCCGGGGCATCGCGGTAGGCCGAGCGCAGCACGGTGCTGCAGTCGTCGGCGGTGAGGCCGGGGTCGCGCAGGCGGCAGTAGACCGTGGCCAGCAGGCCGCGCACCATCGGCATCAGGTGGGGGGTGAACTGCAGCTGGATCTCCCGTCCGGCCACCTGGCCGGCGATCTGCTCGATCTCACTGGTGTGGCGGTGCCCCACCACGCCGTAGGGGGCCACCGCTTCGGAGGCCTCCGCCAGCAGCAGGTGCTCCTTCGCCGCCCGGCCGCCGCCGCTGGTGCCGGTCTTGGCATCGATCACGATGCCGCCGGTGTCGATCAGGCCCTGCTTGAGCAGGGGCAGCAGGCCCAGCAGGGAGGCGGTGGGGAAACAGCCCGGGGCGGCCACCAGGCGGGCCGTGCGAATGCGCTCCCCGTGCCACTCGGGCAGGCCGTAAACGGCCTCGGCGCAGAGGTCGGCATCCTGGCGGGGAACCTGGCGGGCCTCGGTGGCGTACACCTCCTGCCAGCGGGCCAGGGAGCGGTAGCGGTAGTCGGCGGAGAGGTCCACCACACGGACTCCCCGTTCCAGCAGGGGGGGCACCAGCTGGGCCGCCAGGCCGTTGGGCAGGCTGAGCACGGCGTAGTCGGCCGCGGCCGCGATCGCATCGGGATCGGGGCTCTGCACCAGCGGATCCCCCGGCAGTGGCAGGAAGGGGTTGATCTCGCTCCAGCGCCGGCCACTGCTGCGCTCGCCGCCGAGAAAGGTCACGGTCAGGGCCGGATGGTCGTGCAGCAGGCGCAGGGTCTGCAGCCCTCCGTAGCCGCTGGCACCGATCACCGCCACCCGCTGACCGGCTGCGGTGGAACTGGCGGGAGGGGCGGGGAGCGAGCTGGCCATGGCAGGAAACCCTTCTCGCGGCGAGGAACAGGGCTTTATAAATGACGATTGCGCCCGCGTCGCCCGCCAGAGGCGCCTGCCATGAGTTCTGCGACCAGCAGCACCGCCATCCGTTTTGACGCCATCGCCGATGCCCTGGCGGCGATCCGCAACGGCGACGCCATCGTGGTGGTGGATGACGAGAACCGTGAGAACGAGGGCGATCTGATCTGCGCGGCCCAGTTCGCCACCCCCGAGCAGATCAATTTCATGGCCACCGAGGCCCGCGGTCTGATCTGCCTGGCGATGGAGCCGGAACGCCTGGACGCGCTGGACCTGCCGCTGATGGTGAACCACAACACCGACGCCAACCAGACCGCCTTCACCGTGAGCGTGGATGCGGGGCCGGAGAACGGTGTGAGCACGGGCATCTCGGCGGAGGACCGGGCCCGCACCATCCAGGTGGCAATCCATCCCCAGACCCGGCCCGCCGATCTGCGCCGCCCCGGCCACGTGTTTCCCCTGCGCGCCCGCCAGGGTGGGGTGCTCAAGCGTGCCGGCCACACCGAGGCGGCGGTGGACCTGGCCCGGCTGGCCGGGCTCTATCCAGCCGGCGTGATCTGCGAGATCCAGAATCCGGACGGCTCGATGGCCCGCCTGCCCCAGCTGGCCGCCTACGCCCGCCGCCACGGGCTGCGGCTGATCTCGATCGCCGACCTGATCAGCTACCGCCTGGATACGGAACGCTTCGTACGCCGCCTGGCGGAGGCCAGCCTGCCCAGCGCCTTCGGCATGTTCCGGGCAATCGGCTTCCGCAACGAACTCGATGGCAGCGAGCACGTGGCGATCGTGAAGGGCCGGCCGGAGCAGGCCACCGGGCCGGTGCTGGTGCGTGTGCACAGCGAGTGCCTCACCGGGGATGCCTTCGGGTCGTTGCGCTGCGACTGCCGCCCCCAGCTGGAGGCCGCCCTGCGCATGATCGAGACGGCCGGCGAGGGCGTGGTGGTGTATCTGCGCCAGGAGGGGCGGGGCATCGGCCTGATCAACAAGCTGCGGGCCTATTCCCTCCAGGACAGCGGCCTGGACACGGTGGAGGCCAACGAACGGCTGGGCTTCCCGGCCGATCTGCGCAACTACGGGGTGGGCGCCCAGATCCTCAGCGACCTGGGAGTGCAGCGGCTGCGGTTGATCACCAACAACCCCCGCAAGATCGCCGGCCTGGGGGGCTACGGCCTGCAGGTGGTGGACCGGGTGCCGCTGGTGATGGATCCCGGCGTCCACAACGCCGCCTACCTGGCCGTGAAGCGCAGCAAGCTGGGCCACCTGATGGGCGAGGGGCCCACCTGCCCGGTGGCCGGGCCCACCGCCGTGGTGGCCTGGCAGGGCCACCCCGAAGCCGGTTCGTCCCTGGAGCTGGTGGAGCGGCTGCAGGCCTGGGCTCTGGATCAGGGTCTGCTGGCCGAGCCGGAGGAGGATCCCAGGCTGCTGGCCCTGCTCAACCAGCCCCAGCTGGCCCTGCTGCTGAGCAGCGGCGCGGGAGCTGCTCTGGATCCCCCGCTGCTGCGGCGGGCCCTCGAGCTGCTGGCCTCAGCGCCGGGCTGCAGCCGGGTGGGGCTGCTGCTGAGCCCGGAACCCCAGCGGATCAACCATCCCACCGCGTCTCTGGAGGCCCAGCAGCGTCCCCTGGCGGAGCTGCTGGAGCCCCGCGGCCAGGGGCCGCGGCTGGACGCTGGGGTGCTGGTGATCTGGCGCTGAGCCCCAGGCCTCGATGGTCAGTCCTCGATGGTGACGGTGTTGATGCGGCTGCCATTCTTCAGGGCCAGCACCACATCCATGCTGCCGGTGAGACCGAACACGGTGTGCACCCCGTCGAGGTGGGGCTGGGCGCCATGGCAGATGTAGAACTGCGAGCCGCCGGTGTTGCGCCCGGCGTGGGCCATGGCCAGGGTTCCGGCCTGGTGCTTCTGACCGTTGATCTCGCAGTCGATCGTGTAGCCCGGGCCACCGGTGCCGGCCATGCCCGGGGCTCCCTCCCGGCTGTTGGGGCAGCCCCCCTGGGCCATGAAGCCGGGGATGACGCGATGGAAAGCCAGGCCGTCGTAGAAGCCGTCCCTGGCCAGCTTCACGAAGTTGGCGACGGTGTTGGGCGCGTCAGCATCGAACAGCTCCAGTTCGATCCGGCCGGCGTCGGTGTCCATCACGGCACGGGTCATGGCGTTGGGGGGAGAAAGGTCGACTGTATGGGTCCACGCTCACAATCGAGACCTCGAAACACCCTCCCGGCCGCCCCGGTCCTGCACCATGACCCCCGCACCCCGCACCCCCAGTTCCACACCATGAGCACTGATCAGCCCGGCGCCGTTGCCGGCCTCCACCTCGAGCAGGCCCGTCTGGGGGTGCTCGGCGGCAGCGGCCTGTACGGCATGGAGGGCCTCGAGGACGTGCGCGAGGTGACCGTGGAGACCCCGTTCGGCACCCCGTCCGATGCCCTGCACCTGGGGCGCATCGGAGATCTGGAGGTGGTGTTCCTGGCACGCCATGGCCGCCACCACAGCTACACCCCCAGCGAGGTGCCCTACCGGGCCAACCTCTGGGCCCTGCGCAGCCTGGGGGTGCGCTGGATTCTGTCGGTGTCGGCGGTGGGGTCGCTGCAGGAGCAGTTCCGGCCCCTCGACATGATGGTGCCGGATCAGTTCATCGATCGCACCCACCAGCGGCCGCTCACCTTCTTCGGCGACGGCGTGGTGGCCCACGTCACCCACGCCGACCCCTTCTGCCCCGCCCTCAGCCGGCTGCTGGCCGATGTGGGCGAGAGCCTGATGCCGGCGGGCCGGCAGCTGCACCGCGGCGGCACCTACCTGTGCATGGAGGGGCCGGCCTTCTCCACCCGGGCCGAATCGGAGCTCTACCGCAGCTGGGGCTGTGGGGTGATCGGCATGACCAACCACACTGAAGCTCGCCTGGCGCGGGAAGCGGAGATGGCCTACGCCACCCTGGCCATGGTCACCGACTACGACTGCTGGCACCAGGAGCACGCCTCGGTGAGCGTGGAGATGGTGATCGAGAACCTGCGCAGCAATGCCAGCCTTGCCCAGGAGATCGTGCGCATGGCCGCAGAACGGATTGGCGCCCAGCGCCCCACCAGCGGCTCCCACCGGGCCCTGCGCCACGCCCTGATGACCCCTAAGGAGCAGGTGCCGGCCGACACCCGCCGGCGCGTGGATCTGTTCACCGCCCCCTACTGGGGAGCGCTCACAGGCGAGGGCTGAGGGTCGCTCCGCAGGCCGCCAGGGCCCGCCGCAGGTCCTGGCCCTGCCGCTCCAGGCAGTGGGCGGCCGCCTGCGGCTCCTGGCCACTGGCGGCCATCAGCAGGGCCTGCTTCACCGAACCGCCCGCCCGTCCCAGGAGCTCGGCGGCCTGGGAGCGCTCCAGACCGGCCAGGTCCCGCAGGATGCGCAGGGCCCGGTCCTCGAGCTTGCTGTTGGTCACGGCCACATCCACCATCCGGTTGCCGTAGACCTTGCCCAGGCGCACCATCACGCCGGTGGAAAGGATGTTGAGCGCCATCTTGGTGGCCGTGCCCGCTTTCAGGCGCGTGGAGCCGGTGAGCAGCTCGGGACCGGTGAGCAGGCGGATGTCGATGTCACAGGGCATGGGCACCTGATCGGCGGGCACGCAGGCCATGGCGATCGCCAGGCCGCCGAGCTGGCGGGCGTGGCTCAGGCCGCCGAGCACGTAGGGGGTGGTGCCGCCGGCGGCGATCCCCACCAGGCAGTCGGAGCCGGTGAACCCACGCTCCTGCAGGTCCTCGCGGCCGGCCTCGCGCAGGTCCTCCAGTCCCTCGGAGCTGCGCAGCAGCGCCGGCGCCCCGCCGGCCAGCACCCCCTGCACCAGCTCCGGTGGGGTGCAGAAGGTGGGCGGACATTCGGCGGCGTCCAGCACCCCCAGCCGCCCGGAGGTGCCGGCCCCCAGATAGAACAGGCGGCCGCCGGCGGCCAGCCGGGCGGCAATGGCATCCACCGCAGCCGCCAGGGCAGGCGCGGCGGCGGCGACCGCCCGCTGGGGCTCCAGATCGTTGCGGCAGAAGAGGTCCACCAGCTGGTTGGTGGGCAGCTGGTCGAGATTGGTGCTGAGCGGATTGGCCTGCTCGGTGAGCAGATGGCCGCGGTCCACGGCGGTCACAGCAGGCCCTCGAGCTGACGGCGGAAGGCCTCCAGATCCGGATCGGCGGGGGCAGCGGGGTCTGGGGCCTCGCCTGAGGCGGCCCCGGGGTCCGCCGCCTCCTGCCAGGTGGACACGTCCATGTTGCGCTCAGGGGGAGCGATCAGCAGCCGGTCCTCAGGGTTCTCCGGCACGAAGCCGGAGGGCACGAAGCGGGCCTCGTAGCCGGCCTGGCTGCAGAACTCCTCCATCTCGCGCCGATCCAGGCGCTCGACGGTGGGCACGGGAAAGTCCTGGGCTTCCAGCAGCCCCGCGTAGCGCTCCGCATCATCCTGCTCCTCGAACAGCAGCACGACGGTGCGGCCGTTGATCTCGAGGGAATGGATGCCCTCCTGCTCGGAGCCGGCATCGAAGAGGAGCACATGCACGGACATCGACCCAGACAGCTCTGTGGACGGCACCTCAGTGTGTCATTGGTGGGTGGGGTCAGGGTTCCTCGGCCAGCTCCAGCAGGCGGCGGTAGAGGGCCAGCTCGGCATCCCCGGACTGCTCCGGCACCACGATGCGCACCTCCACCAGCTGGTCGCCCCGCAGCTCCCCCCACTCCAGACCCCGGCCGCGCAGGCGCAGCAGGCGGCCACTGGAGGAGCCTGGAGGCACGGTGAGTTGAACCGGCCCACGCAGGGTGGGCACCACCACACGGCAGCCGAGGACGGCTTCGGCGGGACTGAGGGGCAGCTGGAACAGCACCCGGAGGCCATCCACCCGCAGGCCCTCGGGGGTGCGCACCCGCAGCTGCAGGAAGTGATCGCCGCCGCCCGGGGTCACGCCGGCCAGCCGCAGCCGCCAGCCATCGCCGGCCAGGGGCGGGGTCCACACCTCCACAACGGTGCCGTCGGCAAGCTCGAGCTCCACCCGCTCGCCCTCGAGGGCCTGCTCCGGGCTCAGCTCCACAATGGTCTCGCTGTCCGCCGCCGCCGTCACCGGAGGGGGCGAGGGGGGCGCGGCGGTCACCCCACCACCCGGGCCCGCTTCGGCCACGTCCGGCTGGGCGGCAGGGCCGGGCTCGGAATCACCGCGCTGGGAATCACTGCGCTCGGAGCCCTCCGAGCCCGCGGGTTCGCGGCGGCGCCGACCGAACAGCACCTCCAGGTAGGCCTCGAAACTGGGGAAGCCGCTGGCGAAGGGATCCCGGGAGCCGCTGCGGCCGTCCCCACCGGCGTCCGGTTCGCCGCCCTCCCAGGCCCGCCGGCGGCGCGGGTCGGAGAGCACCGCGTAGGCCTCGTTCACCTGCTTGAAGCGTTCCTCGGCAACGGGGTCGTTGCCGTTGAGATCGGGGTGCCAGCGCCGGGCCTGCTGGCGGAAGGCGCGCTTGAGGGCATCGGCGTCGGCGCCCGGATCCAGACCCAGCACCGCCCAGTGATCAGTCACGGGCTCGCCGGCAGCGACGGTGCGGGAGGTCACGGCAGCCTGCCGTCGTCCCAGGGATCGTCGTCGGGCACCCGGCGCCGGGGCAGGGCGGGCTCGTCCAGACCGCGGCGAGCGGGGCTGCGCAGGCGCTGTTCATCGTCGGGCGCGTCGCGATCCCGGTCACCACGCTCCCGGCCGTAGGGAACGCGGCCGTAAGGATCGCGGACGTAGGCGTCGCGGCTGGAGCCGTCGCGGTCGTAGGGATCGCGGTCACGGTCGTAGGCGTCACGGTCGTAGGCGTCACGGTCGTAGGCGTCGCGCTCGTAGCGGCCGGGCGTAGAGCGGTCGGTCTCGTAGCGGTCCTCCGCTGGGTAGCGGCCGGGGGCTCGAGGCGAACCACCGGCCCAGGGGTCGCGACCGGGACGACTCCAGTC
>SLIG01000096.1 GCA_007135755.1 Cyanobium sp.
CCAGTTGGGCTGCCAGTCGCAGATCCTCTTGCGAGCCCTGCCCGATAGGCGTAAAGGCAAGCCTGCGCAATTTCGGGCGGCCGGCCTCGCTGGCCTGGGGTTGAGGTTGGAGGTCTTTCATAAACAAGGTGCGGCGTGCGGGACGGGTTGATCAGTAGCGCCTCAGCTGATGGCCTCGGGCTGGATCCGGCCATCACCGAGCTGCTTCAGGCGGATCGCAGCAGCAAGGTGCCGCGGCAGCTGGCCGGCAAGGGCAGAGCGGCCCGCCTGCACGGCGCACAGGCGTGAGACCTCCCCCAGCTCGTCGATCGCCGCATTCAGGTCCACACGGGCGTCCTCGTAGGCCTTCACCGCTACCTCCCGGCGCTCCGCCAGGGCGGCCCACGCCTTCTCCCGGGCGGCCGCGGCCAGGGCATCAGCGGCCTGCTGTTCCGCCCGCACCAGGGCCTTGCGCAGGCCTTCGAGGCGCTCGGCCAGCCCGTCCAGCTCGTTGAGCCAGTCGCTCCGCTTGATGCTGCGGGGATTCTCCCGGATCTGCTGCTCCAGCGCGGCGAGCATCTGCTCACCCTCGGCGATGGATTCCCGGATCTGCTCGACGCGGCTTGGCGGGGCCTTCGTGGCGGTGGCCATGTTCCTGCTGGGGGGTGGTGTTCACCGAGTCTGGCGGAGATTCCAGTAGCGATCTGCAGCGAGTTCTCGCGCAGCCCGGCGGGCCTGAGGTGAGTCCATCGGCGTGAGTTCTCGGGCGCGACCCTGGGGAACGCGAGGCACATCGTCGTCGTCGCTGTCGAGGCGCGGCGGTCGGTTGGTGTAGGTCACTGCGATCAACTTCTACGAGATTGGTCCATTCTGAGCGGCCGCGGCCGGCGGCAGCCGTTCGACCATCCTCCGCTCAGGATGGTATAGTTCAGATGTCGGGAACGAGGCCCCACCGCTACAGCGGGCCCTGCTCCAGAGACCGCAAACCGGGCGACGGCCAGGCACTGGCGGGAGGCTCACGGCAGGGCACCAGATGGGCACGACGCCCCGACAGCAGGAACTGGACAATCGAGAGCGATCGGATCAGGGGCCCATGGCCCTGAGCGGCTGGAAGCTGATGCCGCCGGGGCTGAACCATTCACCCCTGATGACCATGAACTCGAAGAACACTCACCCCATCGAGGTGGCGATCGTGGCGCTGCTGCTGGCCCTGGAGGCCGGCGTGCTGCTGATCCGCCTGGCGGTGGTGCCCACCATCGCCCTGGTGCTGGCCATGAGCGGCTGGAAGCCTCGCGCGCAGGCCCAGCAGGAGGCCGCCACGCCGGTGATTGCCACGGCCGCGGCGGTGCCCCTGGAGCGGGCCCCGGTCACTCCCTGGCGGGCGCCGGTGGAGCTGGACGGCTTCACCGTGCAGCAGCTCCGCCGGATGGCCAGGGCCCTGGGCCTCAAGCAGTTGGCCAGGGCCGGGCGCCGGGCCGATCTCGAAGCTGCTCTCACCGGGGCGGCGATGGCCTGGTGACGATCTATTGATTCGATCGCAACCCCATACGTATCAAAGGAGGAAGGCTGCGAGGTGGCACCGGAGCCACGTGCTCGGCTTCATGCCGGCCCGGGCGGCCGCCTCGTTCACTTTGCTGGCCAAGCCCGTGGAGACCCTGGTGCTCACGACGGCGACCCCGGGGCCGGGATCAGCGGCCCGAGCCTTGCGCAGGGGAACAGGACCTACGGGGCCTGCAGGGCCGGCCCCCAGCAGCAGCTGCTCGACAACCTCGTTGCGGTCGATCCCCTGTCGCTCGGCCCGCTCTCGGAGGGCAGCTAGGGCATCCTCGCTGAGCGTCGTGGTCCACCGTCGCCGCTCGGCACCACGACGCTCGAACCGGCCACCGCCGCCTCGCTTACCGCCGCCTGTCTGCCGGTGGCGGTAAGCCGGGTCGCAGCGAACGGCATCGCTCACCTGCCAGCCCAGCAGGGGCTGTGAGGCCTCGTCCTGCATCTCTCTCTCCCGGTACGTATGGGAGTGTATTAGGGGTGCAGGCCGCGGCCAGGCAACGACCTCGACCTACTGGTGGGCCGGCCGCTCAGGCCTTCTGCATCGACACCCGGAGGGTGTTCTTGTCGAGCCGCTCCACGGTCATCTCCCCCGCGCCGCCAGCGACCGGGAACCTCACCGTCCTTCCGGCAATGGGGTTCATCACGGCAGCCTTCACCTCCGGCTCGCGGTGGCCAGGGTGGTTTCCGGCCACCAGTTCAGGCAGGGCGTTCAGGAAGCTCTCCTGAGGCACGTCGATGCCGGTGTGCAGTTTCCGCAGGTTGCTGGTGGTGGAGTCGCTGCGGATGCTGGAGGGCGGCACCGGGCCCAGGTCCAGGGCCAGGCCGATGCCCCCGCTGCTGGGCCTGTCGATCCTGATGCCTCTTCGGATTTCGGCCACGATGGTGGTTGCTGCTGAACCATGTTGCCGGGACCGGCCGCCGCCGATTAGACCGCGTCCAGCTCACGGTCTGCGCCGCCGCCGTCGAGCAGAGCATCGAGGCAGCTGCCGGTAGCGGCCCGCTCCATGTCGATCTCACTCGGTACCAAGGCCCAGCCCCTGATCGACCGATTGCCGGTGGTGAGCAGCAACGCGCCGCCGAAGGTCGCCATGTGCGGACTGGACGGCCTCCCCAGCTTGAGCATCCCCGCCGCCGCAGCTGGCTCCCAGGCAGCGCTGCCCGCCTCTCGGCTCCAAAGACGGTGAGACTGCTCCAGCTGCAGGGCTAGGCCGGCCAGCTGGCCCATCAGGGTGCTGTTCGCCCGCTCAAGTAGCCGCTGCTGCGCGCGGTTGAGGTTGGCGACCTCGCCGATCGGCTCGACCACTACAAACCTCTCGCCGGCGAAGGTGTGCACCCGCGCGTCCCAGACCGCTTCGCTGGGCTGGGCGTCGGCTGGCTCCGAAGTTCCCGCACCTGGGACACTCGCGGCATCGGCGGAGGCGGTGACCTGGCGAGGCGGAGCGTTGGGCTCCAGCGCCAGCCGCTCGGGCTCCTCGATCGGATCCTCGCCCTGGTGCTCCAAGGACTCGTTGGCGGTCGCCGCGGCCGCGTCGTCATCGGCGGTGATGGCCTGGCGAGGCGGAGCGGGAGTCTCCCAAGGTGGCTCTACCCGTTCCTCCCGGTCTCGTAGTCCTTCGGCTCCAGATTCACGGCGAGGCGGGACTCCGGTCTCCGGCGGCGCCGGCACCACCCTGGCGAGAGGGTCGTTGAGCATCGGCAGGGCCCCGGCC
>SLIG01000044.1 GCA_007135755.1 Cyanobium sp.
CCCTCGCTTCCAGTCGTCTCAGGATCTCAGACTTTATAAAATCAGGGATCGGATAGCCCTTGACTTCTCGGCGAATGTTGTCAATAGAGCGACCTCCCTCCAAAAGGTTATCTAATACAGCATCGAAAAGAGCATCAACTCCCATCTCTGCCAAGGCTCGCCCTATGAGGGCTAACACGCCAAGCGCTGCGATCCCGCCCAGCATTCCAAAAGGACCGCCAAGAGCGGCCAGTGCTGTCGTGATTGCAGCGGCGCCGGTAAACCCGGTCAAGGCCATGGCAATAACCAAGACAAGACCAGGAACACCTAGGCCAGAGATTGTTCCAACAATGGATTTCATTCGGTTTCTATCCGTAGATTCATTGAAAGGGTCCTTGTCTAGAGTTGATTTTCAGGATGATCTTCCCACACCTCCAGGCTTGAACGCAGTGACTCGCGGCTCAGGCCTTTGCGGGCCCGTTTGCGGTCGGTGTTCAACAGCGCCCGCTTGCGTTCCAGCAGCTGCAGTTCTCGCGTGGTGCGCTCTGTGGGAGCCAGTGCCGCCAGCACGCCAACGCTTGCGCCCAGGGTTGCTGCCGCCGCCATCAGATCACCGCGATCGAGCTGCTCCAAGGCCTGCCGGCGGGCACGATTGGCCTCGAGCACGGCGAATTCCTCGCTCACCTCTACATCCGGGCTCAACTCCGCCACCTCCGCGGCGGCCTTCACCGGCAGGGTGAGGTGCTCGATCAGCTTGCGCCGCTCGCCCTTGCTGCCCGGCGCGTCCCAGGCCAGGCGCACGCTGCAGATCTCCTGGTTTGGCGCCCAGGCGGGTAGGCGGAGGCGCACCCCCACGCTCAGTTCCTGACCGAAGCGGAGAGAGGGCAGCTGATGGTTGCCGTAGCTGGTGCGGGGCAGATCGTTGAGCACATCCACCATCTCGGCGCCGTTCTTGGCGCGGATGCCGATGCTCACCTTGCGGCCGGCCGTATTGGCCAGGCCTTGCAGCTCACTGGCATAGAGATCCGGCAGCTGGCGTGGGTTCTCGATGTGGGCCAAGGTGCCGTCACCGGCCGCGGCAATGGCGCCCATCAGGTCCTCATCGAAATCCAGCCCCAACCCGAAGGCGCTGGTGCTGATCCCCCGCTGGGTGAGTCCGGCCACATGGGCAGCGATCTGCTCGGTGTCCGTCAGGCCTGAATTGGCCTGACCATCGGAGAGCAGCAGCACCCGGTTGAGCGCTGACGGTTCGAGCTGGGCGGCCACCTGCTCGGCGCCGGCCAGCCAGCCGTCATGCAGGGCGGTGCAGCCACCGCTGTGGATGGTGTTGATGGCAGCGATGAAGGGCTGGGGATCCACTGCCGGGCGCGAGGGCACCAGCACCGTTACCTGATCATCGAAGGTCACGATCGCCAGCCGG
This sequence comes from Cyanobium sp., assembly GCA_007135755.1. Lineage (GTDB taxonomy): Bacteria > Cyanobacteriota > Cyanobacteriia > PCC-6307 > Cyanobiaceae > NIES-981. The sequence goes on from SLIG01000044.1 coordinate 1,400, forward strand.
TCGGCGCCGGTGAGCTGACCGGCGAGGAAGCGGGCGGCCTTGCGGGCATAGCTGAGCTTGGTGCCGCCCATCGAGCCGGAGCGGTCGATCACCAGCGCCAGGTTCAGGGGCCGCCGCTGTTGGCTGGCCGCTTCCGGTGGCGGTGGTGGGGTGATGGTGATCAGCAGATCGAGGCTGGTGGCGGCATCGGCCGCCACCGCTGGCCGCAGGGGCCGGAAGCGCAGGCTGGGGGTGTTCATCGGAGCGTGCCCGGCAGACGGGGAAATAGATGGGGAAGGGGAGTTGAGAACTCAGGGGTCCTCGGCATCGAGGAGGGCGATCAGCCGATCGGCGAGCTTGCGCAGCCACTGGCGGCGACGGGATCCGGAGGGCGGCACCACGACGGTGTCACTGACATGCAGCTCCACCCCCGGCGTCAACGTGAAGCGATGCCAGCGGCTGCTGGCCTCACGGCTGGCCGGGGAAGACGGAACCGCAGAGCGGGCAGCGGCGAATGGAGACATCGGAGCGCCGAGCATCCCGAGCACGGACCGGGTGGATCCAACCGGTGTGCGCTCATCGTCGATCTCCTGTTGCAGCTCAGGGTCCTCGGTGGTGGAGGCCTGGTTGCCGCGCAGCGACTGGAGGTAGTCGAGCGCAGGCTGCCGCAAGCGCTGCCGTTCACTGGCCTGCGGATCACTGGTCTCCAGGTCGCTGAGCTGCTGCTCGATCTCTGCGTCGGGGAGGGCGCAGAGGGGAGCAATGGCCGAGAGGCTCAGTCCGCGCCGGGCCAGGGAGCGCACCAGCAGCAGCTGCAGCAGATGCCTGTGGCTGTAGACCGCATGGCGCCCCGAACGCCCGGGCCGATCGATCAGGCCCTGGGTGGCGTAGAGGCGCACGGTGCGGGTGGTGATCTCCTCCCCCAGGCGCTGGCCGGCGATCGCCACCAGCTCGTCGAGGCCATAGAGGTCCTCGCCGGGTTCGGCAGCGGCACGGTCGTCGGTAGGGGGCGGAAAAACCATGCACCACTCATAGCCGCTTGCAGTGCAGGTGTCAACGTCTTGGTTGGTTGATGTCCGGGGCTGCGTCCGGTGTCGTGTGCCGCAGGCATGGCTTCCAGCAGAGCCGGGTGGCCCATGGCAGAAGCGGCATCACCAAAACTGCCTGGTCTCAGTCCCTTAGGGCTGGGCCTCGCCAATGGCATTGATCGGCAGCGGCTGCTTGATCAGTGGTTTGATCATGCCGGCAGCTTCTGTCTGATCCATCGGGGATCAAGCACCACAGCGGCAGCCCTGCCTTCCGGGAGCTGCATCTGCAGTTGCAGCTTGCTGGGCCTGAGTCCCATGCGCTCCATCTCCTCCAGCTGCAGCACCTGTGCCAGCAGGCGGTCGTGGGCTTCGACCAGGGAGACGATCTTGTTGATCCCCTCCGCCAGCTCAGCCTTCACCTGGCGCCAGCGGGCAGCCTTGTCGGTGCCCTGATTCAGCGGGCCGATCCAGGCATCCGGCACATCGCTGGTGTCCACGATCACCTGGGGGATCTCCCCGTGCCAGTCCTGGTGGTTGCTGAATACCGCACCAAGCTTCGCTCTCAGGCGATCGAAGAGCTGGCTGGCGGTGAGCTCCATGGTGGCCACGCCTGGATTGCGCTGCATCCGCCGAAAGCCGTTGTGCAGCCAGAGCACCAGATCGAGATCCACCTCACCCTTGAACTCAGGCTTGAGGTAGTGGCAACTGCAGTCCAGCACCGCGTTCATCAACTGCGTGAGCCCAGGCCGCAGCTCCTCCAGCCCCTGGCGGAGGGTGCGTGCTGCCTTGTTGCCTTCATCCAGCTGCAGGTAGGTCTGCACTTCAGCCGCCAGCGCCACGAAGGCAAGACCCACATAGTCAGCACTGGCCGCTTCCGCCTTGCCGGCACTGCGCACCGCCTGCTGATTGAAGAACTGGCGGGCGGTATGAAGGGTGGTGAGGGCCTGGCCGGACATCTGGATCCGTAGGGTCGGATCCTGAAGCTCCACCGCGTTCTGACAGGCATTGATGCCGGCCTTGAGCTGGGCCAGGGCCTGGTCATCAAGCTTGTGGCTGATCCGATCCACCTTGGCCTCCATCGAGCGGATCTGATCGCTGATGCGGTTGAGCTGCTGCAGTACCAGGGCAAAGCCAGCCACCGACACGCCAAGGTTGGCTGTCGCCAGCACGGGGTTGGCCGCAGCCAGAGCATCGCCGCTGCCGATCAGCGGCGGCCGACCCAGCACCTTGGAGACCTGAGAGCCTCCCTCTTGCAGCCACATCACCACCCGCTTGCTGGAGGAGTCGCGCACCACGCCGCCAACACGCTCCAGGGAGCCGTTCGCCAGGCCCTGGGCGATCTGGGGCGGCACATCGAAGACAACGTTGATGGGATTCATGGCAGGAAGGGATTGTTGACGCGCACACCCGTGGCGCTGAAGTCAGCGGTGTTGCGTGTCACCAGCGTCAGATCGTGCAGCAGGGCGATCGCTGCGATCTGCTTGTCGAGTGGATGCTGCGGATTGGGCACCCGCAGATGCCCCCAGAGCTGGGCGGCCTCACTGTCGAGTCCGAGCACGCGATCGCCGTAGTTCTCCAGCACCAGCGCCAGCCAGTTCTCCAGGGCATCGGCCTGGTTGTGATCGCCGCGGTGGCGGATCAGGTCCACCCCACGGCGGAGTTCGCCGATGGTGATGGCCGAGAGGAAAAGGGGCAGATTCTGCTCACTGGCTTCTGAGAAGAAGGCCTGCACGCCTCGGTTGGCCCGCCGGCCCTTGCGGGCTTCGCTGATCACGTTGGTGTCAACCAAATACATCGGCCGCAGCACCCTCATCCTGCTGGCGTTCGTAGTCCTCGTCGCGTCCCACATCGGGCATCGAGGCCAGCAGGTCCGCCAGCTTTCGGCGGGGCGGGCACAGCAGAGCTGCCGCCAGGATGGCGCGGTGCTCCGCCTCGGCGCTGCGGCCGTGGTCGCCGGCGCGCTTCTTGAGGGCTCGCACAACGGCGTCATCGACGCCGCGCACCAACAGATCGGCCATCCCCTTCCCTTCGGCTGCTATCAACGCTAGCGGCGATGGTGCCCGGAGGTCTCCTCGCGTGGCCGGTGTCATCAAGAACTGCGTTGCAGTCGGCGTCTCGTTGGGGACCGGATGGGCAAGTAAGCACCACTGATGCCGATCGGCGCCGCAGAGGGTATGGGCCACCAACGGTTGAGCCAGGATCGGCCCATGACGGCTGCCGCTCCTCTCCCCGTACCACGGTTGATCGATGGTCCCGATGACGCCCCGGCCACCGTGCTGCTGGCCCATGGGGCCGGCGCGCCAATGGACAGCCCGTTCATGGCCGCCATCGCCGGCGGCCTGGCGGAGCGGGGCTGGCGGGTGGTGCGCTTTGAGTTTCCCTACATGGCCCGCGCGCGCATCAGTGGCCGCCGCCATGGTCCCGATCGGCTGCCCGTGCTGGAGGAGGGGTTCCGCCAGCAGGTGCAGCTGGAGAAGGCCGCCAGGCCTGAGCTGCCTCTATTGATTGGTGGCAAGTCGATGGGCGGGCGGGTAGCCAGCCTGCTGGTGGATGAGCTGGCCGCCAGCGATGGGGTGCGCGGTTGCCTGTGCCTGGGCTATCCCTTCCACCCGCCCGGCAAGCCGCTGCAGCTGCGCACCGAGCACCTGGCGGCCCTGCAGACGCCGTCCCTGATCCTGCAGGGCGAGCGCGACAGCTTTGGGCGGCGCGCTGAGGTGGAGACCTTCAGCCTCTCGCCGCAGGTGCAGCTGCGCTGGATCCCCAGCGGGGACCACAGCTTCAAGCCCACCCGCAGTTCCGGCCTCAGCGAGACGGAGAACTGGGCCACGGCGGTGGCCCTGAGTGACGCGTTCCTGCGGCAGCGGCTGGAACCAGGCGCATGAGGGTGGTGCCGCTGCGACTCACATCTGGAGACGACCTCCGTCTGGAGCTGGAGGCCTGGATGGGCCGGCAGCAGGAGCTGGCCGGCTGCCTGATCAGCGGCATCGGCAGCCTTTCGGTGGCCCGCCTGCGGCTGGCCGGCCGGCAGGAGATCACCACCCTGACCGGCGATCTGGAGATCCTCAGCCTGGCCGGCACCCTCTCGCCGGATGGCGCCCACCTGCACATTGCCGTCGCCGACAACGCCGGAGCGGTGATCGGCGGCCACCTCTGCGCGGGCTCGCTGGTGCGCACCACCGCCGAGCTGGTGGTGGGGCTGCTGCCGCAGTGGCGGTTCAGCCGGGAACTCGATCCAGGCACCGGCTGGGCCGAGTTGCAGATCCAGCCAGCTCCAGACAGCAACGACCATCGGGAGAGGCGCTGATGCCGGACAGCTCGCCGGGTTGGATGGGGCAGTGAACCCCTGGTGCCCCTTGGGCGCCCTGGCCGTGAGTCAGCCACGCTGTCTGCAGACCGCGGCTGGAAATGACCTCATCGGAGTTCGGCAGGCTTGAGCAGGTGCGCCTGCGGGACGCCTGGAGCCATGAGGCCCGCAGCTTCACGCCCTGGCTGGCGGAGAACATCGACCGCCTGGGGGAAGCCCTCGGCATTCCTCTGGAGCTGGAGGGCCAGGAGGTGCAGGTGGGCGGCTTCTCCGCCGATCTCCTGGCCCGCAATCCTCAGGACAACTCCCTGGTGCTGATCGAAAACCAGCTGGAGCAGACCGATCACAGCCACCTTGGCCAGATCCTCACCTACATGGTGGGCTTGGAAGCCGAGTGCGTGGTGTGGATCGCCAGCGACTTCCGCGAGCCCCACCTCGCGGCGATCCACTGGCTCAACGAACACACGCTGGACCCGTTCGCGTTCTTCGCGGTGGAGCTGAGGGCCGTTCGCATCGGCAGTTCACCGATCGCTCCGCTGTTCGAAGTGATGGCCAAGCCCAATGGCTGGGAGCGTCAGGTGCAGCAGCAGCTGCGCAGCAGCCGTGAACTCAGCGACCTCAGCCGCTGGCGAGTCCGCTTCTGGGAGTGCCTGCTTCAGCGTCATCCAGAGCAGGAGGCCTGGGGCGGCCGCGATGCCACCAGCAGCCACTGGCGCCCGATACCGGGAACAGACCTGGTGGTTGCCATCTATCTGGCCCAGAAGGAGGTGGGATTCTTCGTGCGGGGGCCGCGAGGTGGCGAGCCCGGTGCCGTCATCGATCAGCTGTCGCCGCACCGGGATGCCCTGGAGTCGGCCATCGGCACAGCCATGGGTAGCGGTGGCCGTTTCGGGCATTTCTTCGGTGAACAGCGCCGTGGCGACCTCCGCGACGAAAGCTGCTGGCCTGAGATGGCGGACTGGCTCCACCGCCGGCAAAACGACGCCGTGCAGGCCATCGGTGCCGTCCTCGCGGCGGACATCGAGGCTGGTGGCAATGAGGGGATGGGCAGCCACCAGCTGCCTGCCGATCCGGCAGATCTGGCCTCAGCTCGCGGTGCTGCCTCCGTGCCCTGACCCACCATCAGAGAGGCACAAGGGGCCCACTGCAGATTCACCCCCCAGCCAGCACCGGCTCCACCCACTCCAGCGGCGCCGCCAGCGGATCCCCCAGCGGCGACAGCGGCCGCCAATACCCCCGCTGCCAGCTGCCGGCCGGATGATCCGGCAGCTCGGCCGGCTGGCGCTGCAGCTGGTAGTCCTTGCCCAGCCACACCGGCCGGGGCACCACACCACCCTTGCCGGCTGAGCCGCCTACGGGCTTGCCGCCGAAGCCCTTGCCGCCGCCCCCTACCGCCGGCGGCACCTCGCCTTCGCTCACCAGCTCCGCCGCGTAGAGCTGCACCAGCAGGGCATGGACGCACAGCTGCTCCATCCGGGCGGCGGTGCCCTTCACGCCGCCTGTGTCCCAGTCCCAGTGGGGGGCGCTGAAGTCGGTGTGCTCCGGCTGCTGGGCCTTGGCCGAGGGATCCAGCAGGCAGCTGGCCAGATAGGTCGCGCCGTCTTCCCCCAGTCCCACGCAGGCCAGGCCGCCGCCGGCCAGGCGGAAGTTTTCCGGCAGCCAGCCCTCCATCGACCGCACATCGGCCACCAGCACCGAGCGGATCTCCGGGCCCTCCTCGCTGAACAGCGTGGCCCTGGGCAGGAACAGCCGGAAGCAGCTCACCTCCCGCGGCAGGGCGGGGGTGAGCAACGGCCGCTCGCTCTGCAGGAACGCCTGGGCCAGGGCCGGGGAGAGAAACCGCGGCTCGGCGTCCTGCTCCCGGGCCCAGCGGCACACCATCGCCCCCCAGATGCCCACGTGGTCGTGTCGGCTCTCGGATTCCTCCAGCGCCAGCTCCACCGCCACCGCCTTGGTCCAGTGCTCAGCCCAGCTTCCGAAGCCTGCCGGTGAGCGGTAGCAGTGTTCAGCGGCCATCAGGTCGGGCCGCATCTGGCGCAGCACCTTGGCCACATCCCGCATCATCCGCTCCCGCCCGCGGGGGTCGTTGAGATCGAAGGGCCGGGCCATCGCCTGCTGCCACGCCACAGTGGGGAATCCCCAGTGTCCCGCCTGGATGGCTCCCGCACCGGCCGCTGCTGCGCTGATCGCCCAGGTGGAGCAGCGCAGCGGGTACCCAGTGCAGCTGCTGCATGACCCCGAGCTTGGGGGCAAGGCCTCGATCCGCCGCGCCAGCGGCACCGTCACCGCCCATGTCCTGCGCTACCGGAGCGAGGACGCCCTCACCGACTACTTCATCGCCTACCAGTGCGGCCTGCTGCTGCGCAGCCTGGCGGAGGATCCCGAGCCGCCCGTCAACCTCGCCAGCAAGCGGGACCGGCGCGAGCGGGTGATCAGCCAGGTGGAGAAGCTCAACCGCCACCTCACCCCTGCCCAGGCCCGAAAGGTGGGCGGCGGCATCTACGACGCCCTGATGACCCAGCTGCGCTCCACCGCCCCAGGCCTGCTGGTGGACCGGCAGCTGAACCGGGACTGGCCGGCGCTGCATGCCGCCCAGCGCCAGGCGATGGAGGCCGAGATCCGCAGCACCCTGCCGGCGCTGGCGCCCAGCTTCGGGAAGGGGATTCCGCAGGAACTGATCACTGCAAACCGGGGAATGAACAGCGCCTACGCGGTGGTGGCCGCTGATCTGTTCGCGGCGCCGGATCTGTCGGTGCCCTATCTGGCGGCGGGGCTGGAGCCCACCGCCCACCGGCTGATCGCCCTGGCGGAGGCCGACGAGGCCGAAGGCCAGCGCGACTGCCAGCTGATCGATGCCTGGGCGGAGGTGATCGGCCTGGCTGGCTGGTACACCTGGCAGCAGTGCTGAACCAGCCGCGGGAGACTGCCTGCCGGAGAGAGGGAGCGAGGCAGGGCGATGGAGAGCGGCGCCGAGGAGCTGAAGTTCAGCCTTTCTGAGGAGGGCTTTGATCGCTCCCAGCTGCCGGCGGGTTGCGGCGAACCCGGTACCGACAGCTTCCGCCAGGCCGTCACGGCCTTCTTCCAGCGCGCCTACCGCTCACGCGGCGGCCGCGTGGATGTGGCCTTCAGCGAGGGCCGCATCGATGTGCACTGGAGCGGCAGTGAGGAACAGCAGGATGTGCTGGAGCGGGCCCTGGCTCTGATCGCCCAGGACCACCGCGCTGAGGCCCGGGGCCTACTGGAGACTCTGCTGCTGCTGGAACCAAGCAGCGCCGAGGCGCTCTACAACCTCGGGCTGCTCTCCTCCGATGCCGGTGAACTGGAGCAAGCGGGCGAGCTGCTGCAGCGCTGTGTGGAGAGCGCGCCGGGCCACACCAACGCCTGGGTGGCACTGGGGATGACGGGCCTGCGGGCCAGCGCACCGGAGCGGGCACGGCCGGCGCTGGAGAAGGCGCTGGAGCTGGAGCCCACCAACCCCTATGCCCTGCGCGCCTACGGCTCCCTTCTGCTGATGCAGGACGAACCCAAGGAGGCGGTGGTGGTGCTGCGCCGCGCTCAGGCGGCGGCTCCAACTGATCCGGTCACCCTGCTCACCCTGGCCCAGGCCTTGATCGCCGCGGATCTCGATGCCCATGCGGCCGAGGCCGATGCGCTGTTGCGCCGGGTGCTGCAGCTGGCGCCGCGGGGGGAGATCGCCGAGAAGGCCCGGCGGGCCTCACAACGCATCGCCGATCACAACTTGCGCCGCAGCCAGGGCGACGGCCTGCGGCCAGCGGTGGTGGAGGGCCTGGTGCAGGCCCTGCAGATCTACGGGGGGCTGAGCCCCGAGCAGCGCCAGGCGGTGCTGGTGGAGGTGAGCGCGATCGGGGAGAAGGGCCTGCCGGTGAACCAGCCGCTGCGCAGCTACACCCTCGAGACCCTGCCGGGCACCTTCACGGCGCTGCAGCTGGCCTGCCTGATCGAGATCGGCGCCAGGCAGGTGCTGGAGATGGCGGACGCCGGGTTTGGGTTTGAGAGGGAGATGCAGGAGGCGCTGCGGGTTCACCAGGGCGGGCCAGGTTGAAGGCGGCAGGCCCCACCGGCTCCAGTCCGCCCGACCCCCAAGCGTTACAGCCTTCTTTCAAGCCCAGCCAGAGGTGCTGCCAGCCGGGCGATCCGGCGGCATGGTGAAGGGAGCTTGCGACGGCCATGGCGGCAGAGCCCGCCGATCACCACTGATGCCAGAAGCCGTTCTTGCCCCCGGGGCCCGCATCGAGTGCCGCAGTGCGGAGTGGCTGGTGCGCAGCCTGGGCCGCAGCTCCGACGGCCAGCAGGTGGTGGATGTGGTTGGGGTCTCGCCCTTCCTGCGCGAGAAGGAGGCTCGCTTCCTGGTGGAGCTGGAGAAAGCGGCCGGCAGCTTCAAGGTGCTGCAGCCGGAAGACACCGAGCTGGTGAGCGATCCCTCGCCGCACTACCGCGACAGCCTGCTGTTCATCGAGGCGCACCTGCGCCGCACGGTGCCCACTGATGCTGCGCTGGTGGTGGGGCATACCGCGGCGATGGATCCGCTGCCCTTTCAGTTGCAGCCAGCGGCCAAGGCCCTGGCGATGCCGCGCCAGCGGCTGCTGATCGCCGATGCGGTGGGGCTGGGCAAGACGCTGGAGTGCGGCATCCTCTGCAGCGAACTGATCCGCCGGGGCCGGGGCAAGCGGATCCTGGTGGTCACCACCAAGAGCATGCTGGTGCAGTTCCAGAAGGAGTTCTGGACGCGCTTCTCGATCCCGCTGGTGCGGCTGGATTCGGTCCGATTGCAGCAAATACGCAAAGATCTTCCCACCAACCAGAACCCGTTTCACTACTACGACAAGGCGATCGTCTCGGTCGACACGCTCAAGAACGACCGCGAATACCGCTACTACCTCGACAACGCCAGCTGGGACATCATCGTGATCGATGAGTGCCAGAACGTGGCCGAGCGGGCCCGTGGCGCCCAGAAGAGCCAGCGGGCGAGACTGGCGGAGCGGCTGGCGACGCGGTCGGAAACGTTGATCCTGCTGTCGGCCACACCGCACGACGGCAAGCCGGAGAGCTTCGCGAGCCTGATGAACATGCTCGACCCCACGGCGATCGCCAACCCCAGCGCCTACACCAAGGACGACATCAAGGATCTGTATGTGCGGCGCTTCCGCAAGGACGTGATCGCCGATCTGCGCAACAGCGTCAAGGAACGCGACACACGGGATGTGGAGTGCCAGGCCAGTGCGGCGGAAGAGAAGGTGTTCGCCCTGCTCAAAGACCTCAAGCTGCCCAACAGCGACGCCAAGGCCAAGGCCGGCCAGTTATTCAAGACCACCCTGGCCAAGAGCCTGCTCTCGAGTCCGATGGCGGCCCTGGAAACCGTGCGCAATCGTCTGAAGCGGCTCGAAGCGGCAGCCACCCCAGCCCCGGCTGACATCGCGGCCCTGCAATCGCTTGAGCCCTCGCTGGAGGCGATCGGCCCAGCCGAGTTCTCGAAGTACCAGCGGCTGCTCACCCTCATCCGCAGCGACTGGGGCTGGAGCGGCCGTGACCCCAAGGACCGGCTGGTGATCTTCACCGGGCGGCGCGAAACCCAGCGGGTGCTGATGGAGCACCTGGAGCGCGACCTGAAGCTGCCCAAGGGGGCTGTGGTGGGCCTGGATGGCGCCATGCCGGATGTGGAGCAGACACGGGTGGTGGAGCAGTTCGCCCAGGAGAAGGAGGCGGTGCGGATCCTCGTCGCAACCGAGGTCGCATCAGAAGGCCTGAACCTCCACTACCTCAGCCACAGGCTGGTGCACTTCGACATTCCCTGGTCGTTGATGACGCTGCAGCAGCGCAATGGCCGGATCGACCGCTACGGCCAGCCCCAGCAGCCCCAGATCCGCTATCTGCTCACCCAGTCCCGCAGTGAGGGGATGGGAGATGCGGAGAAGATTCTGCGGGTGCTGATTCGCAAGGACGACCAGGCCCAGAAGAACATCGGCGACCCTTCAGTTTTCCTTCGCAGGCCAGGCGAACTATTTGATGCCGAGGTGGAGGAAGAGGAGATCGGCAAGGCGCTGGAGGCCGGCGATGCGGAGGGCCTGGAGCAGCGGATGGATGCAAACGCCAGGCGCTACATGGAGCAGAGCAGCGAGCTGAACCTGTTCGAGGGGATGTTCGGCGCTGCCTCAGCCAGTGAGGCCGACAACACGGAGGAGCCGTCAGCCGCTGCTGAAGTCGTCTGCCGCAAGCCCTTCAGCCTCTTCCCCAGCCTCTGGTGCTACGTGGAGCGGGCCCTGGAGGCGGCAGGGGAGGCGATGGAGCGCCGGGGCGAGAAGCTCGACCTGCGCGCCTTTGCCGAGCAGGAGCGCCTGGAGATCACCCCACCGCCGGATCTGCAGCGTCGCTACGACCGCTACCCACGGGAGCTGCAGCCGCCCCGAGGGCAGCGCCTGGCGCTTTCCACCGAGGTGGCGGCCCTGCAGCGGGCGCTGGAGCAGGCCCGGCGGCAGGACAGCGCCCGGCCAGAACTGGAATACCTCTGGGATCTCCATCCCCTGGTGGACTGGCTGGCCGACCGGGGACAGATCACCTTCCCCCGCCACTGCGCCCCGGTGCTGCAGCTCAGCGAGGGGCTCGCGCCGGGTGAGGTGGTGATGGTGCTGCAGGGCACGATCCCCAACCAGAAGGGTATGCCGG
>SLIG01000001.1 GCA_007135755.1 Cyanobium sp.
ACAAGTGCCGGTGGGACGAGACCACCATCAGCTGCTGGTGGGGGGAGCGTTGGAGCCCGCCCAGCGGTCTGGGCCCTGGTGACGTGCTCACCCTGGCTGACGGCGCGCGCTGGTACGTCAGCCGCCTGGACGGCGGATTCGGCGGCAACTCCCTGATCCTGCATCCCCACCGGGAGCAGGAGCGCCCCCTCCACCCGGCTGCACGCCGTCGTGTCCTGCACCAGCAGCAGCAGCTGACCCGCCAGGCCCAGCGGGCACTGGAGGAGCTGCGCGCCACCGCCCGGGCATGCCTGGCTGCCCCGGACTTCGAGTTCGCCAGCCCCACTGAGCTGTGCACCGCCGCCGTGGCCTGCGGTGCAGTGCCGGGGCAGGTGCAGGCCATCCGGCAGTTGCTGGCCGAGATCCGCCGCCTCGGCGGGGAGCCGCCCATCCCGCCGGCAGTGCTCAAGGACCTGGAGCGCGATTGCTCCTACCAGGCCGCCGACTTGGCCCGCTGGCAGGCCAGCCAGCTGGGGCCCCCTTCGTTCGACGACATCCGCGAGGTCCTCGGGACCGACACCACCACCACCGATCAACCGCAACAGGAGGCGGCATGACCAGCGACTACCCCTATAGGCATCCCGACGGCTTCACCCCCGACGAGGGCGCACCCGCAGCCCCGGCCATCGACGTGACGGCCGAGCTGCGGAAGGTCCACCAGCAGCAGCAGGCGGAGAAGGCCGCGGCGGCCACCGGCGCCAGCAAGGTGGTGAAGGGTCGGTTCCCGGCCAGCGAGGGATTCATCCCCAGGGCGGATAGCACCGCGAGGTGGGGCAAGCGCTCCCTGTCCCACTCGAAGCGACTCCAGAACCTCTACCGCTGCATCCAGCTGGAGACGGTCCGGCAGCGCAACAGCCTCACCCGTCGGGTCCGGTTGCTGCGGATCCGCACCGCCCTCGACCTCAAGGACGTCACCGCTCAGGACATCGCCAGCCGCGTGCTGGAGGCACAGGATCGCCGCTCCGGTTATGTGTTCAAGCCGCTCACGGCCGGAGATCGCCGGGAGATGGTGAAGCCGACCGTGGAGTGGCTGATCCCCGGGTTCCTGCCCCGCACCGACTTCACGATCATCGGCGGCAGGCCGAAGGTCGGGAAGACCTGGCTGGCGGTGGACATGGCCCGCTCGATCCTGACCGGGGGCGACTTCCTGAGCTTCGGCGCCCCGGCCGCGGCCGGCCCCGTGATTCTGGTCACCGACGACCAGGCGGATGGGGACACCGCCGACATGCTCACGGCAATGGGCATCTGGACCCATCCCGGGCTGCTTTGGTCACGCCACTTCCGACTCAACGAGGAGAACCTCGACCTGCTGCTCGACGCCATCAAGGCCAACCCCGGCGCGGTGGTGATCATCGACTCGTTGCGCTCGATCAGCACGCACCTGAGGTACGGGGAAAACGACCCGGAGTTCGGGTCGATGCTCTACGACCTGAAGGCTGTCGTGCTGGATGCCGGCGGCACCCTGGTGGTGATCCACCACTGCAGCAAGACCGAGAACCTGATCGGAACTGAGGCGTTGAGCGGCCACAGCGCCATCGCCGGTTCGGCGAACACGGTCTTCACCCTTCACCACCTCATGGTGGACGGCAGGCCGGTGAAGGACTCCCCCCAGCGCAGGCTGGTGCGAGATCCGCGCAGCGGTGCGGGCTTCGATCTGGTGATCAGCCGCACGCCCGGCGGCTGCAGCTTCTACCGCGTCGGCTCCTACGCGGACTGGCAGGAGCAAGTCGAGGAGGCTGCCAAGCAGGAGAAGGCTGAGAGCCGGCTCACGGAGCAGCAGCGCCAGGTCTTGGAGGTGCTGGGGTCCGATCCCGCCCGCCGGTGGAGCGCCCGTGAGGTGACCGAGGCCCTGGGCCTGTCGTGGGAAGGGAGGAGCCGTGGAGACGGCCAGACCGTGGGGCGAGGCCTTGCGCGGCTGGCGGAGCTGAACCTGGCAGACGAAACCAAGGACGGCGGATCGAAGCGCTACTGCGTTGTTTCGGGAGGTGGGGGTGATGGGGGTGACACTCCTGACACTCCTGACACTCCCTTTCCAAGGGAAGGGATTTCAGGGTGTCACCCCAATGACACTCGTGACACTCCTGGCGCACAGGCCCCCGGTGAAGCCCCTCGGGATCCCGAGGACAGCCTGCAGGGCGAAATCCTGAAACTCACTGCACCGCAGGGGGAGTGTCAGGAGTGTCAACCGGGTGACACCCTGAAACCCACTGCGCCGCAGGGGGAGTGTCAGGAGTGTCACCCGGTTGAGGGGGGTGTCGCGCCAGGCCAGCCCCTGCCCCCCGGCACGCCCGTGACCTACGTGGCCAACGACGGCACCCTCCAGCCCGGCTGGCGGGTGATGCCATGGGGCTCGCCGAAGGGCGGCTGGCCCCATGTCCGCATCGAGCACTGCGAGACCGGCGAGCGCCGCATGACCATCAACACCCAGCTCCGCATCGCCGGCGATCCGTCGCCCTGATCCACCTGGCCGCGCCCGCAAGACCCACAACCACACCTTCCACTTCAATCAATCCCAACAACCCCGATGAACTTCGCCACCGCTCGCCCCCGCCGCACCCCTGATCTGTGGGTGGCGCCCACCTCCGCCAGCAAGGTGGCTACCAATGCCACCTCGGTGGCCACCCCGGCCGGCAAGCCCACCAGCCCCAGCGAGGCGCCCACCTCGGCCAACAACGGCAGCAAGGTGGCCACCAAGGCCAACGAGGCGGCCACCGAGCACCAGGCCACCAAGAAGAAGCCCAAGGACGACGTGTTCCAGGTGCCCCTCCCCTCAGCTGAGCAGCTGGAGGCCATGGACCTGGAGCAGCTGAACGTCACGCAGCGGGCCATGGCGATCCGGCTCGGCAAGACCAAGGCACGACGCTCTCGCCTCCTCGCGGCCCCCGAGAAAGACGAGGCCCGCATCCATCACGCCAATGCCGACATCGCGGAGCTGGGGGCGATCCTCTACGTCACAAACGCAAGGATCAGCGCATTGCGCCGCGCTGCCCGTCACGCGCGCGGAGAGGCTCCTGGCCTCGCTGAAGCGGTGTTGATGGCCTGCGAGTCGAAGCTGCGCGAGCCCCTGTTCTCCGTCGTCATGACGTACGCCGAGCAGATCGTCGCCAGCTTCGAGCGCGATGTCCGGGGCGAAGGACCAGTTGAACAGCCCCCGGCCGCGGCAGGCAGCAAGTAGCTCACCACCACCACCA
>SLIG01000180.1 GCA_007135755.1 Cyanobium sp.
CGCCCAGCTGCCGCGAGCCGATCGCCAGCAGCAGCCGCGCGCCGGCCAGGGGCAGGGCCCGCAGGGCGCCCAGATCCGCCAGCTCCTGGCTGTCGCCGGCGCTCGCTGCCCGGGCTCCAACTGGTGCTGGTGCCGGCGGGCGCTCCAGGCGCAGCAGCGGCACCCCGGCGGCGGCGCTGCCCCGCTCCAGCTCCCCGTGGATGGTGCGGGCGAAGGGGTGGGTGCCATCCACCACAGCGGTGAAGGGCTCCCCCCGGCCGCGGGCCTCCAGCAGTTCCCGGGTGAGACTGCCGGCACCGCCCAGCAGTCCCACCCGCAGCTCCAGGGCAGGATCAGGGGCATAGGCCCGGGCGGCGCCGGCGGTGACCACGCTCACCCGCAGCCGCCAGCCCTGGGCCAGCAGCTGGCTTGCCAGCGGCGGCCCATCGCCGGTGCCGGTGAACAGCCACAGCCGCCGGATGGGCTGCTGAGCCGGGGTGTGGTGCATCAGGATGGGCGGCGTTGCGAGGGTCTGCGGCTGTGAATCACTGTCTTCTGGAGGTCGACGTGCTGGAAGCCCCCCAGGTGCGGTACACCCAGGACAACCAGACGCCGGTGGCCGAGATGCTGGTGCAGGTGGAGGGTCTGCGTCCCGATGATCCCCCGGGTCAGCTGAAGGTGGTGGGCTGGGGCAACCTGGCCCAGGATCTCCAGAACCGGGTGCAGCCCGGGCAGCGTCTGGTGCTGGAGGGTCGGCTGCGCATGAGCACCTTCACCCGTCAGGACGGCATCAAGGAGAAGCGGGCCGAATTCACCCTCGCCCGCCTGCACCCGCTCGCTCCCGGCGGGTCTCCCCAGCCGGCAGCGGCCGCCCCGGCTGCCGCTGCCCCAGCTGCAGCCGCTCCGGGCAGGCCCCCGGCTGCGCCCTCCCGTGGGGCCCAGGCTGCCCCGGTGAGTGCAACCCCGAGCTGGAACGCCGCTCCCCTGGTGCCCGACCTGGCCGACGGCGACGACGACATCCCCTTCTGACGCCAGCTCTGAGGCTCCGTGCCTCAGTCCTGGGCTTCCGAGCGTTCGCCCACCCGGTCGAGCAGCTCTCCGAGCTCCCGTTCCAGCGCCGCCAGATCCAGGCGCCAGCGCGGCCAGGCGCCACTGTCGATGTGGCGCAGCAGCCACAGGCGGTCGGCCTGGAGCTGGCGCACCAGCTCAGCCACGCTGGGCGGCGCCTCCGCGCTCGCGTCGGACATGCTCGTGCAGGAAGATGGCCTCCATGCAAGCACTTCTCTCTCCGGGCAGCCTGGTGACGATCGCGGGGGCGTCGCTCTCGGTGATCGGCTGGCTGGGTTACGCCAGCGGCAATCCCAACCTCAGCCTCCCCACGATTTTCTACGGCATTCCGATCCTGCTCGGGGGGCTGGCCCTCAAGTCGTCGGAGCTGCCGCCGGCCAGGAGGCTCACACCCCCCGAGCGCTTCCGGGAGCTGCGCGAGCGCCCCGAGAATGAGCCCCTGCGCAAGCTGCTGGCCGATGTGCTGCGCTGGCGCTACGGCCAGAAGGCCCATCTGGAGAGCTCGCTGGAGGTGCTGAAGCTCTGGGATGAGGACAATCCCCCCGCGCTGCTCAGTGTGGAGGAGCTGGATCAAGACGGCGGCTATGGCCTGTGTCTGCGCTTCCGCAGCGGCGCGGTGCCCTTCCCGCGCTGGCAGGAGCGCCGTGAGCGTCTCGGCCGTTTCTTCGGCAGCGGTCTGATCGCCGAGCTGGAGGCCCGCGATCCCGACGGCATCCAGCTCACCCTCCTGCCCGTCTCAGGCACTGGCACCGGCGCTGGTTCCGACGCTGGTTCCGGCACCAATGCCGATTCCAGCGCAGCCCCCGCCTGAGCTCCCCCGCCCCCGGCCAGCATCAGGCCACCGTCCGGTCCGTCCGGTCACCGCTCCGATCGCCCCCTTCGCCTTGAGCTCCGATCCCGCCATCAGCCACACCGACGCCCTGCGCGTGTCGGTGCTCAGTGAGGCCCTGCCCTACATCCAGCGCTTCTCCGGTCGCCGGGTGGTGGTGAAGTACGGCGGGGCGGCCATGGCCCGCGCCGACCTGCGCGATGCCGTGTACCGCGACCTGGTGCTGCTCGCCTCGGTGGGGGTGCGGCCGGTGGTGGTGCACGGCGGCGGTCCGGAGATCAACGACTGGCTGGGGCGGCTGAACATCCAGCCCGAGTTCAAGGCGGGCCTGCGGGTCACCACTCCGGAAACCATGGACGTGGTGGAGATGGTGCTGGTGGGGCGGGTCAACAAGCACATCGTCAACGGCCTCAACACCGTGGGGGGACGGGCGGTGGGCCTGTGCGGCAGCGATGGCTCCCTGGTGGTGGCCCGCCCCTACGCCGATGGCGATCACGGCCTGGTGGGCGAGGTGCAGGCGGTGGATCCCGCCCTGCTCTTCCCCCTGCTGGAGGCCGGCTACATCCCGGTGATTTCCAGCGTGGCCGCCGATCGTGACGGCCAGGCCCACAACATCAACGCCGACACGGTGGCGGGCGAACTGGCCGCCGCCCTGCAGGCCGAGAAGCTGATCCTGCTCACCGACACCCCCGGCATCCTGCGCGACCGCGACGATCCTGGCTCGCTGATCCGCCAGCTGAGCCTGGCGGGTGCCCGCGAGCTGATCGCTGCCGGGGTGGTGGAGGGGGGCATGACTCCCAAGACTGAATGCTGCATCCGGGCCCTGGCCCAGGGGGTCGGGGCCGCCCACATCGTTGATGGCCGCGTGCCCCATGCCCTGCTGCTGGAGGTGTTCACCGACTCCGGCATCGGCACGATGGTGGTGGGCAGTGACCGGCAGCTGCGCCCCTGAGCGCCGACGACCCCTTGAGCGATCCCTCCCCCGACCCCCTGGCCCCCGCCCGTCGGGCCCTCGATCGCGGTGACTACGGCCAGGTGCTGCGCCTGCTCGAGCCGCTCGAGAACCGCTACCCGCCCACCACGCCGGAGGGCGCGCGGCTGCAGCTGCTGCGGGCCACCGCCTGCATGGGCCAGGGCGACACCGCGGCGGCCCTGGTGTGCTGCCGCCAGGCCCGGCGCTGCGCCGATGCCACCTGGCGCCAGCAGGCCGGCGATCTGGTGGAGGTGCTGGAGGCGCCGGCGCTCAGCCGTCCGCGGGAGTGGTCGCTGACCCTGCCGGAGCTGGGTGGGGTGGAGCCGCTGAGCGGCAGCCTGCGGCGCCGCGCCCGGCGGGTCGGGGCCGCCACCCCGCCCG
>SLIG01000085.1 GCA_007135755.1 Cyanobium sp.
GCCAGCAGGCGCGCTTGCAGCAGCGCGGCCAGCCCCTCGCTGCCTCCGGCCGGGCCCATGCGCCGCTGGCCGATGGCCCCCAGCCGGCGGCGCTGCGGCAGGTCGTCGAGCAGCCGGCCCAGCCGCTGGGCCAGCTCCGCCGGCGTATGGCAGGGCTGCACCGCTCCCCCCAGCAGACGGCTCTGCCGCCGGGCGAATCCAGCGCGGAACTGGGGGCCGGGCCCCGGCAGCGACAGGGCGGGCACGCCCAGCCCCGCCAGTTGTTCGGTGGCGGTACCAGCCGTGGCCAGCCCCACCTCCGCCCAGCCGGCCCAGGCCTCGAAGCGGTCACTGCCCAGCAGCAGGCAGACGGCGCCCCGCCGCCAGGCCGCGTGGGCACCCGCCGCCGCCCCCGCAGGGCTGAGCCCCTCCAGCCGCCAGCCCCGGCTGTGCAGCAGCCGGTTCCAGGCCGCCTGCTGCGGCTGGCCGCCGCAGGTCATCAGCACGGTGCAGGGCGGGGGCGCTGCCCAGACCTCCAACGCCGCCAGCAGCCGGGCGCCGTTGCCGAGGGCTTCCGGCATGCGGCTGCCCGGGAGCAGCAGCAGGCGCCGCCGCTGGCCCAGCCAGGTGGGCAGCGGCTCTCCGCCGAGGCCATCGAGCATGGGGTTGCCCGGCGCCAGCGCTGCCACGCCCCGGCGGCGCAGGCCCCTGGCGGTGATCCGGTCGCGCACGGCCACCAGCCGGCAGCGGCGGCTGGCCATCAGGGCCCATTCCCAGGGATCCCACTCGCTGCCCTTGCAGCGGTGGTAGGCATCGGCCAGGGGGCTCCCGCTCCAGCCCGGCGGGGACGGCGACCGCCAGGTGTAGTCGCTCTTGGGGGTGCCGAGAAAGGCGAATGGCGCGCGGCTGCTCCAGGCCAGGGCCAGGGGCAGCAGGTCGCCCACCGCCAGCAGCGGTGCCCCGCAATTCCCCCAGCGGCGCACCCAGCGCCACTGCCCCCAGCTCAGCGACGCCAGCCCCGCTGCCAGATCGGCGCCCATCCCCCGCAGGCTCTGGTTGGAGAAGCCGCCGCTCGGCAGGGGCTGGCGGGGGCCCACGAGCCGCAGGGCTCCAGCGCGCTGGGCGTCGGCGAAGACCCGGCCTTCACCCACCAGTGGCAGCACGGCCACCGCCAGCTGCGGCTGCCGCCGCAGGAGGGCCTGGATCACCCGCAGGGCGATGGCGTCTTCCCCGTGACCATTGCTCAGAACCAGCAGCGGAGCGCCCATGCCACGGCTGATACGATCCGCCCCAGGGAGTTTGCTCCCCGGGCGGCGGCATGGCCAAGTGGTAAGGCAGAGGATTGCAAATCCTTTATCCCCAGTTCGAATCTGGGTGCCGCCTTCGCAACGAACAACCTCAGAGCTCGGCCTCGGCGGTCCAGATGGCGCCCCGCTGACCGCGGGCCTCGCACACCACCCGCCGGCGCTCCAGCGCACAGTGTCCGCTCGCCAGGTGGGTGCGGGGCAGTCCCATAGCCAGGCCCCGTGGATCGAAGCTGGCATCGGCCACGGTGGCCACCACCAGCCGTGCCGGCCACTGGGGGGTGCAGCTCCCATCGCCGCTGCAGCGCATCGCCCCCTGGTTGGATTCCAGGGCACCGGCGAACACCAGCTGCTCGAGGGCGGTGGATTCTCCCTGACCATCCGCCAGGAAGCGCACGTTCAGGAATCCCTCCAGGTTCTGCTCCAGCCGCAGACCCCGGCAGGGCTGGCGCAGGCGGGACGGGGCCCGCTGCCAGCTGCACTGGCTGGTGAGGGTTTGCCAGCGCCCGAAATCCCTGGCCGCCCCAGGCGCCGTCAGGCCCGGCACCGCCAGGGCGGCGGGGCCGGCCACCACGGTCAGGGCGACGGCGAGGACACCCGCCGCTCCCCAGCTCAGTAGTCCGAGTCGGCCACGCAGAACCCCTGGCAGCTGATGCCGTTGCTGGCCGTGCGTCCGCAGTGTCGGCAGAGCACGGGCTCGGCCGCGGGCTTGTCTGGAGGGGCTGGGGGGCTCGGGCAACGCTTGGCAGTGGGGGAAGGGGGGGCAACAGTGCCGGCTGGGCTGCGGGGCGAGGGTGCTGGGTTGATCTCACCCATAGTGGAACTGGCGCTGGTGGTCGTTCTGCTCACGATGGCCGATCCTCCAGGCGCACCGCTCGAGATCACGCCCTCCCCCAGGCCGCTGCCCGGGATCGGCATGGGCACCTGGGCCTGGGGCAACCGCTTTCTCTGGGGCTATGACCCGGCCCAGGATGGACTGCTGGAGCGCACATTCCGCCGGGCGGTGGAGCTGGGGCTGGGCTTTGTGGATACGGCCGATTCCTATGGCACCGGCCGTTGGAATGGCCGCAGTGAGGCCCTGCTGGGGCGGTTCTGCGCCGGCCTGCCCGCCGACCTGCAGGAGCGTGTGCAGGTGGCCACCAAACTGGCGCCCTTCCCCTGGCGGCTGGGCCGGGGTGGGCTGCACCGGGCCTTTCAGGCCTCTCGTGGCCGCCTGGAGGGCCATCTGCAGCGGGTGCAACTGCACTGGAGCACGGCCCGCTACGCCCCCTGGCAGGAGGACCCCCTGCTCGATGGGCTGGCCGATCTGGTGCTGGCCAGCGAGGTGGCCGAGCTGGGTGTCTCCAACATGGGGCCCCGGCGGCTCCGGCAGGTGCAGGCCCGCCTCGCTGCCAGGGGAGTGCGGCTCACCAGCCTGCAGGTGCAGCTGTCGCTGCTCTCTCCCGAGCCCATCCTCCCGGGGGGGCTGGCGGCGCTGTGCCGCGAGCTGGGCATCGACCTGATCGCTTACAGCCCCCTCGCCCTGGGGCTGCTGGGCCGCGGAGGAGGGCATGCCGAGCAACGGCCCCGGGGGGCCAGGGGGGCGCTCTTTGCTCGCCTGGAACCCCAGCTGGGGCCCCTGCGCCGCTGCATGGCCACCATCGCCGAACCCCATGGGGCCCCGCTGGCGGCGGTGGCCCTCAACTGGTGCCGGGCCCACGGTGCCCTGCCGATCGTGGGGTTGCGCACGCCGGCCCAGGCCGAGCTGGCGGCGGGCGCCCTGGCCTGGCAGCTCAGAGCCGAGCAGCGCCATCAGCTGGATGCCCTGGCCCTGGACCTGAACCGGCGAATGCCCGCCAACCCATTCCAGAGCTCCTGAACCGCGGCCCCTTGCTCAGGAGGCCGCCGCCTCCATCGCCGC
>SLIG01000181.1 GCA_007135755.1 Cyanobium sp.
GAAACCAGGCAGGGTGATCACCGTGTGACGTTCGCCGCTGAGGGGATCCACCCGCAGCAGGGCGCCATGGCCGGAATCGAGCAGGTAGAGCTGGCCTTGGTAGAGGCGTGGGGAATGGGGCATCGACAGGCCCCGCAGCACCACCTCACCGCTGCTCACGCGGATCAGGCAGCCGCCGCTGGCCTTGTGCTCCCGCCAGCCGTTCTCGGTGTCGGTTTCGCCCAGGGCGGTGACCCAGGCCGGGGTGCTGCCGTCTTCAGAAACAGCCAGCCCATTGAGATGGCAGCGGTCACCCGGCGCCAGCTCCGAGATGAACGGCGGCCGCCAGCGGGGCACGAAGCTCCAGGGCGCCTCCACGCTCGCCAGGCAGTTGAACAGCGTGTTCACCAGCCAGAGGCGATCGCCGCACCAGGCCAGGTCGTGGCCCATCAGCGGGCCGCTGTGGTGGGCGCTGCGGGCGAGGAAGGCGATGTCGTGCTCGCCCTCGGGCTTGATGCGGGGTGCGATCTCGCGGTTGGCGGGGAGGGTCCAGATGGCGTCCCTGCTGCCCACGGCCACGCCGGTGGGGGTGCGGCAGAGGCCCATCGCTTGATCGAAGCGGCTGAAGGCCACCCTCATCTCGCCTTGATGGCAGCCGAGGCTCACCACCCGGCCGGCCTGGTAGGTGGAGAGCAGCACGGAGGCCTCCAGCTGGCGCAGCAGCTCCGGGAGGGAGGCGCTGTACTCGTAGGCCACGGCCACGCTGGAGCGGGCGGGCGCGCTGGCGCCTGAGCCCTGCGCTGAGGGCACCTCCAGGCCGGTGAGCTGGTCGTTGCCGGCAGGGGTCTGAATCATCCGGGATGTCCTTTGGACATGGCCAGGTGTCAGCTGCTGTGCGCTTTGTGCTTAGTAGTTATACATGCTCATCGGCAACGTGATGTGATCGTTGCCCTGAATTCACAGGCCGTGACAGTGCATGTAGTGTCCGCTACGGTTTCGTGTGTTCTGGCGCTGTCTCCGGTGTCACCATGCTGACCCTCAGGCCCGCTGGCCCCAAGGGGTAGCGAGGCCGCCCGGCCCCAGCGGCACCGGGGCCGTGATGGTGCCGTCGAGGCTGGTGATGGTGTGGTCTCCACGGCCCGCATGGCCTCCACCAGCTGCTGCCGACCGGCTTGGGGCATGTCGCAGAGGGCACCATCGGCGACATACACGAGTGCCTTGAGGGCTTCGCTGATCGGGAAGGTGGACCCGTAGAGCGCCCGGGCGCTGCTCAGCCAGAGCTGTCGCTGCTGGGGCGTCACAGGCCCTGCGGGGGTGCCCCCCAGCATGCGGTGCCAGTAGGTCCAGGAGCGAGGGGAGAACCAGCCCGCCTCGGCTCGTTGCAGCACCGTGGCCAGGCGGGCATCGCCTGCTCAGCCGGTTGCCATCAGATCAGCTGGGCGGCCTGGGGCATGAGCAGCTTTTGCTCCTGAGCTGGTGTGGGTGGTGCGGGCGGTTCGCGCATCGCCGGGCCCGGATCTCGCCAGATCCAGGTTAGGGCGACTGCAAGCTCCTGTCTGGAGCGGATGCCCCGGCGCTGGTTCGGCCATCACTCCTCTCAGGGTCGCCGCTGACACCGGAGATGGTGGCATGATTCAGGGGTCCGGTTTCGGCCGGACTAGGTGGC
The DNA here is from genome assembly GCA_007135755.1 of Cyanobium sp. Classification (GTDB taxonomy): domain Bacteria; phylum Cyanobacteriota; class Cyanobacteriia; order PCC-6307; family Cyanobiaceae; genus NIES-981. The sequence goes on from SLIG01000181.1 coordinate 1,646, forward strand.
TTACACCAATGTTTCGGACAGCGGTTCGATTCCGCTCAGCTCCATTTCCCCCCTCACGGGGCTGCAATGGTTTCGACGGGGCATGAGGAGAGTGACTGAAGCCTGCTCGGTGAGAGCAAACCCGTAACAGCGAACAACATCGTTCGTTTCTCCCGTCAGCCCGCCCCCGTGGCCGCCTGACATCTCTAAGGGAGATGGGGTGAGGTCAGCCTTATCACCCAAATGACCCATGGGGCCTGGAAGGGCCCCTCATTCATGCCTAGCCTCCCAGGGTTGCTGCCGCTGAGCTGATGGCGTTCGATTCGGCCATGGCTGCTCTGAAGCTGGCCTCGCGCCGCAGCATGCTCAGTGCTGGCGTGGCGTGCCTGGGGCTCGTGGTTTTCGGCCTGGCGCCGGCCGCTCCTGCCCGGGCGGTGGGGTATGAGCAGGACAGCCGTTTTCCGGCCAATCCGCCCCTGGCCCACGGCACCACTGAGGCGGCGGCCAGGGCCAGCCAGTACGGCTTCGATCTGCGTATGGATGTGGAGATCGACATCGGGTCCGGGCCCAAGCCGGCACGGGTGTTCGTCAACTCCCGCGATGGCTCGATGCTGCTCGATCAACCCACGCTGACGCTGTGGGCTTTCGGGGCTGGCGATCTCATCAACCGCGTGAGCGTGCATCACCTGCTCATAGACGACGGACAGGCGCTCGCCTGTGGCGAGCCGAGGGACGCCCGCACCGCCGCTCAAGCCGAGCAGCTGGTCGCCAGTCAACGCCTCTGCTTTGGGGTGGGGCAGCTCTCGCCGGTGATCAACGCCACCAACGCGGAGGCGGCCCGCCAGATCTTCTTCGACAGCGTTCTGCTGTCCCCGCCTTCTCCGCCGCCGGGGATGCTGCCTGGTGCGGCCCAACTGGAGGCGGTGGCCGGCGAAACACCGTCCGGGCGCCTCACCCTCTGGCTGGAACCAGGGTCCTCCACCATCGCCACCCGCGCCCCGTTTCTCGGTCCGGGCGTGGGAGTGCTGAAGGATCCGCGCGTCAACCGCAATCGCGTGGTGCGTCACGCCTGGCTCCACAGCCCCCAGCACGCAGGAACTCAGCTGCCGGTGGACACCTTCATCACGCTCAGGACGCTCCAGCCGGTGAGCCGGAGCGTTGCCCTCAGCGGCTACAAGCGCGTCACCGCGTTTGCCACCCACAGGTCCTATGACCCGGGGCGAAGCCATGGGGGACTGGAGCAGATGCAGGTGCTCAGCCGGCAGCTGCGGGATGGTCTGCAGCAGGTGGAGCTGATGGACCGCAACGGAAACTGCCGGGGGGCCCAGCAGCTCTACTCCTCCCTGATGGTGAGGCTCGCCGAGTTTCAGGGCCGTCATGGCCTGGCGGCAGACCAGCCTTACTTTTATCGCTGCCGCCACAGCAGGACCCCGAATCCGGGGGCCGCGTCCCTTTGAGTGGTGTAAAACCCGAGGCCCGATTGCCCTGATCCGAGGGTGAACAGGGTGGAATGACGCGCTGTCATTCCGGAGGTGCATCTGCACCTCGTGGTTGCACGA
>SLIG01000050.1 GCA_007135755.1 Cyanobium sp.
CCCTGGCGCTCGAGGATGGCGGCGCGCTCCACCAGCGGCGCCTCCAGCCAGCGGCGGAGGCAGCGGCCGCCCATGGCGGTGTGGGTGCGGTCGATCGCCCAGAGCAGGGAGCCGTGCAGGCTGCCGCCCAGCTGGGTGCGGGTGAGCTCGAGGTTGCGGCGGGTGGCGGCATCGAGCACCAGGGCATCGCCGGCGTGCCAGGTGGTGGGCAGATCCAGCGGCACCCGGGCGCGCTCGCCGCCATTGCCATTGGCGGGGCCGCTGCCGTTTTGGGTGCCGTTCTGGGTGGCGTCGAGATAGTGGACCAGGCCGCCGGCGGCGCGCAGGGCCAGGGGCACCTCCCCCAGCCCAAGGCCATCGAGGCTGGCCAGGCCGAAGCGCTCCTTGAGGGTGGCGCTGGCTTCCGGGGTTTCGAAGGGGGTGCGCGGCAGCCGCGTGAGGCGCAGGTTGGCGGGACACCAGGGGGGTGCCGCCTCGCCTCCGCCCTCGCCATTCCCCTGCGGGCCGCCGCCGGGCCAGAGCACCTCGGCGGCCTCCAGCTGCAGCAGTTCCTGGTGCAGGGCGTCGCTGCCGCCGCGCTCGCTGACGCGGAACTCGCCGGTGCTCACATCGGCCACCGCCAGACCCCAGCGGGCCGCCGAGGTGCCGGCGCTGACGCCGGCGCCGGCCGGGCCCTCGAGCACCACGGCGCAGAGCCAGTTGTTGCGCCGGGCGGCGAGCATGCCCTCCTCCAGCACCGTGCCGGGGGTGATCACCCGGGTGATGTCGCGGCGCAGCAGTTCGCCGCGGCCCTGGCTGCGGGCGCTGGCCTCCTCGAGCTGGTCGCAGAGGGCCACGCTGAGGCCGCGGCGCACCAGCTCGGCGCAGTAGCGCTCGGCGGCGTGGTGGGGGATGCCGGCCATGGGCACCCGGCCGATCGCCTTGCCCCCCTCCTTGCCGGTGAGGGTGAGCTCCAGCAGGCGCGACACGGTGATCGCGTCCTCGAAGAAGCACTCGAAGAAATCCCCCAGCCGATAGAGCAGCAGGCGCCCGGGGTGGGCGCGCTTGAGCTCCACGTAGTGGCGCAGCATCGGCGTGAGCTGGCCTGGCTCCACGAGGCCGTGGTGGTGCCAGGGGGGCAGGTCGGTGTCGGGGCTGGTGGCGCCGGTGGTGCTCGAGGCGCTGGTGGGGGCGTTGGCGTCGCCGGCGCTGGCGGCAGGGGTGACGGCGGGCGTGGTGGTGGCGTTGCGCGACTGGCGGCGCCGGCGGGGACGGGCGGCGGCGTCGGCGGCCAGGGCCTCAGGGTCGAGGTGGGTGCCGGCTTCGTTGGGGTTGGCGTTGGCCGTGGGCGCAGCGCCTGGGCTGGCTGGGGACGCGGGCGGTGGAGCGTCCCCGAACAGGCTGCCCTGCACGGTGGCTTCGGGCACGAGCGAAAGCTGCTGCTCGGCTTCCGCGGCCACGGGCGCTCACAGGAATCTCAGGCTGGGATCGTAGGCGCAGCCGAACGCCACAGGCTGCCAGCAGCGAAGGAGGTGTTGGGGCGCTTTGGAGTTCTGTACAGGCTGTACAGAACTCGATCCTGTCCGCGGAGGTTGCAGCTCCGGCCGCGTGAGCACCACGACGAGCACCACCACCACCAGCAGCAAGGCCGCCGCCAGTCTTCTCCTCGGCCCCACCCGGGAGGACCTGCTCGACAACTTGTGAAGGAACCCCCCGGGCGGCCCTGGGCGGCCGGCAGCCCCATGTGAGAATCCCGGAAATCGACCGGCCGGCCTGCCCCCAGCCGTTCCCCAGCGCTGATCCATGCAGATCCTCAACACCCTCACCGTTCTGGCCCTGGTGGTGGCGTCGTTCGCCCTGATTGTGGCGGTGCCGGTGCTCTACGCCAGCAGCGAGGACAGCGGCCGCTCCAACCGCCTGATCCTGCTGGGCGGCATCGCCTGGCTGGTGCTGGTGCTGGTGAACTGGGGCATGAGCCTCCTCGTGGTCTGAGCGGGGTCGGGCCGTCGGCAGCTTCTAGGCTCGGCCCATCTGATCTGCGCCACGGCAGTGGCGGGTGCTTGTGGCCACATTTGAGGGCGATTTCCAAGGTGCCGCCGGCCTGCGCCTGGCGATCGTGGTGGCCCGCTTCAACGACCTGGTGACGGGCAAGCTGCTCAGCGGCTGCCTCGACTGCCTGCACCGCCACGGCATCGACACCAGCGCCGGCAGCGCCCAGCTGGATGTGGCCTGGGTGCCGGGCAGCTTCGAGATCCCGCTGGTGGCCCAGAGGCTGGCGGCAAGTGGTCGCTACCAGGTGGTGATCACCCTGGGGGCCGTGATCCGCGGCGACACCCCCCACTTCGACGTGGTGGTGGCCGAGGTGAGCAAGGGGGTGGCGGCGGTGAGCCGCTCAACGGGCGTGCCGGTGATCTTCGGGGTGCTGACCACCGACACCATGCAGCAGGCCCTCGAGCGGGCCGGCATCAAGAGCAACCTGGGCTGGAGCTACGCCCTGCAGGCGATCGAGATGGGTGCCCTCATGGGCGCCCTGCCTGCCTGACCAGCAGCTGCTGGGTGCCCACCTGGCGGAAGCCGAGCTGCTCGTAGAACCCGGCGCTGTTGGTGGTCATCAGATACACCCGCTCCACGCCGCGCAGGCGCGGGTGGCTGAGCAGGCCCTCCACCACCTGGCGGCCCAGGCCCCGGCCCTGCAGATCGCCGGCCACCACCACATCCCAGAGCACGGCCCGGCATTCGCCATCGCTGCTGGCCCGCCCGAAGCCCACCAGCCGCTTGCCCCGCCACAGGCTCACCACCACCGGGCTGCCGCCCAGCAGCCGGCGCAGCTGGGGGTAGCTGCGCTCGCGGGCCCAGAAGGCGTGGTGGTTGAACAGGCGCTGCAGCTTGAGCAGACCCCGGGTGGGGCGCAGCCCGGGGCCGAGGCCGAGCCAGCGCAGGCCGGGGGCACCGGGGGCGTGACGCAGCAGACGGATCGCGACCATCAGGGGTGACGGATGGCAGCATCCTCCCAGGCTCGCCGGACCCGAGGTGCAGCAGCGCAGGGGCATCATCCTGGCCGGCGGCAGCGGCACCCGGCTGCACCCGATCACCCAGGCGGTGAGCAAGCAGCTGCTGCCGGTGTACGACAAGCCGATGATCTACTACCCGCTGAGCACGCTGATGCTCGCGGGCATCCGCGAGGTGCTGGTGATCACC
>SLIG01000030.1 GCA_007135755.1 Cyanobium sp.
GTCGGGGCCCCGGGGCGGGCCGGCATCTCAGGCCTGCGGCTGGTGCTGGGGGGGGGCGCCGGCCGCGCGGGCTTGGAGGCGATCACCACCGGTGGCTTGCCTGCGGGGCTGGGAGCGGGGGCGGCTGGCCGGGCCGGCGACGCGCTGGCTGGGCGGCCGGGGGCCGAGGCCGGAGCTGGTGCCGAAGCTGCGGGCCTGGCGGGAGCGGCCGGCTTGGCGACAGGCGCCGGAGCCTTGCCTGCGGGGGGAGTGGCTGCCGGGGGAGTGGCCGTTGGCGGTTTGGCCACCGGAGGCTGGGCGGCCGCCGGAGGCTGGACGATGGCCGGCTTGGCGGCCGCTGGGGCAGGAGCGGCGGGACGTTGCGGGACGCTGGGCCGGGCTGCGGCCGCCGGTTTCGGGGCGGCCGGCTTCTGGGGCGCAGCAGGGGCCGGGGCGGCGGGAGCAGGCACGGCCGCTTTCTTCACGGTGAGGATCGCCTTGGCCGCTGGGGGGCTTGCCGGCTTGGCGCCGGAGCCGTTGCTGCCCTTCTCCAGCAGCTGGCGGATCCGCGCGGCTTCCCCGTCGCTGATGGAGCTGCTGTGGCTTTTCACGGCCAGCCCGAGCTTATCGGCGGCATCGAGCACGTCCTTGTTCTCCAGGCCCAGATCCCGGGACAGCTCGTAAATCCGCACTTTGCCGCTGCTGGTCATTCAGATCTCCAATGGACAGGGCCCCGGGCCGGCGAAGCGGCTGCAGGGGACACCGGCCGCCAGCGCACAGCGGCCAACGGCCATCTTGCCTCAGTGCGGGGGATCAGCGTCCGACTCCGCCAGCAATCGCTGCTCCAGCTCATCCAGCAGGCTGTCCTCCACCGGGCAGCGCAGAGCCCGCTGCAGTCGCCGCCGGCGACGGGCCTCCTGCAGGCAGGCCGGACTGGGGCAGAGGTAGGCCGAGCGGCCCATGCCCCGGTCGAGCGCAACGCCGCCGCCAGCGAGGCGGATCACCCGCCACAGCTGGCGGCGGTCGAACAGCTGACGGCAGACCACGCAGCGCCGCATCACCGGCCGTTCCCCCACCGGGCTCAGCTCTCCTGCGGCACGCCGGGGGCCTCGGAGGCCTCGGAGTCCTCGGGGGAGCCCTCAGGCTCTCCGCCGCCGTAGCCGCCCTCTTCCTCAAGCCCGTCGTCGGCCTCGTCCTCCGGCAGCGGGTAGAGCTCCCGCAGGCGGGCATCCTCCTCGGCGCGGGCGGCCTGCTCCACTGCCAGCCGGGCTTCGGCCTCGGCCTGGAGGCGCTCCTCCTCCTCGCGGTGGGCGATCAGCTCGGCCACCACGGCGTCTTCGGCCGCCTGGTCGTAGTCCTGGGCGTTCTTGATGTCGATCTTCCAGCCGGTCAGGCGGGCCGCCAGGCGCACGTTCTGGCCTTCCCGGCCGATCGCCAGGCTGAGTTGGTCGGGCGGCACCAGCACGTGGGCGTGGTGGCCGTCGGGGTCCACCAGCCTGACCATCTCCACCCGGGCCGGGCTGAGGGAGTTGGCGATGTACTGGCCGGGGTCGGGTGACCAGCGGATCACGTCGATCTTCTCGCCGCGCAGCTCGTTCACCACCTGCTGGATGCGGGAGCCGCGGGCGCCGATGCAGGCGCCCACCGGATCCACCTCGCGCTCCACCGAATCCACGGCCACCTTGGTGCGGGGACCCACCGAGCGCGATGGGGGATTGGCTTCCCGGGCCACGGCCACGATCCGCACCGAGCCCTCCTGGATCTCCGGCACCTCGTTCTCGAACAGATACACCACCAGGCCGGCGTTGGCGCGGCTCACGAACAGCTGGGGCCCGCGCCGGGGCACCTCGCTCACCTCCTTGAGGAACACCTTGAAGGTGGCGTTGGCGCGGTAGTTGTCGTTGGGCAGCTGGTCGCGGCGGGGCAGCTCGGCCTCCACCTCAGGCCGGCCCAGACCGCTGCTCACGGCCATGATCACGCTCTGGCGCTCGAAGCGGATCACCCGGGCGGTGAGCACCGGATCCTCCAGATCGGCGAACTCCTCCTGGATCATGCGGCGCTGCTGGTCGCGCAGCTTCTGGGCCAGCACCTGCTTGGTGGTGGCGGCCGCCATGCGACCGAAGTCGTCCTTCTCGGGGGTGACATCCAGTACCACGGTGTCACCGATCTGGGCGTCCTCGGCCACCTGGCGCACCTCGTCGATGGCGATCTGGTGGTCGTCGCTCTCCACCTCCTCCACGATGATCTTGGAGGCCAGCACCCGGTAGCCCTCTTCATCCAGGTCGAGCTGCACGTCGAAGTTGGAGAAGTACTCCTCCTCGAACGGGTCCTCGCTGATGCCCAGGTAGAGGGTGCGGCGGTAGCGCTCGTAGCCCTTGAGCAGGGCCTCCCGTAGGGCCGCTTCCACCACGGCCGGGGGCAGCTTTTTCTCCTCGCTGATGTCGTCGATGAGGTTGTTCAGGCCGGGGAGCAGTACCAGAGCCATGGTTCTTCGGTTTTGGGGTGATTCGGTTGTGGGGTGGAGTCAGGTGTCGTTGCCGCCGGCTTCGCCGGTACTCACCAGGCGCACGTTGATGACGTCCTCGCGGGGGATCCGCTTGGCGCGGCCACGGATGTTGATCCGCAACTCGCTGGCGGTGCGCTCGAGCAGCAGCCCGCCGGCCTGGGCTTCGCCCCCCCGGCCGTCGCGATAGCGCACGGCCACCGGAAATCCGCGGAAGCTGCGGAAGTCGCGATCGTCGCGCAAGTCCTCGCCCAGGCCGGGGCTGCTGACCTCCAGAACATAGGCCGCCTCCCCCAGCAGCCCACTCGCCTCGATGGCCTCACCCAGCGGTGCGCTCAGGCCGGCGCAGTCATCGAGGCTGATGTCACGGCCATCGCGGCGCTGCACCAGCACCTGCAGGGTCATGGGGATGCGGTGGGTGTGCAGCTGAACGCCGTGCAGCTCGAACACCCCCTGCTGGAGGGACGTGCGGGCGAGCTGCTCGAGCTCGGGGATCAGCGGATGGGGCATGGAGCCACTCAGCCGTCAGCCGATCCGGCCCCAGCCGGGCCCGCGGCGCCGCCCAGGTTGATCACCGGTGCCTCGTCGTAGTAATCGCTCTGCACCACCGTGCCGCGCTGGCTCACGTCCTGGTTGAGGCAGCGGGCGCGCTTGTCGTCGCTGTTGAGGAACTGACACACCCGCGCCCACAGCTTGGCCCTGGTGCCCGGCGCCCCCTGGCTGAAGTGCACCAGGTCGTTGCCTCCCACCATGCCCTGGATCTCCACCTGACAAACGCTGCAGCGCTGACGGCTGCCGGGAGGAATTGCTGCCATGGTGCGCAGAAGAGCAGAGGTGCAACTTAAGCGGATGCGCCTGCTCCAGCTCAGCGACCCCCACCTGCTCGCCGACCCGGACGCCAGCTACCGGGGCCGGCGCCCGTTCCCGCTGCTGGCGGCGGCCCTGCGCCAGGGAGCCGCCCTCGATCCGCTCCCCCATCTGCTGTTGATCAGCGGCGATCTCTGCCAGGACGAGAGCTGGGCCGGCTACTGCCGCCTGCGGGAGCTGCTCGAGTCCTGGCCAACCCCGGTGGCGCTGCTCAGCGGCAACCACGACCACCCCCAGCTGCTGCGGGCTGCCCTTGGCCGCCGGGCCGTTGTGGCGCCGGCGCTGCTGGAGCTGGACGCCTGCCGGCTGGCGCTGCTCGACAGCCACCAGGCCGGCCGCCAAGGTGGAGCCCTCGGCCGTCGCCAGCTGGCCTGGTTGGCGGCGGGGCTGGAGCGCTGGGCGGGGGGGCCAGCGCGGCCCCTGCTGGTGGCGGTGCATCACCCGCCCGTGGCGATCGGCGATCCGGGCATGGACGCCATCGCCCTGGAGGACGGCGCTGAACTGCTGGCCCTGCTCCGCCCCGTTCCGGGCCTGCGCGCGCTGGTGTTCGGCCACGTGCACCAGCACTGGCGGGCCGAAGTTCCCGGGCGGCCGGGGGTGGAGTTGCTGGGTTGTCCCTCCACCCTCTGCGGCTTCGGCCCGGTGCAGCCCTGCCCCCTGGGGCGGGCCGATGACCCCGGCGGCCGCCGGCTGGAGCTGGACGCGGCAGGCGCCCTGGACCAGCGGCTGCTGCGCTGGACAGCGCCGGAGGCGGCAGCTGCCTAGCGTCAGGTGCGCTGCCCGCCCGCTGACCCTGTGATTTCAATACCGGCCCGGCTTCTGGCCCTGGCGGTGGCCGCCCTGCTGGTGCTGGTGTCGCCGCCGGCCCTGGCTGCCACCCCTGCCGCGGCAGCCCCTGCCCCCGCAGCCGCCGCCAGCGCCGGGATCGACGGCCCCGCGCCCCACAGCTTCGTGGCCGCCGCCGCCCGGGCCGTGGCCCCGGCGGTGGTTCGCATCGACATCGAGCGCAGCGTGGCCCGCCAGCCCTTCGATCCGGTGCTGCTGGATCCGCTGCTGCGCGATCTGTTCGGCGATCCCTCCGGCAGCCGCCGCGAGCGCGGCCAGGGCTCGGGGGTGGTCATCGATGCCGGCACCGGTCTGGTGCTCACCAACGCCCATGTGGTGGATCAGGTGGACAGCGTGGAGGTGACCCTCGCCGACGGCCGCCAGCTCGATGGCGAGGTGGTGGGCGCCGATCCGGTGACCGATCTGGCGGTGGTGCGGGTGCGGGGGGTGCGGGACCTGCAGGCCGCCCCCCTGGGCGATTCCGAGGCCCTGGAGGTGGGCGACTGGGCCATCGCCCTGGGCAGCCCCTACGGCCTGGAGCGCACGGTGACCCTGGGGATCGTGAGCAGCCTGCACCGCGACATCAACAGCCTCGGCTTCTCCGACAAGCGACTTGATCTGATCCAGACCGACGCCGCCATCAACCCAGGCAATTCCGGCGGGCCGCTGATCGATGCAGCGGGCCGCGTGATCGGCATCAACACCCTGGTGCGCTCCGGTCCCGGTGCCGGGTTGGGCTTCGCCATCCCGATCAACCTGGCGCGCCGGGTGGCCGACCAGCTGGCCAGCGGCGGCGAGGTGGTGCACCCCTATCTGGGCCTGCAGCTGGTGCCGCTCACCGCCCGCCGGGCCCGCGAGAACAACCGCGATCCGGCCGCTCTGCTGCAGCTGCCTGAGCGCGATGGCGCCCTGGTGCAGCGGGTTCTGGAGAACAGCCCGGCGGAAACGGCCGGGCTGCGCCGCGGCGACCTGGTGGTGAGCGTGGCCGACCAGCCGATCCGCGATCCGGCGGCCCTGCTGCAGTGGGTGGACCGCTCCGAGGTGGGCCAGCCCCTGGCGATCACCGTGCTGCGCGGTCAGCGGGAATTGCGGCTGACGATCCGCCCCGCCGCCCTGCCCCGTGTGGGTTGAGACGGGCCATTGCTACGGTCGCGGCCCGACGCATGGCAGCGATGGCCGACCTGCAGGACCAGATGAAGCAGGCGGTGGCGGCGGCCGCCACCGAGCAGATCCGCAGCGGCATGGTGGTTGGCCTGGGCTCGGGCTCCACCGCCGCCCTGATGATCCAGGCCCTGGGCGCCAAGTTGCGCAGCGGCGAGCTTTGCGACATCACCGGGGTGACCACCTCCTTCCAGGGCGAGGTGCTGGCGGCTGAGCTGGGCATCCCCCTGCAGAGCCTCAACGCCGTGGACCGCATCGATCTGGCCATCGACGGCGCCGATGAGGTGGATCCGGCCTTCCAGCTGATCAAGGGCGGCGGCGCCTGTCACGTGCAGGAGAAGCTCGTGGCCTGCCGGGCTGAGCGCTTCGTGGTGGTGGTGGACTCCACCAAGCTGGTGGAGACCCTCAACCTCGGGTTTCTGCTGCCTGTTGAGGTGCTGCCCGGCGCCTGGCGCCAGGTGCAGGGCCAGCTCGGCGCGATGGGCGGCGACGCCCAGCTGCGCATGGCCACCCGCAAGGCCGGTCCGGTGGTCACCGACCAGGGCAATCTGGTGCTCGATGTGAAGTTCGCCGGCGGCATCGGCGATCCCGCGGGGCTCGAGAAGGCGATCAACAACCTGCCCGGCGTGCTCGAGAACGGCCTGTTCGTGAACCTCGCCGATCAGGTGCTGGTGGGCGAGATCGCCGGTGGTGTGGCCGGCGTGCGCGATTTGCAGAAGCGCGGATGACCGCACTGCTGGCGACGCTGCTGGCCCCGCTGCTGGCCGTGCTGCTCGCCCTGGCACCGGGGGCCGCCGCTGCCGAGCGCGCCTACCGCTGCGACGGCGATCTGCTCCTGGCCAGCACCGACAGCGGCCCGGTGGATGCGCTGGACATCCCCAACGTGGTGGCCGGCACCGCGCCCGGTGCCTTCGTGGTGCTGCGCTGGCGCGACCTGTCCCTGCAGCTGCCCCGCACCAACAACGCCGGCGCCCCCAGCTACACCGATGGGAAGTGGTGGTGGAGCCTGGAGGATCCCGACCAGCCCCGCTTCCGCCTGCGCCAGGGTCTGGGCACGATCGAGGACTTCAGCTGCCGGGCCGAGCCCGCGCCGCCGCCGGGTTGATCAGTCCTGCCGCAGGCGCCGCCGCACCGATTCGGCGTGGCTGTGCAACCCCTCGCTCTCGGCCAGGGTCACCACCGCCGCGCCGGTGGCCTCCAGGGCCTGGCGGTTGAAGCGGATCAGGGAGGTGTGGCGCAGGAAGGTCTCCACGCTCAGGGCCCCGGCGAAGCGGGCCGTGCCGCTGGTGGGCAGGGTGTGGTTGGGGCCGGCCAGGTAATCGCCCACCGCCTCGGGAGTCCAGGGGCCGAGGAAGATGGCGCCGGCGTGGCGGATGCGCGCCGCCAGGGGCTCGGGATCCTCCACCAGCAGCTCCAGGTGCTCGGGGGCGAAGCGGTCGCTGAGGACGGCGGCGCTCTCCAGGTCGTCGCAGACCACCACCAGGCCCCAGTCGCGGATCGCGGCCCGGGTGATGGCGGCGCGGGGATGGCCGGCGAGCTGGGCCTCCAGGGCCGCCGGCAGGGCGGCAGCCAGCTCGGCGCTGGTGGTGAGCAGGATGGCGGCGGCCAGGGGGTCGTGCTCGGCCTGGGCCAGCAGGTCGGCGGCCACCTGCTCTACCCGGGCGCTGTGGTCGGCGATCACCAGCACCTCGCTGGGGCCGGCCAGCGAATCGATCGCCACCCGCCCGTACACGGCCTTCTTGGCCAGGGTCACGTAGAGGTTGCCAGGCCCGCTGATCACGTCCACCCGGGGGATCGACTCGGTGCCGTAGGCCAGGGCCGCCACCGCCTGGGCGCCGCCCACCCGGTAGATCTCCTCCACCCCGGCCAGGTGGGCCGCCGCCAGCACGGTGGGGTTGGGATCCCCCTGGGGGCCGGGCGGGGTCACCATCACCAGCCGCTCCACCCCGGCCACCTTGGCGGGCACGGCGTTCATCAGCACCGTGCTGGGGTAGGCGGCACGGCCGCCGGGCACGTAAAGACCGGCGCGTTCCACCGGCCGCCAGCGCCGCCCCAGCCGCTCGCCGTGGGGACCCTCCACATCGAGGTCGGCCGGCCGCTGGCGCTGGTGGAAGTCGAGGATGCGGCCGTGGGCCAGCTCCAGGGCCCGGCGCAGCTCCGGATCGCAGACCTGCCAGGCGGCCTTCAGCCGCTCCGGCGGGATGCGCAGCGGGTCTGGACGCACGCCATCGAAGCGTTCGCTGAGCTCCAGCAGCGCCCGGTCGCCCTGCTGGCGCACCTGCTCCAGGATCGCCTCCACGCTGCGGGCCGCCTCGCCCATCTGGGGGCCTCCGGTGCGCTCGGCGATGGCCGTCAGCCGCTCGGCGGCACCCTCGCTCTGGTGCACACAGGGGATCGTGGCCCCCGCGCTGGGAGCTGTGCCGGAGCGCGGAGCGGGGGAGGCAAGCATGGCGGTGAGCCAGGGCGCGGCCCCTCAAGCTAGGCCGCTGAAGGGTGGGCAGAACCGAGCCTGGAGGGCCTGAAGGTAAGCTGATCGATCGCCGAAAACCGTCCTCTCCAGCCTGTGGCCAATAACAAGTCGTCGAAGAAGCGGATTGAGATCGCCGAGCGCAACCGGCTCCGCAACCGCTCCTACAAGTCGGCCCTGCGCACGCTGATGAAGCGCTGCTTCACCGCCTGCAGCGCCTACAGCACTGAGCCCGGGGACGCCGGCCGCGAGGCCGTGCAGCAGAGCCTCAGTGCCGCCTTCAGCAAGATCGACAAGGCCGTCAAGGTGGGGGTGCTGCACCGCAACACCGGTGCCCACCAGAAGTCGCGCCTGAGCGCCGCCGTCAAGGGCGCCCTTGAGCCCGCCGCCAAGGCCTGAGCTGCGGCGCCAGCATGGGGCCGCAGCTCAGGCCGTGTGCCCGCGCCATGACCCCACCCGCGTCCCCCGCCACGGCTGCGTCCCCCGCCACGGCTGCGTCCCCCGCCACGGCTGCGTCCCCCGCCACGGCTGTCCTGGCGGCCCCTCCTGACGGGGCGGCCCTGGTCGACTCCCACTGCCACATCGTCTTCCGCGATTTCGACGACGACCTGGAGGCGGTGGCCGAGCGCTGGCGCCAGGCGGGTGTGAAGGCCCTGGTGCATGCCTGCGTGGAGCCAGCGGAGATCCCCGCCATCCGTGCCCTGGCCGACCGCTTCCCGGAAATGCGCTACTCGGTGGGGGTCCATCCGCTCGACACCCGCCACTGGGCGGCTGACATCCAGCAGCTGCTGCGGGAGGCGGCCCAGGCCGATTCCCGTGTGGTGGCCATCGGCGAGCTCGGCCTCGACCTGTTTCGCCAGCAGAACCTGGAGGAGCAGCTGGCGGCGCTGCGGCCCCAGCTGGATCTGGCGGTGGAGCTGGATCTGCCCGTGATCATCCACTGTCGCGATGCGGCCGAGCCGATGCTGGCCGAACTGCGCCAGCGCTCTGAGGCCGGCCGCTGTCCCCGCGGCGTGATGCACTGCTGGGGCGGCACCCCCGAGGAGATGGACGGCTTCCTGGAGCTGGGGCTCTACATCAGCTTCAGCGGCGTGGTCACCTTCGCCAAGGCCGAGGCCACCCACGCCTGCGCCCGCCAGGTGCCGGCCCACCGCTATCTGGTGGAAACCGATTGCCCCTTTCTGGCGCCGGTGCCGCGCCGCGGCAAACGCAACGAGCCGGCCTACGTGGCAGCGGTGGCGGCCCGGGTGGCCGAGCTGCGCGGCGAACCCCTGGCCACCGTGGCGCGCACCAGCAGCGGCAATGCGGCGGCTCTGTTCGGGCTCCACCTTGACACTGTATGATGATTCATTGGTCTGGATGCGAATTCGCTCCTTGTTGTCGAAGTCTGCAGTCCTGAAGCGCGTTTCCTGAGGGCAGCCCCCGGGCAGCCGTTCCCCTGGCGGGGGACGGCTGTTCGTGTGGGCTGCCCTCGTCGCTGATGCCCGGAGGGTCTCCGGGATCGGCCGCCCTTCAGCGCTGACAGGCCGACAGGCCACTTTGTTCACCCGTTCCTGCAGGTTCACCGCATGAGCAGCGCGATCCAGGTCGCCAAGACCGCCACTTACCTGCCCGATCTGGTGGAGGTGCAGCGGGCGAGTTTCAAGTGGTTCCTGGAGAAGGGCCTGATCGAGGAGCTGGAGAGTTTTTCGCCGATCACCGACTACACCGGCAAGCTCGAGCTGCACTTCATCGGCAGTGAGTACCGGCTGAAGCGGCCCCGCCACGATGTGGAGGAAGCGAAGCGCCGCGATGCCACCTTTGCCTCGCAGATGTATGTCACCTGCCGCCTGATCAACAAGGAAACCGGGGAGATCAAGGAGCAGGAGGTGTTCATCGGCGAATTGCCGCTGATGACCGAGCGCGGCACCTTCATCATCAATGGTGCTGAGCGCGTGATCGTGAACCAGATCGTGCGCTCCCCCGGCGTCTATTTCAAGGACGAGCAGGACAAGAACGGCCGCAAGACCTTCAACGCCAGCCTGATCCCCAACCGCGGCGCCTGGCTGAAGTTCGAAACTGACAAGAACGACCTGCTGCATGTGCGGGTCGACAAGACGCGCAAGATCAACGCCCACGTGCTGATGCGCGCCATCGGCCTGTCGGACAACGACGTGCTCGACAAGCTGCGCCATCCGGAGTACTACCACAAGTCGATCGAGTCGGCGAACGACGAGGGCATCTCCTCGGAAGACCAGGCCCTGCTGGAGCTCTACAAGAAGTTGCGGCCCGGCGAGCCGCCGTCGGTGAGCGGCGGCCAGAGCCTGCTGCACAGCCGCTTCTTCGATCCCAAGCGCTACGACCTCGGCCGGGTGGGCCGCTACAAGATCAACAAGAAGCTGCGGCTCACGATCCCCGATGCGGTGCGCACCCTCACCCCCGAGGATGTGCTGAGCACAATCGACTACCTCATCAATCTGGAGCTCGATGTCGGCGGCGCCAGCCTCGATGACATCGACCACCTCGGCAACCGCCGCGTGCGCTCGGTGGGCGAGCTGCTGCAGAACCAGGTGCGCGTGGGCCTCAACCGCCTGGAGCGCATCATCAAGGAGCGGATGACGGTGGGCGAGACCGAATCGCTCACCCCGGCCCAGCTGGTGAACCCCAAGCCCCTGGTGGCGGCGATCAAGGAGTTCTTCGGCTCCAGCCAGCTGAGCCAGTTCATGGACCAGACCAATCCCCTGGCCGAGCTCACCCACAAGCGCCGCATCAGCGCCCTGGGCCCCGGCGGTCTGACCCGCGAGCGGGCCGGATTCGCCGTGCGCGACATCCACCCCTCCCACTACGGCCGCATCTGCCCGATCGAAACGCCGGAGGGCCCCAACGCCGGCCTGATCGGTTCGCTGGCCACCCATGCCCGGGTGAACGAGTACGGCTTCATCGAAACCCCGTTCTGGAAGGTGGAGAACGGCATCGTGCTCAAGCAGGGCGACCCCATCTACCTCTCGGCCGACCTGGAGGATGAGTGCCGCGTCGCCCCCGGCGACGTCCCCACCGATGCCGATGGCCGCAT
This sequence comes from Cyanobium sp., assembly GCA_007135755.1. Lineage (GTDB taxonomy): Bacteria > Cyanobacteriota > Cyanobacteriia > PCC-6307 > Cyanobiaceae > NIES-981. The sequence continues at coordinate 10,855 of SLIG01000030.1, forward strand.
CACCTCGGAGCTGGTGCCGGTGCGCTACCGCCAGGACTTCGAGAAGGTGCCCCCCGAGCAGGTGGACTATGTGCAGCTCTCGCCGGTGCAGGTGATCTCGGTGGCCACCTCCCTGATCCCCTTCCTTGAGCACGACGACGCCAACCGGGCCCTGATGGGCTCCAACATGCAGCGCCAGGCGGTGCCCTTGCTGCGGCCCGAGCGCCCGCTGGTGGGCACCGGCCTGGAAACCCAGGTGGCCCGCGACTCCGGCATGGTGCCGGTGACCCGGGTGAGCGGCACGGTGACGTTCGTGGATGCCACGGCGATCGTGATCCGCGATGAGAACGGCGTTGACCACACCCACTACCTGCAGAAGTACCAGCGTTCCAACCAGGACACCTGCCTGAACCAGCGGCCGATCGTGAAGCAGGGCGACCAGGTGATCGCCGGCCAGGTGCTGGCGGATGGTTCGGCCTGCGAAGGCGGCGAAATCGCCCTCGGTCAGAACGTTCTGATCGCCTACATGCCCTGGGAGGGCTACAACTACGAGGATGCCATTCTGCTCAGCGAGCGTCTGGTGACCGACGATCTCTACACCTCGGTTCACATCGAGAAGTATGAGATCGAGGCCCGTCAGACCAAGCTCGGACCCGAGGAGATCACCCGCGAGATCCCCAACGTGGCCGAGGAGAGCCTGGGCAATCTCGATGAGATGGGCATCATTCGCATCGGCGCCTTCGTGGAAAGCGGCGACATCCTGGTGGGCAAGGTGACGCCGAAGGGCGAATCGGATCAGCCGCCGGAAGAGAAGCTGCTGCGCGCGATCTTCGGCGAGAAGGCCCGCGACGTGCGCGACAACTCCCTGCGGGTACCCGGCACCGAGCGCGGCCGGGTGGTGGATGTGCGCATCTACACCCGCGAGCAGGGCGATGAGCTGCCGCCGGGCGCCAACATGGTGGTGCGGGTGTACGTGGCCAAGCGCCTGAAAATCCAGGTGGGCGACAAGATGGCCGGCCGCCACGGCAACAAGGGCATCATCAGCCGCATTCTTCCCCGGGAGGACATGCCTTACCTGCCCGATGGCACCCCGATCGACATCGTGCTCAACCCCCTCGGTGTGCCCAGCCGGATGAATGTGGGCCAGGTGTTCGAGTGCCTGATGGGTTGGGCCAGTTCCCATCTCGACTGCCGCGTCAAGGTGGTGCCCTTCGATGAGATGCACGGCGCCGAGAAGTCGAAGCA
>SLIG01000081.1 GCA_007135755.1 Cyanobium sp.
GGAGACGGCGCGGCGCATCGAGGCGGCCGGCGCCCACGCCCTGGAGCTCAACATCTACGACCTGCCCACCGACCCGGAGCTGACCAGCGAGGCGATCGAGACCCAGGTGGAGGAGATCGTGCGTGAGGTGCGCGCCGAGGTGCGGCTGCCCCTGGCGGTGAAGCTCAGCCCCTACTTCACCAATCTGCGCGCCATGGTGCGGCGGCTGGCGGCGACCGGTGCCGACGGCCTGGTGCTGTTCAACCGCTTCTACCAGCCCGACATCGACATCGAGGAGCTGGAGGTGCGGCCCAACCTGCTGCTCTCCACCCCCCACGACCTGCGCTTGCCGCTGCGCTGGATCGCCCTGCTGCACGGCCGCGAGCCCCTCGATCTGATCGCCAGCGGCGGCGTGGCGCGCGGCACCGACGTGGTGCGGCTGCTGATGGCCGGCGCCTGCGCCACCCAGCTGGTGGCGGCCCTGCTGCGCCACGGGCCCGAGCGCCTGCGCGGCATCGAGGACGAGCTCGGCACCTGGCTGATGGAGCACGACTACAGCTCCCTGGCGGAGCTGCGCGGCAGCATGAGCCAGCTGCGCTGCGCCAACCCGGGCGAATACGAACGCGCCCAGTACATGCGCGTGCTGGAGAGCTACCGCCCGGGATGACGCCGCCACCGCCGTCCCTGACCCAGGCCCCCTCGCCCGCCGCCCGCCGGGTGGCGGCGCTGGCCGCCGAGCTGGCCGCCATCACCACCCGGCCCTGGACCCTGATGGAGGTGTGCGGCGGCCAGACCCACGCGATCGTGCGCTGGGGCCTGGATCAGTTGCTGCCGCCGGGGGTGGAGCTGATCCACGGCCCCGGCTGCCCGGTGTGCGTGACGCCGGCCGCCACCATCGATGCCGCCCTGGCGCTGGCGCGGCGGCCGGAGCTGATCCTCTGCTCCTACGGCGACATGCTGCGGGTGCCGGGCAGCGACGCCGGCGACGACCTGCTCGGGGTGCGGGCCGCCGGCGGCGACGTGCGCCTGCTCACCTCACCGCTGCAGGCCCTGGAGCTGGCCGCCAGCCATCCCGAGCGCCAGGTGGTGTTTCTGGCCGTGGGCTTCGAAACCACCGCCCCCGCCACCGCCCTGCTGGCCCGCCAGGCCCTGGCCCTGGGGCTGGCCAACCTGTCGCTGCTGGTGGCCCATGTGCGCGTGGTGCCGGCCATGGCCACGATCCTGGCCGACCCCGCCAACCGGGTGCAGGGCTTCCTGGCGGCCGGCCATGTGGGCACGGTGATGGGCCTGGCGGAACTCCAGGCGCTGGTGGCGCGGCACGGGCTGCCGGTGGTGATGACGGGCTTCGAGCCGGCCGATGTGATGGCCGGCCTGCTGGCCTGCGTGCGCCAGCTGGAGAGCGGCCGCGCCGAGGTGGTGAACGCCTACGGGCGGGTGGTGCGGCCCGAGGGCAACGCCGCCGCCCAGCGCCAGATGGAGGCGGTGTTCGCGGTGGTGGACCAGCCCTGGCGGGGCCTGGGGGTGCTGGCCGGCGGCGGGCTGGCCCTGCGCGGCGAGTACCGGCGCCTCGATGCCCGCGAGCGCTACGGGCTGGATCGCCCCCTGGCGCAGGAGCCAGCGGAGCCAGGTGGCGAAGCTTCGCCCTGCATCGCCGGGGCCATCCTGCGCGGCCAGGCCACCCCGCCCGACTGCCCCGCCTTCGGCACCACCTGCACGCCCCTCCATCCCCTGGGGGCGCCGATGGTGTCGAGCGAGGGGGCCTGCGCCGCCTACCACCGCTACCGGCCCGCCTCCGTCCGCCCGGCCCCGAGCCCGGCCCCGAGCCCGGCCCCGAGCGAGCCGGCAGCCTCCAGCCCGGCGTCGATCGGGCCCTGACCGGCCGGTTTCCAGGGCATCTTCGCCAGCCCCAGGGGCTGCAGCCGCTCCAGAACCCCCAGTTGCAGGCTGCCGATGTGGTCGCGCACCCAGGGCAGGGCCAGGGGATCGAGGCCGTTCCAGGGCAGGAAGGGATTGCGGCGCAGGGCGGCGTAGAGCTCCACCCGGCAGGTGGGGTGGGGGCTGGCGGTGCGGCCGTGGAAGCCGCGGGTGTCGGCGATCACCAGGGTGTTGGCCTTCACGGCGAAGCGGCGCGGCGGCGGCAGCTGCATGGCGGCCAGATCCTCCGGCCCCACCCGGAACGAGCCGCGGGCGTGATACGGGATCGGGTGCTGGGCGGCTTCCAGGCTCTGGCGCCGCTCCCAGGCCAGACGTTCCGGGGTCATGCGCTGGGAGCCGGGAACGTAGGCGAAGGGACCCTCGTCTTCGGCCACGTCGTGCAGGAAGAACCAGGCCTTGGCCAGGGAATGGAAGGTGTCGGCGTGGAGGGTGGCCTGGGGATCGGGCCGCTCACTGGGCAGGCCGGCCAGGATCGCCTGCAGGGAGAAGATCGGCTCGGCCCCGGTGCCGGCCACGTAGCGGATCAGGTTGGCGATCTCGCGGCTGGCCAGCAGCCGCTCGAGCTGGGGATGGCTGCCGCGCAGCCGGGCGCGATCGAGGGCGACGCGGCGGGTGATGGCGTTGCCCTGGCGCATCTCCAGCCGCGGCCAGTCGCTGCCGTAGATCTCCCGGCGCAGGGCCTCGAACTGCTCCGGGGGCAGGAGGTTTTCGCGGATCAGGTAGCCCTGCTCGGCGTAGTGCCGCCGGTCGGCTGCGGAGATGCGCCGGCCCAGGCGCCAGCGCCGCTGGGCGGTGAGGGCGTCGGCCAGGCGGATGCGGCCCACGTGCAGCCCGAGGCGGTTGAGGCGGCGGCTGCCGATCACCGGGTTGTCGCGGAACGACTTGGCTCCGCTGAGCAGGGCCAGGGGGGCCAGGCCGTGGCGCAGGGCGGAACGCAGGCCTGAACGCAGGGTGGTGCGCGGGTTGCGGGAGGGGGCGGCCTTCGCCATCGGCAGCGGATCGCTCGGCGGATCTGCCATTCTCCGGCCAGGCCCAGCCCCGAGCCCGATGACCGAGCGGATCCAGCTGGCCCACGGCGGTGGCGGCAGCCTGATGCAGCAGCTGATCCGCAACGAGCTGCTGCCCCTCTACGGCGAGCCGGCACCGGTGCTGCACGATGCCGCCAGCCTGGCCCTGCCCCCCGGCCGGCTGGCCTTCACCAGCGACGCCTACGTGGTGCAGCCGCTGGAGTTTCCCGGCGGTGACATCGGCAGCCTGGCGGTGACGGGGACCGCCAACGACCTGGCCATGGCCGGGGCCCGGCCGGCGCATCTGAGCGTGGCCCTGATCCTGGAGGAGGGGCTGCCGCTGGAGCTGCTGCGGCGGATGGTGGGCTCGATGCGGGCGGCGGCGAGCGCCTGCGGGGTGAGCATCGTGACCGGCGACACCAAGGTGGTGGAGCGGGGCAAGGCCGACCGCCTGTTCATCAGCACCAGCGGCATCGGCGCCATCGAGGCCGCCGAGCCGATCACCCCGGCGGCGATCCGCCCCGGCGATGCCCTGCTGGTGAGCGGTGACCTGGGCCGCCACGGGGTGGCGATCCTGGCCGCCCGCCACAAGCTGCACCTGGAGCCGCCGGTGCTGAGCGACTGCGCTCCCCTCTGGCCCCAGGTGGCGGCCCTGCTGGAGGCCGGCCTCACCCCCCACTGCCTGCGCGACCTCACCCGCGGCGGCCTGGCCAGCGCCCTGGTGGAGCTGGCGGAGGCCTCCGGCCTGGAGTTCGCGGTGCAGGAGGAGCGGCTGCCGGTGATCGAGCCGGTGGCGCGCACCTGCGAGCTGCTGGGTTTCGAGCCCCTGCACCTGGCCAACGAGGGTCGCTTCCTGGCGGTGCTGCCCGGCGAGCAGCTGGAGCGGGCCCTGGCGGTGCTGGCGGCTCTGCCGGTGCCCACCGGCGCGGCCTGGATCGGCACGGCGCGGCAGCCGCCCGCGGGGGCGGCACCCCGGGTGCTGCTGGCCACGGCCCTGGGTACCGAGCGGCTGCTGCTACCGCTCAGCGGCGAGCTGCTGCCCCGGATCTGTTAGCGGGCAGCGCCAGCAGGCCAGGCCGCCGCCGCGGCCCCGTGCCAGCAGCCAGCGGCCCTGGTCGTCGCTGCCGGTGGCGATCAAGGCAAAAAATGGCTGCCGGCGGGGCTCCGCCGGCGGCAGGGGGCGCAGCAGCAGCAGCCGGGACCCCAGCAGCAGCTCCAGCCGCTCGAAGCCGAACTGCAGCAGCGGCCGTCGCCCCACCAGCCGGCCCCCGCCGCAGAAGCGCAGCTCCAGGGCGCCGGCGCGCACGCTGTTCACCAGCTGCAGCGGTTGCTCGGGGCTGGCTGAGCCGGGGCTGGCCGCGCTGTGGCTGGCCGTGCTGGGGCTGATCGAGAGGCGGGCCCCCAGCAGGCGCAGCAGGGCGGCCTGCGGGGGCTGGGGAGCGGCCTGCTCGCGGCTCCAGAGCTGGCGCAGCTCCCAGGGACCCACCACCTGAGCGGCGCCGATGCCCGAGCCCTCACGGCGCGCCAGCGCTTCGAGCTCCAGCACCCGCGGGCCGTCGAACGGCTTCCGATCACTGGGCTGCTGCTGATCGCCTTGCTGCATCTGATCGCCTGGCCGCAACTGATCGCTTGATTGCTTCATATTCCTTGACCTTTACATCACTTGATCCCGTATTGAGTATCCCTGCTCAACCTGCTTGTGCCCCCAAAGCATTGGTCATACGTTGACGATCATCAGCCACACCCGGGGGAGCCATGGCCGTTCATCACCAGTTCGATCGTCAGCACCGTAACCCACTGGAAGAAGGGCTCACGCAACAGCCTTTGGGCATCACAGTTCAGGGCCAACAGGGTGATGCGGCCTTCGATCCGGTGGAGGCCTATTTCGAGTGCATCACCACCTGCTCCCTTGATGATGGCGAGTGCATCACCGTGTGCACTGAACTGTTGCGCGAACAGGTGTAATCAGATGAACTCCACTGTGCCGTCGCGGCGCACGGCCAGGGTGCCGCTCTGATCGATGTCGATGCGGTCGCGGCGCCGGCTGTCGATAGCGCCCACCTCGTTGAAGTCGAACAGCCGCAGCCGGTCGTCATCGCGCTCAACGGTGATCTCGCGGCCGCGACGGCCGCCACCGCGCCGGCGCACCTCATAGCGGCCGCGCGGCAGTTGCAGGGTGTCGCGGTCGTTTTCGCTGCCGAAGATGGTGTGGTTGCCGAAGCCGATGAAGGTGTCGCGGCCCTGGCCCATGTCGATGAAGCCGCGGCCGCGGATGCCGCCATCGCGCACATCCACCACGTCGTTGCCGTCCTGCATGAAGATGAAGCGGCGGTTGCGCATGGCCAGCTCGCCGCCGGCGGCCTCGATGCGGTCGTTGCCCGGGCCCATGTAGATGAAGCCCTGATTGTCGATGCCGATGCCGTTGCGGCTGCTGCCGATCAGCAGGTCGTCGCCCTGGCCGAACTGCAGGTTGCCGCGATCGCTGAAGAATCCCGGTTGGCTGTTGTTGCGGCGGCCGATGATCACATCGTCGCCGTCGAGGGCGTTGATCAGGTCGCGGCCGTCGGTGCGCACCCCACGGCGTTCATCGATCACCCGGTTGGCGCGGCGGTTCCAGCGGCCAGAGGTGGCACCGGACCAGCCGTCAGGGTTGAGGATGGTGGTCAAGGCGGCCGGACTCGGGGTTGGCCGGATCTTCCCACCGCGTTCCTGGCAGGGTCAAGGCGCGCTGTTCAGGTTGCGGGGCCGGTTTGCGGCCGCCGCAGTCGTCGAGTGCGCCAGCGGGCCCCCCAGTCCGCTCAGCCCCGCTCCACCAGCTCCGGGGTGAGCAGCAGGGCCTCGCCGCCGGCTTCGCTGCTGAGCAGGCCCTGGTGGCGCAGCTGGCTGATCTGGCGGGTCACGGTGGAGCGGGTGCTGCCGATCAGTTCGGCCAGCCGGGCGTGGCCGAGGGCCAGGGGCAGCTGGTAGCCGGCGCTGCAGCGGCGCCCGAAGCGCTGCACCAGCAGCTGCAGCAGCGAGCGCAGACGCTGATCGGCCCCCACCGGGTGGCGCACCAGGTGCAGCTCCAGCAGCCAGTCGCTGATCAGATCGGGCGTCACCGGGCAGCAGGCCACGGGCTGCAGTTCGCAGCGCAGGGGCGTCTGGGCCTCGAGCAGGCAGCTGCTGGCCGCCGGCAGGCACAGCCACGGACAGTCGCCGCTGGCGGCGAAGGCCAGGGTGACATCACCGCAGCGGCGGCCAGCCGGCTGGCTGAAGCCGGCGGCGATGCGGCCGATGCCCTCCCGCACCGTCAGCTTCAGGCAGTGGGGGAGCTGTCCGTGCTGGGCCAGCAGCAGCGACTGCTGGGCGGCGAGGGTGATGGCACGCGGCGACTCCAGAAGCGCTCAGCCTGAGGGTTCGGCCCGATTGTGCAGTGACCGCCGGGTGGATTCCGGCCCCCGGAATGCCTGCGGTGCAAAGGAACCTGGCCAGGTGACCTGGGGCACGGAGGCAGGCGTCGTTGGTCACGCTCCGGCCGGCCCTTCGCCAGGGTGGAGTGCGTCCGCTCTCTCCGTCGTCTGCCGACGGCGCCTCCGATGACGGCCCCGATCACGGCCCCGACGACGGCCGCCGCGCCCCGCCCCCTGCCCGGCACCGGTGCCGCCAGCGGGGTGCTCGAAACCCTGGCCTTCTTCCGCGATCCGGGCTTTGCGCGGCGGCGCTTCGAGCGCCACGGCAACGTGTTCGAAACGCGGCTGCTGGGACAGCCGCTGGTGTTCATCCGCGGCGAGCGGGCGATCACCGACCTGCTGGCCGACTCCCGCCGCGTGGAGGGCTGGTGGCCCGCCAGCGTGCGCGACTTGCTGGGCAGCCGCTCGCTGGCCAACCGCAACGGCGCCGATCACCGGGCGCGGCGGCGGGTGGTGGGCCAGCTGTTCGCCGCCGCCGCCCTGCGCCGCTACAGCCCGGCGATCGTGGCCCTGGTGGAGGAGCTGGCGGACGAGCTCGGCCAGGCCAAGGAGCCGGTGGCCCTGGCCGAGCGGCTGCGGCGCTTCGCCTTTTCGGTGATCGCCACGGTGGTGCTGGGGCTCGACGGCGACGACCGCGAGGCCCTGTTCGCCGACTTCGAGATCTGGACCAAGGGGCTGTTCTCCTTCCCGCTGGCGATCCCGGGCAGTCCCTTCGCCCGGGCCCTGGCGGCCCGCGGCCGGCTGCTGGAGCGGCTGACGGTGGTGCTGCGCCGGGCCCAGGCCCAGGCGGCCGCGGGGGAGCCCCTGGCCGCCGGCGGCCTCGACCTGCTCGCCGGCGGGCTTGATGAGGCGGGCCTGCCCCTCGCCGACGACGACGTGGTGGAGCAGCTGCTGTTGCTGCTGTTCGCCGGCTACGAAACCACCGCCTCCTCGCTCAGCTGCCTGATGCTGGCCCTGCTGCAGCATCCGCCGGTGGAACGGTGGCTGCGGGAGGAACTGGCGGGCCTGAGCTGGCCGCCGGCGCCCGAGCAGGCCACCAGCGCCTACGACCCCGGCCGGGCGCCGCGCCTCGATGCGGTGGTGGAGGAGGTGATGCGGCTGACCCCGCCGGTGGGGGGCTTCTTCCGCCGCACCACGGCGACGCTGGTGCTCGATGGGGTGGAGGTGCCCGCCGGGCGGGTGGTGCAGGTGGCCCTGGCCGCCCACAACCGCCATGCCCCCGGGGACGCGGACATCGAGACCTTCCGCCCCCAGCGCCATCTCGATGGCCCCTGCCCGGTGGCCCTGCTGCCCTTCGGCGGTGGTGAGCGGGTGTGCCTGGGCAAGGCCCTGGCGGAACTGGAGATCCGGCTGCTGGCGGTGGGCCTGCTGAAGCGGGTGGAGCTGGAACTGGTGAGCGGCCAGAACCTGGACCTGCAGGTGATCCCCAGCCCCAGTCCCCGCGATGGCCTGCTGGTGCGCTCCAGGATGGCCCCACGTGAGGTGGTGGCCTGATGCCCCAGACGGTGCAGCCGGTGATGGAGGTGCTCAGCCCGGCTGAGCGCCGCAAGCTCGATGGCGATGACGACGCCCTCTTCTATGCCGAGCCCCGCTTCGTGCAGCACCTCGACGCCTCCTTCCGCGCGCGGCTCACGGCGCTCTACCGCGAGCGCATCCCCCCCTGCGCGGTGGTGCTGGATCTGATGAGCAGCTGGGTGAGTCACCTGCCCGAGGAGGTGAGCTACCAGGAGGTGATCGGCCATGGCCTCAACGAGCGGGAGCTGGCGGCCAATCCGCGCCTCGATCGCCACTGGCTGCAGAACCTCAACGCCGATCAGCGCCTGCCCCTGGCCGACGCCAGCGTGGATGCGGTGCTGATGGTGGCCGGCTGGCAATACCTGCAATACCCGGAGGCCATCGCCGCCGAGCTGCTCCGGGTGGTGCGGCCCCGGGGCCAGGTGATCGTGGCCTTCTCCAATCGGATGTTTTTCCAGAAGGCGCCGCAGGTGTGGACCGATGGCGGCGACCGTGACCACCTGGCCACCGTGGCCCGGGTGCTGATGGCCCAGGGCTGGCCGCGGCCGGAGCTGATCGCCGAGGACACCCCGGCTCCCGGGCCCCTGGGCTGGATCGGCGCCAAGGGCGACCCCTTCCTGGCGGTGATCGCCACCCGGCCCGACGGCACCCGCCCGGACGGCGCATCCCAGGGCTGAAACGCCAGCTGCGGCTAGCGTCCGCTCATCACCCCACAACCTGGCATGTCCTCCCCTGGTCGTTCCCGGAGTCGCCGCAGCTGGCGCTTCGATCTGTCGGGCCGTCTGCTGGGCCGCGTGCTGGGCTCCGGCCTGGTGGGGGCCGCTCTGCTGGCGGCCGCCCCCGCCCGGGCGATCGAGGAGGTGATCATCGAGTTTCCCCTCCTCGACATGGAGGTGCTGGTGCGGGTGCCGGAGCTGGAGGACCCGGCGTTGCTGCGCCAGGGCACCAGCGATCTGGCCGAACTCGACCGCGCCAGCCGCGGCATGCTCGGCCCCAAGCTGGCCGAGGTGTTCAACCAGCCGGTGCCGGTGGGGCTGGTGAATCTCGCCGAGGGCTCAGTGGGTTCGCCTCTGCTGGAGCAGGCCCTGCTGGTGCTCTCCTCCCTGGGCTCGGTGGAGGGAGCGGATCAGGAGTTCACGGGCCTCGAGCTGCAGGAGGCGCTGCAGGCCGCCTCCGCCAATGGCCCCCCCACCCTGCTGTCGCTGATCAAGGCGATTCCCGGGGATCGGGTGCGCTTCAACCTAGGCCGCATCCGCGAGGTGAGTGAGCAGGTGCTGGCCCAGCGCCGCCGCACCGATGCGCTGATCGCCTCCCTGCCCGCCGCGCCCGTGTCGGCGGTGTCCGAGGTTGCGGCGCCGGCGGTGCGGCGCAGCGAGCAGAGCCTGGTGGTGGCGCACCGCCCCGAGCCCCTGCAGCTGGTGCTGCTGCAGCCGGCCGAGGGGGGCAACGGCCGCCTGGTGCTGATCTCCCATGGCCTCTGGGACGGTCCGCGGTCGTTCGAGGGCTGGGGCCAGCGCCTGGCCCGGGCGGGCTACACGGTGGTGTTGCCCCGCCACCCGGGCAGCGATGAACAGCAGCAGCAGGAGCTGCTGCGCGGCCAGGTGCCCCCTCCGGCACCGGAGGAACTGGTGTTCCGGCCCAAGGACCTCTCGGCGGTGATCGATGGCGCCGCCGCCGGCCAGCTGGACGGCGTCTCGGTGAGCAGCGACCGGGTGGTGGTGATCGGCCACTCCTGGGGGGCCACCACGGCCCTGCAGGTGGCGGGAGTGTCCACCACCAGCTCCAGGCTGCAGGCGCGCTGCGACGACCTCAGGGATCCGGAGCGCAACCTCAGCTGGACGCTGCAGTGCAGCTGGTTGGACGCCGCCGAGGAGGCCAGCCTGGGGGATCGTCGGGTGATCGCGGCGGTGGCCGTGAGCCCGCCTCTGGCCCTGTTGTTTCCGGAAGGGGCGGGGCGTGAGCTCCAGTCGCGCGTGCTGCTGGTGAGCGGCAGCAACGACTGGGTGGTGCCCCCCGATCCGGAGGCCGTGACGCCGATTTCCAGGGGCGCCACCACCGCCCTGGGCCACCGCCTGGTGCTGGCCAACGGTGGCGACCACTTCAACCTGCGCCCGGGCAACGGCACCAGTGGCGGGGTGCTCGGCAACCTTGTCCTGGCCTGGACCGATGGAGCATTCTCCGCCGGTGCGGGAGTCAAGCCCCGGGAAGGGGCACCCAGTCTGCTGGGCACCACGGACTGGGGGCACGCCCAGATCCCCCTGGTGGATGTGAGCAACCACCTGCAGCCCCAGTGAGTCGCTTCAGTTGCGCTCCCAGTGGCAGCGCAGCACCGCCCCCTGCTCGCTGAAGGGTGCCTCGATCGCCTTGCCGATCGCACGGGTGATGTGGGTGCCCGTGAAGCGCAGCTCCAGGGGGCTGGCCGTCAGGCCTCCGCCCTCGGCCGCGCCAGAACCATCGCTGCGGAAGCGCGCCTCGGTGTTCACGCCGTCATGGCGTGGTTGGTGGGTCGCGCCGCGACCGGCATTCAGCTGGGTCATGGTGATGTCCTGAACCCTTTCGGCGGTAATAAGACCGGCAAGGACAAGCGGTTCTACAAAACGATGATCCCCAAGGCAGACGCGCTCTACGACGAACACCTCAACAACCTGCAATCCCATTCCAAGCCATGACGCGCTCTTTTTCCGAACTCACCACGGACTTCAGCCCAGAGCGACGGGAGCGTATTGAGCAGCGCAAGGAGCAGCTGCGGCAGGAAATGACCCTGGCGGAACTGCGCAGGGCCTTTTCACTCACCCAGGACACACTGGCCAAAAACCTCAACGTCAAGCAGGCCGAGATCTCCAAGATCGAGAATCGGGCCGACTTGCTGATGAGCACCTTGCGCAACTTCGTCCAGGCCATGGGTGGTGATCTGGAGGTGAGGGCTGTCTTCCCCGACCGCGCCATTGAGATCAGCACCTTTTCGTCCCTGGCCGGCAAGCCCGGCAAGGTGCGCACTGGCAAAAGGAAACAGCAGTTGGCCGAGGCGTAGAGATCACTCTCCTGGCGCGCATGGCGACTTGCGCAGCGCAGGACGATCGGAGCGGTTCTTCGTTCCCCCCGTAGTGCCCTCCCCGCCTCTGCATTCTGCGGTTTAGGCCTCCGAACCTCAGATGCCTGTGGCTCCAGCCCAGTTGCCCCCCATCCCTGGCAGAGCAGCGGCCATGGACAACTCCACACCGTCCCGCGGCGCCCAGCTGCTGGTGTTCCACCCGCGCCAGTTGGAGGACGCCCAGGCCCTGATCCGTGCCGTGAAGGGCAATTAGACGGTGGTGCTCAATGCCAGCAGCGCCGACGCCGGGGAGGCCCAGCGGCTGATTGATTTCGCCTGCGGCGGCATGGAGGCGATCGACGGCCAGGCCCACCGCATCGATGCTGAGACGTTCCTGTTCACCCCTGCCTGGGGACAGGTGGATCACTGGCCGCTGCCGGCCTGAGGTCTCAGCGTTGGCCCTCCATAGCCGCACCAGAAGCCTGTCCAGATGTGTATCAAGCAACTAGGTTATACACATCGCCTTTGGGGCCGGCATGCGCACCAACATCGTCATTGACGACGCCCTGATGAAGCAGGCGATGCAGGCCAGTGGTGCCCGCAGCAAGCGGGAAGCCGTGGAGCTGGGTCTGCGCACCCTGGTGCGGCTCCAGCAGCAGGGCGAGATCCGCGCCTTCCGCGGCCGGCTGCGCTGGGATGGTGATCTCGAAGCTGAGCGTCTCGATGGGCAGGCGGCTGAGGAAGCACCGTGATCATTGTCGACTCCCCGGTGTGGATCGATTTCTTCAATGGCGTGAGCACGCCGGAAGTGGAGCGGCTCGATGGGCTGCTCGGGGTGACACCCCTGGCGATCGGCGACCTGATCCTGGTGGAGGTGATGCAGGGCTTCCGCAGCGAGAAGGACGTGGCCACCGCTCGCCAGCTGTTCCGTTCCCTGGCGCTGTTGCCGATGCTCGGCGGCCGCAACGCCTGGAAGGCGGCGGAGAACTACCGGATGCTGCGCAGCAGGGGCATCACGGTGCGCAAGACGATCGACGGGATCATCGCCACCGCCTGCATCGAGGCCAACGTGCCGCTGCTGTTCAGCGACCGCGACTTCCAGCCCTACGTGGAGCACCTGGGGCTGGAGCCGGCATGAGCCCGGCAGCAACCACCCGGGCCCTGGGCGACAGCA
>SLIG01000090.1 GCA_007135755.1 Cyanobium sp.
GCTAATGGATCTTCCGTTTGTCACGACTGAGTCTGTAGTGGGAATGAAGCTTATCGATCAGCTGCAAAGAATTGGCACATGCAGGCTAGCCTTTGGCCACTCAGGAAGCAGCCTTCACAAGCACATGAACCTTGCTGGCCTTGATTGTATAATTCATGGTAGCAGGGCAGAGGCATTCAGTTCTGTTACCCGATTGTTTCACGACGAGGTCTGGAATCCAAAATGCATACCAGTGCCAGCCATCGCAATTGCTCCAGACCATCAGAGCATAGATATTCATGGTTCCTACAATCAGAATTACTCCATAGACGAGGAATTATTTTCTAGTTTCGCTCAGCATCTAAACTTTATGTCCTTCCGAGTTGATAATTAGGGCCTCCCTAGAAAGACTATCCCGCCTACACGGCAGTGGATCTGTGCAGTTTCAGGCAATAGCATGTACCTAAATCGGCTCATTTCTACCGAAAAGCTGCCCAGAGTTTTCCACATGTATCGACGCGAGCCTCGTCATCAGCTCTCGTTTGATGACTTCTTTCTGCCCTTTGGCGGCAAACTCTCTGGTGATAACCCGTGGATCAAGCTAGCAGAACTCATCCCCTGGGATGATCTGGAAGATGACTACGCGTCGCAGTTCTGCAAGGGCTACCGTTACGCGGAAGACCTCGACTATGGGCGCCCGCCAAGCCATTCCGAATGGCGCTCGGCGCTTTGATCATCAAGGCTCACCTAGGCCTCACCGACGAACAACTGGTGGAGCAGATCAAGGAGAATCCCTATCTCGAATTCGTCATCGGCCTGGAGGCCTTCAAGTATTCGGCCCAGTTTAATCCATCGTTTTCTGATTGCCTTTGACCGCCAGCAGGAAGTCGGCCCCCTGCTCCTGGAGCTGCCGAAAAACATCCCCCGCCCCCAAGGGGCCCCCTTTGGTTCCATAACACCCACGGCATATCTACTGCGGTGACTTTCGGGAAAGGTGTCACTCTTCGGCTGCCACTCAGGCTGCCTGGATTAATGGTAGCTCCAGGATCGGATTGGGCTCCGCTATTGGCTTGTTGATCCACACTTCTTCGGGTTGGCGCCAGCAGCGGGTGCTCCGGCTCCAGCGCGTTGGATTGGCCTGGCGGGCGGCCTCGTAGACCTCGGCTCGCTGCTTGCAGATTGCGGTGGCGGCTCCACTGTGGCGCTGGTGGGGCGTCACGAATTTGATGGCGCTGTGCCGGTGCCGGTGGTTGTACCAATCGACAAAGGTCGCCACCCACTCGCAGGCCTCGCCTTTGCTCGCGAATGGCCGACTGGGGTAGTCGGGCCGGTACTTGACCGTTCGGAACAGGGATTCCGAGTAGGGGTTGTCATTGGAGACCCTTGGTCTGGAAAAGGATCTCAGCACGCCCATCTCCTCCAGCCGGCTCTCCAACGTGGCCGCTCTCATGGCGTTGCCGTTATCGGCATGGAGGATCAGTGGTGCCTGGTGGCATTGGCGGCTGCCAAAGCCGCTGGGGCGGTGGTAGCGCTCCTTGAGACAGGCCCGCTGCACCAGATCCGCTGCGATCTGGGCCGACTCCACCTCGACCACATCCCAGGCCACCACCTTGCGGCTCCAGACGTCGATCACCAGGTAGAGGTACAGCCATACGCCGCGAACTGTGGTCGGCAGATAGGTGATATCCCAGCTCCAACCTTGGTTTGGTCCATCCGCCCTGAGGCGCGGCACCGAGCGCGGCTCCTGCGGCAGCCGGGCCCGCCCGCGGCGGTGGCACTGACCCGCCTGGTGCAGCACCCGATAGAAGCTGCTCTCTGAGCCAATAAACAGCTTCTGATCTGCCAGGGCCGGCACGATCTGCCCTGGCGGCAGCGAGGCGTACTCCGGCTGGTTGCACGTCAGCAGGATCCGCTGGCGTTCCTCCTCACTCAGCCGGTGACCCACCAGGCGGCTGCTGCCTTTACGGCGATCCACGCCGTCCCCATCACCCAGGAAGGCCTTCCGCCAGCGTTTGAGGGTGCGCAGGCAAATGCCGATCACACCGCAGGCCCTCACCAGGCCGGCACCCGCAGCCTTGGCCTCGCCGATCAGCTCGATCACCTTCCGCCGGTGCACGGCGCTGGTCAGCCGTCCGCGTCCTCCGAGCAGAAGGCATCCCACTTTTTTCGCAGCACCAGCAATGCCGCCGCCTCCGCCAAGGCCTTCTCCTTGCGCTGTAGCTCCTTTTTTGAGAGCTTTGATCTCCCGCTGGTCCTGGGCGCGGAGCTTCTCGAGCTCCTTCTGCTCGGCCATCGTCAGCACCGGCTTGGCGTTGGCATCCTGGGCTGCCTGCCGCCAACGGCTCACCTGCTCAGGAAACAGCCCTCGCTCCCGGCAGTAGGCGCTGAGCTCAGTGGCGTTAAGGCCAGCGGTCTCCAGCACCACCGTGAACTTGTCAGCAGCGCTCCAGCCGTCAGGGTCCTTCTCGGATGCCGGCACCACCTCTCCCTGCAACCGCCAGGTCTTCCTCCATTTGTAGAGCGTGATCACGTGGATGCCCAGCTCCTCTGAAATCCGGGCCACGCTCTGCCTGTGCGGCGGGCTCATCCGCCTTCTCACATCAGCCTTGACGGCCTCGCTGTATCGGCGCATTGGTCATATCCTCAAGCCCCCGGAGGTACGAATGAAAGGGGTGACATCTTTCCTGAACCCGGGGGCTGCAGAATCCTCAGAATTGGGAACGGGAGATGACATTCCGTTGCCGGAACCTTTTTGGAGGTTTAACCCCGTCGAAAAACATGGCACGGAGCCTGCTGCGGCCTATTGCCTGGTGACAAATAAAAGTTCTCTAGAAACGTTTATTTGATCCCGTTTATGAAACTGCCACTCTTGCGTCAGTTCTGTTTGTCGTCTCCCCTTCCCAAGCAAGGAATTCGATGCCACATCCTAAATAGGGCCTGCTGAAACACCAGACCGCTTGCACCGCAGTGGATCTGAGCGGTTTTAGACGGTAGAATCTACGCAAAACGGCGCATTTCAGCCGAAAAGCTGCACAGAGTTTTCCGCATGTACCGACGCGAGCCTCGTCATCAGCTCTCGTTTGAAGATTTCTTCCTGCCCTTTGGCGGCAAACTCTCTGGTGATAACCGCTGGATCAAGCTGGCCGAACTCATCCC
>SLIG01000092.1 GCA_007135755.1 Cyanobium sp.
AGCTGGCGCCCCTGGGGCTCGCCCTGCCGGTGCTGCTGGCCGGCGGCTGCCGGGCCGAATCCCTGCTGGCGCCACCCCAGGCGGCCGCCGAGGCCCTGCACTGGCCGGTGCCCGCCCCGCCCCAGGTGGACACCCAGGTGCCCGTGATCTGGGTGGCCCTGGCCTCCCGCCTGCGGCCCTCCCGGCCGATCGAGCTGCGCAGCGCCCAGGGGTTGCTGACCCTGGTGGCCCCGGATGGGGCCCGCTTCCAGACCAACAGCCTGGTGCTGCACTGGCGCGAGGAGCCGCTGGAGCCACCGCAGCGCATCCGCCGCCAGGTGCTGGGCCCCTTCGCCAGCTACGAGAGTGCGGCCGAGGCCGCTGGCCGCTGGCGCCAGGCCGGGGCCGAGCCGGTGATCGGCTACCCCCGTGACTGGGAGGTGTGGGCGGCGGCCGATGCCCCCGTGCCGCCCGGCCTGGGGCCGGCACGCCTGGTGGAGCAGGTGCACAGCCAGCGGCCGGTGCTGGAGCTGCGCCGCGACAGCGGCCCGGTGACCCTCAGCGGTCCCCTGACCCTGGAGACCCCCGGCGGGCTGCGCTGGGACAACGGCGTCAAGGCTGGGAGCGGCGTGTTCGCCGGTCCGTTCCGGCTCCTGCCCGACGCCCACGGTGGCTGGAGCCTGGTGGAGATGGTGCCCATGGAGCGCTACCTGCAGGGGGTGGTGCCCCATGAGATCGGTGCCGGCTCGCCGCCGGCGGCCCTGGCCGCCCAGGCGGTGCTGGCCCGCACCTATGCCCTGCGCAACCTGGCGCGCTTCGCCGTGGACGGCTACCACCTCTGCGCCACGGTGCAGTGCCAGGTGTACGCCGATCCACGCACCGCTGGACCGGCCGTGCGCCAGGCCATCGACGCCACCCGCCATCAGGTTCTGGTCTTCCAGGGCCGGCCGATCACGGGCCTGTATCACGCCACCAATGGCGGTGTGTCCGCCGGCTTCGAGGAGGCCTGGAGCGGAGAACCGGCGCCCTACCTGCGTCCCCGGGTGGATGGCGGTGCCGCCCTGGAGCAGCGCTTCCCCTTGCCCCTGGCCCCTGCCCAGGTGGGTCCGCTGCTCTCCACCGCCGGCTTCCACGGCGCCGACCACCCCCGCTTCCGCTGGACCCGCACCCTGGAGGCGGCCGAGCTGCGCCAGGCCCTGCAGGCCCAGGCCCCCCAGCTCGGCACGCCCGAGCGCCTGACCGTGCTGGAGCGGGGCCCGAGCGGCCGGGTGCTGGCCCTGGAGATCGCCGGCAGCGGAGGCGAGAACGTGGTGTTGCGGCTGGATGCCATCCGCCGCACCCTGTCGCAGCTGCCCAGCACGCTGTTCGTGGTGGAACCGGCCGGGCCGGGCCGCTGGCGCCTGGTGGGCGGCGGCTTCGGCCACGGGGTCGGGCTGTCCCAGGCCGGCGCCATCGACCTGGCCAGGCGGGGCTGGAGCCTGCAGCGGATCCTCGATCACTACTACCCGGGCACCCAGCTGCAGCCGCTCTCGGCCCTCGGCCCGAGCGTGGCCGGGGAGGCCCCCTAGAGTTCGCCGGAATCCGGGATCGCCATGGCCGCTGACGCCGGTGCCAACGATCGCCGCCGGGGCAAGTCGGCCCTGTTCGTGCTGGTGTGCGGCTGCGCCGGCCTCGGACCCCACTGGCTGGACCCTGGTCTGCGGCTGCTGCCCGCCATCGCCATGGCGCTGTTTCTGGGTGGTTACAGCTTCCGCACGGTGCTGGTGCCGGCCCTGAGCGGCCGGCGGCCGGCCCTGGCCCCGACGGCCGCTCAGGGCGGTGGCGCCGACAGTCAGCCGGGCCCGCTGCCGGCGGTGGATGTGGTGGTGGCCGCCCGCGATGAGCAGGCCGTGATCGGACGGCTGGTGGAGCGCATTGCCGCGCTGCACTACCCGTCCCAGCAGTTGCGCCTGTGGGTGGTGGACGACGGCAGCGGCGACCGCACGCCCCAGCTGCTGGCGGACCTGCAGGCCCGGCATGATTTTCTGCAGGTGCTGCGCCGTGAACCCGACGCCGGTGGCGGCAAGTCCGGCGCCCTCAACCTGGCACTCGCCCAGCTGCGCGCCCCCTGGATGCTGGTGCTCGACGCCGACGCCGACCTGCAGCCGGACACCCTTGAGCGGTTGATTCCGCTGGCCGAGGCGGGTGGCTGGGGGGCGGTGCAGCTGCGCAAGGCCGTGGCCAATCCGGAGGCCAACTGGCTCACCCGTGCCCAGGCCATGGAGATGGTGCTCGATGCCGTGGTGCAGGAGGGGCGCCTGATGCGCGGCGGGGTGGTGGAACTGCGCGGCAACGGCGAACTGCTGCGGCGGGCGTCGCTGCTCAGCGCCGGCGGCTTCAACGAGGCCACCGTCACCGACGACCTCGACCTCAGCATCCGCCTGCTGCTCGACCGCCAGCCGGTGGCGATCGCCTGGGATCCGCCGGTGAGCGAGGAGGCGGTGCTCAGCCTGCGGGCCCTGTGGCGCCAGCGGCAGCGCTGGGCCGAGGGCGGTCTGCAGCGCTTCTTCGACTATGCGCCCGGCCTGCTCTCCCCCCGGCTGAGTGGCCGCCTGAAGCTCGATCTGGCCAGTTTCTTCCTGCTCCAGTACGTGCTGCCGATGGTGGCGGCCGCCGATCTGCTGGGGGCCGCCATCACCCGCACCCTGCCCACCATCTGGCCTCTGTCGTTCGTTGCCTTCGGTCTCTCGGGGGTGTCGATCCTGGTGGGCTGCCGCCGCTCCAGCCAGGGCCCGCCGCTGCCGGCCATGGGGCCGCTGAACCTCGCCCTGGGCATCCTCTACCTGGGGCACTGGTTCCTGGTGATCCCCTGGACCACCCTGCGCATGGCCCTGCTGCCCAAGCGCCTGGTGTGGGCCAAGACCCTGCACCTGGGCGAAGATCCGGCCACTGCCTGAGCTCAGCCGGTGTCCACCTGGTCGCTCTCCTGGAGGTCGTCGAGGGGGCCGTCGTAGTCGATCACTTCGCCGTTGAAGAACTCCGCCAGCCGGCGGGCCTGCTGGTCGAGCGAGGAACTGGAACTGGAGCTGCTCGGCGGGGGCGCTGCTGCCGGCTGCGGGCGGTCGGGCGGGGTGGCTTCAGGCGCTGGGCCGGCCGCCGGGGCGGGCGCTGGCGCTG
>SLIG01000126.1 GCA_007135755.1 Cyanobium sp.
CAGCGGCGCCTTTCACCCCGAGCCCGATGCCCCGGGCGAGCCGTTCAGCGTGGTGATCCCGCCGCCGAACGTCACCGGCAGCCTGCACATGGGCCATGCCTTCAACTCGGCCCTGATCGACACGATCGTGCGCTTCCAGCGCCTGCGCGGCAGGAACGTGCTCTGCCTGCCCGGCACCGACCACGCTTCGATCGCCGTGCAGACGATCCTCGAGAAGCAGCTCAAGGCGGAGGGCCAGCGCAAGGAGGATCTGGGCCGCGAGGCCTTTCTGGAGCGGGCCTGGGCCTGGAAGGCCGAGAGCGGCGGCACGATCGTGGGCCAGCTGCGCCGCCTGGGCTACTCGGTGGACTGGCAGCGGGAGCGCTTCACCCTCGACGAGGGCTGCAGTGCCGCGGTGATCGAGGCCTTCAACCGCCTGCACGAGCAGGGGCTGATCTACCGAGGCGAATACCTGGTGAACTGGTGCCCCGCCTCCGGCTCGGCGGTGAGCGATCTGGAGGTGGAGATGAAGGAGGTGGACGGCCACCTCTGGCACTTCCGCTATCCGCTCAGCGCCCCGGCCACGGCTGCTGCAGCAATCGGCCGCACCCACCTGGAGGTGGCCACCACCCGCCCGGAAACCCTGCTGGGCGACACGGCCGTGGCGGTGAACCCCAAGGACCCGCGCTACGCCGACCTGGTGGGCCAGACCCTCACCCTGCCGCTGGTGGGCCGCGAGATCCCGATCGTGGCCGACGACCACGTGGACGCCGACTTCGGCACGGGCTGCGTGAAGGTGACCCCCGCCCACGACCCCAACGACTTCGCCATCGGCCAGCGCCACGACCTGCCGCTGATCACGGTGATGAACCGCGACGGCACCATGAACGAAGCGGCCGGCCGCTTCCAGGGGCTCGATCGCTTCGAGGCGCGCCAGGCCGTGGTGGCGGCCATGGAGGCCGAAGGCTTCCTGGTGAAGGTGGAGCCCTACCGCCACAGCGTGCCGTTCTCCGATCGCGGCAAGGTGCCCGTGGAGCCCCTGCTGTCCACCCAGTGGTTCGTGAAAACCGAGCCCCTGGCGGCTCGCTGCCGGGAGGCTCTGGATGCCGCCGCCGCCGGGCCCGAGCCCCGCTTTGTGCCCGAGCGCTGGGCCAAGGTGTATCGCGACTGGCTCACCGACATCCGCGACTGGTGCATCTCCCGCCAGCTGTGGTGGGGCCACCGCATCCCCGCCTGGTTTGTGGTCAGCGAAACCGGCGGTGTGATCACCGACAACACCCCCTACGTGGTGGCCCGCGATGAGGCCGAGGCCCGCGCCAAGGCGGAGGCCCAGTTCGCCGGTGGTGTCCATGCCCACCCCGTGGTGCTGGAGCAGGACCCCGACGCCCTCGACACCTGGTTCTCCAGTGGCCTCTGGCCCTTCTCCACCCTCGGCTGGCCCGATGCCCAGGCAGCCGATCTGGCGCGCTGGTATCCCACCAGCGTGCTGGTGACGGGCTTCGACATCATCTTTT
Organism: Cyanobium sp.; assembly: GCA_007135755.1. Lineage (GTDB taxonomy): Bacteria > Cyanobacteriota > Cyanobacteriia > PCC-6307 > Cyanobiaceae > NIES-981. Next base: position 1,494 of record SLIG01000126.1, read on the forward strand.
TCTGGGTGGCCCGGATGACGATGATGGCCGGCGCCTTAATGAGCGATCGGGAAGGGTCTGGAATCCCGTGGATTCCATTCAGAGATGTGTACATCCACGGCCTGGTGCGGGATGAGAACAACCGCAAGATGAGCAAGAGCGCGGGCAACGGCATCGACCCGCTGCTGCTGATCGAGCGCTACGGCGCCGATGCCCTGCGCTTCGCCCTGGTGCGCGAGGTCGCCGGCGCCGGCCAGGACATCCGCCTCGACTACGACCGCAAATCCGACACCTCCGCCACGGTGGAGGGGGCGCGCAACTTCGCCAACAAGCTCTGGAACGCCACCCGCTTCGCCCTCATGAACCTGGGCGGCGAGACGCCGGCCAGCCTGGGTGAACCCGATCCCGCGGCCCTGCAGCTGGCCGATCTGTGGATCCTCTCGCGCCTGGCGCGGGTGAATCGCGACACGGCTGAGCGCTACGCGACCTACGGCCTGGGCGAGGCGGCCAAGGGGCTGTATGAGTTCGCCTGGAACGAGGTGTGCGATTGGTATGTGGAGCTGATCAAGCGGCGCCTGCAGGTGCCGGCGGATCTGGAGGGCGCGGCCCGCGAGGTGGCTCTGGCTGACCAGCGCACCGCCCGGCAGGTGCTGGCCAAGGTGCTAGGTGAGCTGCTGGTGATGCTGCATCCGCTGATGCCTCACATCACAGAGGAGTTGTGGCATGGATTGACTGCTGCACCTTCTCACGAATTTCTCGCCATGGCCTCTTGGCCTGCCGCAAGCAATCGCATTCAAAACTATAACCCTGGGGTTGAAAATAGCTTTGCGATTGTGATTGAAGCCATAAGAATCGCCCGCAACCTCAGGGCTGTCGCTGGCGTCAAGCCATCCCAGAAGGTTCCCCGGCTAATCATTATTGACTCTGGCTCTGCCTCTGTCAGCGAGATCTACGAGGGGGCGGCTGAAGATATTAAGGCTTTGGCGAAAGTTAAATCGCTTTCAGTTCATAGCGATGATCTGGGGAATGCCGGGATGCGCTGCTTGGCCGGTGTAAGCGGAAGCCTGCAGGTCCTGCTACCGCTTGCTGGCGTTGCAGACATTGATTCTCTTCGAAGTCGGCTGAAAAAAGACCTTGCAAAGGCTGAGAAAGAGGTTGCCGCCTTAACAGCCCGACTTGGCAACCCAAACTTTGCCGAAAAGGCTCCACCTCTCGTGGTGGCTGAATGTCGGGCCAATCTCAACGAGGCTGAAACCCAGGCCGATCTGGCCCGCAAGCGACTAGCCGATCTGGCATGATCCAACATCCACCAGTCTCTCCACAATCTCCCGCACAAAGTTGCGGAAAAGCGGGTTGTCCTTGAACTGCTTGTAAAACTCTGTCTGATCGAGAAACAGCGGATCTACGGCTCGATTCAGTGCGGCATCGAGTTCGATAGCGGCTGTGTTCGGGGTGTTCGCCTTGGCATTGCGATAGCGCTGGTCTTGGGCCACCTGGGGAGCGATCTCATCACGGATCAGGCGGCGGATGCGATCTTCATCGCTGAAGCTGGTGCCGAACTGCTCGTTGAAGTTGGTGACGATCACTGAGAGCGGTTCGAGGTCTGGTTGGGGCCTGAAGCCACCGGCTGAAACGGGGGCAGGATCCAACGTGGAATCCTGATCAGGAAGGGGTACGCCGCGTTGCTCCTGCTTTTCGATGCGGTAGCTGTCCATGTCGATCAGCTCCAGCATTCCCTTGGTGAGGTCATCCTCTTCTGGGGCCGGCAGAGCACGCACCAGCAAGGTGAGGAAGATGGAGAGCTTCTCCCACTCCGGATTGTCGTAGGTGAGGATTGTGGCCAGGAAGTCGTAGCTGCGAACAAACGCTTTAGCCTTGCTCTTGAAGGCCACCTGGTCGTCTTCGCTGAGCTGCTCGATATAGATCTGGCGGCACTCGTTCAGGATCGGCTGCAGGGCTTCGCGATCGCTGTTGCCAAGGAAGAGTCCCACGAACTCCTCCACCTGCTCCCAGGTGTAGACCCGCAGCTGATCGAGACTGTCGCGGAGATCGTGCAGTTTGTTGGGATCGGTTTCCTCGCTCAGCAGAGTGGTCTTGTAGTAATCGGCGAAGGCCGCTTCCACGGCGGCGGTGTTGTCCTGGAAATCGAGCACAAACACGCGCTTCTTCCCCGGGGCGGCGCGGTTGAGGCGCGAGAGGGTCTGCACCGCCTGGATGCCGCCCAAGGCCTTGTCCACATACATGGCCTGCAGCAGCGGTTCGTCGTAGCCGGTCTGGAATTTGTCGGCGCAGATCAGGAAGCGGAAGGGATCCTCCTGGATGCGGCTGGTGATCTCGCTGGAGGGAAAGCCGTTGAGGGAGGCCTCGCTCACGGGGCCATCGCCGAAGTCGTGGTCGCCGGAGAAGGCCACGATCGGCAGGAAGGGGCTGCGGCGCTCGCGTAGGTAGGTGCGAACGGCAAGAAAATACTGCACCGCCCGCTCAATGGAGCCAGTCACCACCATCCCGCGGGCTTCCCTTTTCATCTCCCGCAAAGGCAGCACATCGTCGAGGAAGTGATCCACCATGATCTCAGCCTTGTTGCGGATGGCCGTGTCGTGGCTTTCCACGTAGCGGCGCAACTTGGAGCGGGCGCGCTTGCTGTCGAATAGAGGGTCAGCCTCGATCGTTTTCACCAACCGGTAGTAGCTGCTGATCGGGGTGTAGTACTGCAGAACATTGAGGATGAACTTCTCCTCAATGGCTTGCTTCATTGTGTAGACGTGAAAGGGCCTGCGGCCGATCTTGCCCTCACCATCGGGCGGCATTGGGGTGCCGAACAGTTCGAGCGTCTTGGCTTTGGCGGTAGCGGTGAAGGCGAAATAGCTGGCGTTTGGTCGCAGGCGCCGGCTTTGCATCCGCTGCTCAATCACCGTGTTCACGAAGTCTTCAATGTCGACGTCATCGGCAAGGGGCTGCCCATCAGCGGCCAGGGCCTGGTTGAGGGCGGCAGAGGCCTTGCTGCCCTGGCTGGAGTGAGCCTCATCGATGATTACCGCATAACGGCTACCTTGGGGAGCTACGTCGAGCTGGCGGCAGAGCTCCGGGAAGGTCTGCAGGGTGCAGATGATGATCTTCTTGCCTGCTGCCAGAAACTGCCTGAGCTGCTCGGTCTTGGAGCTGCCGCGGCCGGTGACGGCGCCCACGGTGGCGCCCACCTGCACAAAATCGAGGATGTTGCGGCGCAACTGCTCATCGAGGTTGCGGCGATCGGTGACGACGATCACCGAGTCGAACACGCGCTGACCGTTGTGGATTACGTCGGCGACCTGATGACTGAGCCAGGCGATCGAGTTGCTCTTGCCGCTGCCCGCGGAGTGCTGGGCCAGGTAGCAACGCCCTGCGCCATGGGTGGCCACATCCGCCAGCAGGGAGCGCACCACATCGAGCTGGTGGTAGCGGGGAAAGATCTGCTTGTAGCTCCTGCGGACAGCGCGCGGGTTTGTCTTTTCCACCACCTGGGCATAGTTCTCCAGGATGTCGGTGAGACTTCTTGGGGTGAGGATCTGCTGCCAGAGATAGGCCGTAGAAAGACCTTCGGGACCGGGGGGATTACCTGCACCACCGGAGGCGGTGCCGCGGTTGAAGGGCAGAAACTCGGATTCCTTGCCGATGAGGTAGGTGCAGAAGTGCACCTCCTGCTCGTCCACGGCGAAGTGCACGAGGCAGCGGGCGAAGGCGAAAAGTGGCTCGCGAGGATCCCGGTCGTTTTGGTACTGGCGGATCGCGTGTTTAACGCTCTGGCAGGTGAGGTTGTTCTTGAGCTCAAAGGTGGCCACCGGCAGGCCGTTGATGAACAGGCCTAGGTCGAGGGCGCGGCGGGTCTGGTCGTTGCTGTAAGCGAGCTGGCGGGTGAGGCTGAAGCGGTTGAGGCCGAACAGCTCTGCGGCGCGGATGTTGCCGGGGGAGGGCGTGCCGTAGAAGAGCTGGATCTCGTGGGGCCCGTGGCGGATACCCTTGCGCAGCACTTTCACAACGCCCTGCTCGGCGATCTGTTTCTCCAGCCGCGCCAGGAACTGCCGGCGGGTGGGCCCATCCACGGCGATCGACACAGCTTCGGCGATCCGCGGCTGGGTGGCCTCCAGAAAACCCTGCAGCTGCACCAGATCAACGCAATGGCTGCGGTCGTAGTGGTGAGGGTCGCCCAGCAGCCAACCGGTGCCGCCACTCACCGGCACGGCGGATGGCGTGGCCTGGTGGGGAGGCTCCAGCAGGTGGGTGCGTCCGGTCATGGCCCGGGTGATCAGCGCTTCTAGTCCCGGCTCGCTGGTGTCGGTGGGCATGGGGCCGGGTGGTTGTGGCTGGCCTGGGGCCAGTCTGGGGCACGCCATTGGCTTGTGCCGTTCGGGAGCTCTGCTATGGGCTTTGCTAACTGCTCTGCTAATCGCCGGCTATGGAGCCGCCCTTAGTAGAGTCCTCGGCTGCCGCCCTGAGGATCCATCGTGCGCCCTCCAGGGTGCCAATCCGCTCGATTCGACCAGCGCGGCGCAGCTCCTGCATCAGGTTCTGAACCTTTCTGAGCTTCTGCTCTTCGCTCAAACGCTCAGGCAGCTTGGGCAGCAGGAGGGCATCCACCTCCTTGCGGGCCACGGGGCCGTGCTGGCGGACGAGTTTGAGGATCAGGTCGAGGTAGTACTGCTTCTCGAAGCCGCTCTCGCGGATGTGGCGGGCTGTTTCGCCCGTGGCTCGGGCCATGGCGGCCGAGACGATCAGATGGGGGAACCGGCCCTCCACCAACCGCTGCTTCTTGAGCTGCTGGTGCTCGTCGCGGCTGATCGGGAGGCCCTTTTGGATGCGGTCGAGCAGGATCACCTGTGTGAGGGAGAGGTCGGGCTGCTGCATCAGCAGCCGTGTGTAGCGCTCATCGAGGATGCGGCCGGGAATGGTGACCTGCACCCGATCCGAGCCGCTGAGGTCGTAGTCGGGCAGGGGGAAGGAGCGGCGTCGCTGGGTCTCGAACATGCGCTTGATGCCGCCGCCCTGGGTGTCGATCAGGTTGAGTTCCACCATGGCGTCCGCCAGCATGGGGTTGCGATAGAGCTCCTGAGGGGCGTCCTGCTCGATCACGGTTCGGATCGTGCCGGGGAGAAAGTCGCCCACGTTGGTGATCAACACGCGGTCGGGAAACTCCACCACGGTGATGCGGCCATGGCGGCCGTAGTCCTGATGGGCAATAGCGTTGTGGAGGGCTTCGCGCAGCACCCAGGGGTCGTACTGGCTGAGTTCCTGCGGGAAGAGCGTGCCACTCGGCAAGGCGCGCACCGTGAGGTTGCGCAGGCGTTGCAACAGCTGATCACCGGCCAACAGAAACGGAGGGCCGATGTGGGCGTAATCGAGTTCGTGGTTGTCGGCGTCCTTGAGGATCCAGGACACCTTGGCCACGGCCGGCGATAGCAGCGTGGCGGCCTCAGACCGGCCCAGAAGCAGAACAGCGGTGTGGGTGATTGCCCCCGGCGCAGCAGCCGGGCCTTATTGAGGAAGGTGCGGTCGTCCCAGGTGGTGAGCTCCTGGGCCTGCAGGGGATGTTTGATCTGAAACTGCTCGCGGGCCTTGGCGATGGCCTCGGGATCGAGATCCGCCAGGCTGGCGCCGTCGCAGACGATGGCAGACCAGTCGACACCATGAGACCAGAGCCGGCGCGCTTTTTCCGGGTGATTGGCGAGCTTGGTCTTGCTGGTGCCGGCACGGCAATAGCCTTGCCCCTGAAACTCCACGGGCCGCCCCCGGGCGGGGCCAACCGCGAGCAGAGCAACCCTGCCATCGGGGTGCTCGAGGCGGTGAGGCTCGATTCCGGGGTTGGGCTGCAGATGGGCGGCCAGCCAGGGCAGCAGATCCTGATTGCCCTTGGCTTTGGCGATGTAAGGATCGAATCGAGTGCCGACCACGGCGTGGCTGGCATCCTCGATGCCAAAGATCAGATAGCCGCGGGGCTGGTTCAGTAAGGCAGATTCATTGGCCAGGGCGGAGAGGTATTCGCCGATCTCCTGGGGATCTGCATTGTTGTGCTTGAACTCCAGCCACTCGGTTTCTTTGGGCAGCCCGCGTAGGCGATCAACAAGGGAAATGAGCGCTTTCTCGTTCATGGCAGCTCGGAATCCACTTCTTCGTCGGGCTCGAGTTCTTCGATCTCGTCGCCCGGCTCGCCGGCACCCAAGGGCTCGATTTCCTCCGGCAGCCCCGCCGCCGCCTGCCGCACATCAAGATTGCCAGTGGCCACATCGGCGATTAAACGTGTGCGGTATTCGCGGAGGAGGGTGATTTCGCGCTCTGTGTCAGCAATGGCTCTACCGAGATGCTGGGTTTCACCGTCAATAAAAGAAAGAATCTGTTGCTGTTCTTGGATCTTAGGCAGCAGCAATGGGAACGCCTTGAGTGTCGTGCTGTTGGTTGAAGCTAGATTGGTCGTTTTTTTCGCGGTTATTTGAAAATAACCCCGCCCATGTGCCGAACCCATAAGGGCCACCAAAAAGCCAGGGTGCAGACCACTACTGCATCGGACAGCGAACACATGGTTCTGATGTAGGCAGCCATCAAGCTGCCCGGACCACAGGCACCCCCGCCCCAGCTTGTCGATATCGCCGCCTTCAGTCATCAAAACGTCGCCATGCATCAGAGTCGAGCGCCTGGCCTCCACTTCAGGCACAGCGACATGTTTTACGTTCCGCAGATCAAGACGATCGGACTGAACATTGGCCACCCGAAGATATGGATATAGCGAGATTGGGGTCGACCCGTAATCCTTGCCGAGCGTGATTCCGGTTTGCACTGTGGCAAGGTCTTTAAGCCTTCGCACCTCCCAGTGCTGCGGAATATCCCCCAGCCAGGGAATGCCAGAATCCTTGAGCGGCACGGAGGGATCCAGTCCCAGTGTCACGGCGCGATGAATGATGGCCTGCTTCTGCTCATTCAGCAGGGCGATGATCCTGCGTTTTTCCCGGATGGTGCGATCCAGGCGGTTGGTGGCCCAGGTGAGGAAGCGAACAATGGCGTTCTGTTCCTCAGTCGGTGGGCAGGGAGTGGGAATCTGTTTGAACTGATCCCAATAGAGACGGTTTCTGTCCTTGACAATGCCTCGCGAGAATGCATCTATCTCTGCTAGGTACTCATCTGTCCGAAATAGCGATGCAAAGTAAGCAGGATTCACATTGGGCAAAGGCTTGGCCACCACATAGGCAGGGCTCACCAGGCCGTCAACCGGTGCAATCCCGGCTGCCCCTTGCCACATCCTCATCATGTTGTAGACGTAGTCCCCTTTGGCAGCGCATTTGTATTTCGCCTTATCGCTCATGACTTGCTTGCGCTTTGATGATCCGAACTCGCGGATCCGCACCCCCGTTCTCAGAGAAACCTCAAGAATGGGCAAATCAGGCTCGCCAACGGCGGTGCGCTGCTGAAACAGGCTGCCATTGCGTTTGATCTCCCAATGCGCCGGAATGTGCCCCAGCCATGCCAATCCGGAGACCTTGGTCTCCGGATACGGCTTCAGATCCTCAATCACGCCTCCTCCTCCGCAGGCCCGGCCTGCCAGCCTCTTGTCACAGCGAAGTCGCGTAGGCGTTTGCTGATGGCCTTGCGCTGTCCTGTGGTTTTGCCGACAAAACTCACAGACACATGCTCTGGATCAGGAACACCGTCGGCAATCACAAGCAGAAATTCGCCAGCACATTCGTCCACTGTGAGGCCCATCACGCCGATGGAAGCCAGGCCACGGGGCCCCGTGTGTCGCTTCCAGGCGGCTTCCGCCGTGATGAGGCTGCCGTCGTCGAACGACAGAAGATCCTGGTCTTTCGGTGTGGGTCGGAAAGCCTGGCTGCCGGGTTGGCCGCGAACCATGAACGAAGGATGAATCTGCCGCCAGAGAGGAGTTTCGGGATTCATATCACCCCGGCCTCCTGGCTATCTGCGCGGAGGTTGCCGCCATCTGCCAGAACAGCTTCCAGCTTCTTACCCAGTGCTTGCAGCTTTTCAGCGTCGTGGAGGGGCACGGTGTCTTCTTCAACCGTATTGCGATCCAGATCCATGGCGTGCCACTGCACCGTATTGCTGCCTGGCACGAACTCAATTGAAAGATCGAGCCGCCCGATCAACCACTCGGCTTCCACGCCTCCCTCCGGCGTGGGGTATAGCCTGGGGAACTGCTCGCCACGTAGGTGGCTCTCAAGCCAGGCGCTGATCTGGTCCAGCAGTTGACCAGATGGAGGCACCCCCTGCCCATCGAGCCAGCCAGCCGGCAGCTGCCTGAGTTGCTCAATCTGGACGATGGGATCGAGGGGATCCAGCAGTTCAATCGAATCGGCTTCCTCCAGGCGCAGGAGCTGTTGGCTGGTATCCAACATGCCGATTCCACTGATCAGGGCCCAGCGTTCTCCGAAATCACCCACCCGCACATCCCTCAGATCCGCTACCTGTTGATCGTTGATCACGCAAAGGATCACACGGCCATCCTTCAGCTCAATGGGCATCAGGTGATCCCTTGGACGCACATCAACCACCTTGGCAACAACTTCTATCTCTTCCGTGAGTGGCTTGCTTCCTGGGCGGCTGAGCAAGAGCTCCCGGCGGATCTCCCTGGTGAGCCGTACTTCTACACTCTTCGTAGAAGCCATGCGGATGCCTTCATCTTGGTGCAACCCTCGGCCGAATTTCTCCACGTAGGGCCAGGCGGTATCGGGCAGCGAGGGAGGAGGCCCCTGCCTTTGCTCCTGTACGTGGGCCAGAACTTCCAAAAAGCGATCGCAGGCCGAGCGTGCCCGTTGCATACGCGGGTCACAACCTTCCAGAAGGGCGTCGTCTGTGATCAGGGCCACTTCCGCAACAAAGCTCCCACCGCGGGTGCTCAGGTGAAGTTCCAGTTGTCCACTGAAGCCTCGGGGAATGCGCTGGCGGTTTGGATGGCTCTGTTTGTAGTCGCTCTTGGCGATTTCCAGAATGATCCCTTGGAGTGCCTCCAGGTCACGCAGAAGGGCAAAGGGAAGGGTCTGATTGCGAAAACGCCTGCCTTCGAAGTGGGGCTCAAGCAGGATCTCTCTGCTCATGATTCATCTCTGGCGAGCGGTGCGCCGGCATCCATCATGGCTCTCAATTCGCCCATGGTAATGGCTACCTTCACTAAGGGCTGCCCAAAGGTCACATACCCATCGCTGCCTTTCCTATGGCCACCCAATCACCCCGCCCCCACCAGCAACCCATCGAGCAGCCCCAGGGCCTCCTGCTCGATCGCGCGGATGTCGGCGGCGATCTCGGCTAGGGAGCGCAGTGGCTTGGGTTTGTAGAAGTGGCGCGTGAAGCTCACTTCGTAGCCAACTTTGGTGGCTTCGGCGTTGATCCAGGCATCTGGCGTGTAGGGCAGCACCTCGCGGCGGATGAAGGCCTCGATGCCACCCTCCTCCAGCAATGGCACCTGTTCGCTGTCGCGCAGGTCCACGTCCGGCTCGTAGTCCACCACGCAGGCCTTGCCGCCGATCTCGGCTTCGTACCGGCCATGTAGCGGATCTGCTTCAACCTTGCTTGGTTTGTACATCTTGGCGATCACCGGTGGTGCATCCTCCTCCCGCCAGCTGGTTTCCTTCAGCAGCGGCTTCAGATCGGTTGCCGTCAACTTGATGCCCTTCAGCTTCAGGCCCTTGCGTACCTCGGCACGGAAGTGGTTGTGATCGGTGAACAGCTCATCGCCGAACAGCTCCCGCAGCGCCTCAGCGGCAGCGACCAGCTGCTCATCCCGCTGCCAGGTGGCGGCATCCAGCAGCTTCTTGCGCCGTTTCTCAGGGAGCACCCGCTTCGGCGACGCGTCGCCCTCCTCCTCGTCGCCTGCATCCTCGGCTCCCCAGTCGTCGAGGAAAGCCTCCAGCCGGGGCCGCAACGCGGTGAACTCCGTCACCAGCCCATCGCCGAACTCCTCCAAGGCCGCTTCCCGGATCTCCCGGTCGCCCGAGGCGGTGCGAAGAGCCGTGATCGCGGCTGGGGTGATGCGGCTGTGCAGCCGCAGCGGTCGCTCCACCGTCACCTTCCAGTAGCCAAAGGCCTCATTGGCGAACACCTTGGACTGTTCGCTCTCCTCCATAGTGTTGTAAGCGACCATCACTCGCTCGATGTCCGCAAGGCCCAGCTCGCAGTTCTTCTTGCCCAAGTTCTTGCGCAGGGGTTGGCTCCAGCCGCTGGCATCGATCAGCTGCACCTTGCTCTGCCGTTCGGGGGTTTTGCGGTTGCTCAGAAGCCACACGTAGGTGGCGATGCCCGTGTTGTAGAAAAGATTGAGGGGCAGGGCCACGATCGCTTCCACCCAGTCGTTCTCGAACAGCCAACGGCGGATGTTGCTCTCGCCCGAGCCCGCGTCGCCTGTGAACAGCGACGATCCGTTGTGCACCTGGGCGATGCGGCTGCCAAGGGGTGAATCATGATTCATCTTGCTGGTCATGTTTGCCAGAAACAGCATCTGGCCATCGCTGGAGCGCGTCACCAACGACAGCAGCTCATCACGGTGGTTCACCTGGAAGCGCGGATCCTTCATCTCCTTCTTGCCACCCATGGCATCGAGATCCTTCTTCCAGCTCTTGCCATAGGGCGGATTGGAGAGCATGAAATCGAAGACGCGTGCTGGGAAGGCGTCGTGCGACAGGGTCGACCATTCAGCCCCGCCCACGATGTTGTCGGCGTTCTCGCCCTCCCCCTTGAGCAGCATGTCGGCCTTACAGACCGCATAGGTTTCGGGGTTGATCTCTTGGCCATAGAGGTGGGTCACCACCTGCTCGCCATGGCCTGAGGCCAGCTCCCGCAGCGTTTCATCGGCCACCGTGAGCATGCCGCCGGTGCCGCAGGCGCCGTCGTAGAGCAAATAGCTGCCGCTCTTCACCTGGTCGGCGATCGGCCGAAAGATCAGGTTGCTCATCAGCCGCACTGCGTCGCGCGGTGTCCAGTGCTCGCCGGCTTCTTCGTTGTTGTCTTCATTGAATCGGCGCACCAGCTCCTCGAACACTGTGCCCATGGCGTGGTTGTCGAGCGCAGCCGGGCTCAGATCGATCTGGGGATCAAGGAATTTGCCGATCAGCGTGCCGAGCGAATCCGAGCGCGACAGGGTAGGGATGTGATTCCGGAACTTGAAGTTCTCGAGCACGTCCTGCACGTTGTCGCTGAAGCCTTCCAAGTAAGCCTCGAAATCGGCCCGCAGCTTCTGCTCACTGCCACGCGTGGTGAGGTCGCGCAGCACGAAGGGCGACACGTTGTAGAAGGCCTGGCCTGCCGCTGCCCGCAGGGCCGCGTCCTGCTCCTTGATCTGGGCGGCGTCGAGCTTCTGCTTGGCCTCCAGCACCCTAGGCTTGGTGGGCTCCAGCACCGCATCCAGCCGCCGCAGTACGCACATTGGCAGGATCACATCCGGATACTTGCCCCGCCGGAAAAGATCGCGCAGCACGTCGTCGGCGATGCCCCACAGGAATGACACGATCCTGTTGTGGGTGGCCTGGTCCATGGGGTGGTGTGTGTGGCTCAGCACTCACCGGCCACCGTAGGCAGAGGCGGGGGCCCTGGCCGGTGTGAGCGGCGAGTTGCAGGTGCTGCTGCCGATCGAGGGCCTGGTGGATCTCGAAGCGCTGCGCGGCCGCCTCGAGAAAGACATCGCCAAGGCCGAGAAGGAGATCAAGGGCCTGGCCGGCCGCCTCGCCAATCCCAACTTCGCCGGCAAGGCCCCGCCCGACGTGGTGGCTGAGTGCCGCACCAACCTGGCGGAGGCGGAAGCCCAGGCGGAGCTGGCCCGCAAGCGCCTGGAAGACCTGGGCTGAAAAGCTGCCCGGGCTGGATCTTCATTGGCTCCGAGGGGTTCAGCTGCAGGGTGTCGATGGCAGAGATGTCGAGCCCGTCGTTGAACAGGTCGACGGCGAAGAGGATCAGCTGTTCACCGGCCTGAAGGCGGCGCAGGGCCTCGGCGGCAAAACCGGCGGCGCGGATGCGTTCGGCCCTGTAGCTGGTGCCTTCAAGTCCTCTCTCAAGCCTTGTGGAATGCCACCTCACAGCCTGCCTCGGTTGTACGGACAGTGGCCAGTTGTTTGCGTGGGGAACGTATCACCATCGTTGCCATCGAGGGAGTCTGAGCACCTCCGCCGTGACTATGGTGAGGGATGCACCGTCTGTCTGGGGCTGCTGTTCGATCGCAAGACCTATGAGCAAGAAGCAACGACCATCGCCCATCGAGACGATCGAGGAGATGCAGAACAATCTTCCCTACGACGAACCGATCGGCAAGAAGGACTACAAACGAGACCTCGAATTGCTCCAGATCGAACTGCTCAAGGCGCAGCGTCACATCAAGGCTGTCGGACAGCGCGTGGTGATCCTGTTTGAAGGTCGTGATGCGGCGGGCAAGGGTGGAGCGATCAAGCGCTTCCGCGAGCACCTGAACCCTCGTGGTAGTGACCATGTCGCGCTGGCGAAACCCAACGATGCCGAAGTGACCCAGTGGTACTTCCAGCGTTACGTTCCGCACCTGCCATCGGCCGGAGAAATCACCATGTTCGATCGGTCGTGGTACAACCGGGCCGGCGTGGAGAAGGTGATGGGCTTCTGCACACCACAGGAGCATGCCCTGTTTCTCCGCCAGGTTCCCGCCTTCGAACAGTCACTCGTCAGCAGTGGGATCATGGTCTTCAAGATGTGGTTCACCGTGTCGCAGGGCCGACAGAAGCTGCGCTTCGATGACCGGCGTGAGGATCCGCTCAAGCAATGGAAGATGTCGCCCATCGACGAGGTCAGCGTGGCGAAGTACGACGAGTACACCAAGGCTCGCAACGAGATGCTGCTCGCCACCGACACCCTCGTGGCGCCATGGACGGTCATCAACTCAAACGAGAAGAGGAGGGCCCGTCTCGGCGCCATCCGCAGCGTTCTGTACGCACTGGACTACGAACACAAGGACCACGACGTCGTCGATGAGCCCGATCCGCGGGTCGTGCTTACGGCACATTCGATGTTTATCGACAACTGAGCTGGTCGCCCCACGTGGGGAAGATGCCACCGAAAACCGGAATCACAATCACCGTGGTGCGCCGCTGGCGGCTGTAGCGGTAGGGCTGGATGCCGTAGCGAGCGCCGCAACAGCGCCACCAACAGGTGGCGCGACCACTGATCGGCGAGCGAGAAGCGGAACTCCACCGGCGGTTCCTGTCCGGCCTGAAGCGTTGTCAGTGAGGGGGCTGGCTGTCTTCGTGGCGTTGTTGCTGGTCTGCCATCAGCCGGCGCTCCAGCTCCGGCGAGAGGCGCAGCTCCAGGGCTTCGCCGCTGAGGTGCAGATCCCGCTGGGGGAAGGGCACGGTGATGCCCCGCTCGCGCAGCAGGGCCTCGATGCGGAAGTTGAGGTCGCTGGTGATCTGGTACTGGCGCATGGGCTCGCGGATCCACACCAGCAGGGTGAAGTTGAGGGCGCTGTCGCCGAAACCGCTGAACAGCACCCGCGGCGGCGGCTCGATCAGCACCAAGGGCTGGCCCTCGCAGGCGGCGATCAGGGCCTCGCGCACGGTTGTGGTGTCGGAGCCGTAGGCCACCCCCACCGGCAGCCGCAACCGGGACAGCGGGCTGCCATGGCTCCAGTTCACCACCCGGGAATCGAGGAATTCCGAGTTGGGCACGATGATCGCGATGCGATCGAGGGTTTCCACCACCGTGCTGCGCAGTCCCAGCTTCTGCACGGTGCCCTGCAGATCGCCGATCTCCACGAAGTCGCCCACCTGGACGGGGCGCTCGAAGATGATCACCATGCCGCTGAGCAGGTTCTTGCTGATCGTCTGGAAGCCCAGGCCCACACCCACGCCCAGCACGCTGGCGAACAGGGTGAGGGAGCTGAGGTCGAGCCCCCAGAGCTGCAGCAGCACCAGGGCCCCGAAGAACAGCAGCCCATAGCGGGTGAGGAAGGCCACCGCCTCCTGCCCCCCCAGGCTCATGCCCGTGTAGCGCAGCACCCGGGTGCGCAGCAGCCGCAGCACCACGCCCACCGCCCGCACCAGCAGCAGCAGCAGCGCCAGCAGGATGACGGCATCCAGCAGCGAATAGCTGCGCGCTCCCAGGGGCATGAACGGCACCACCAGCCAGCGGCTGGCTGCCTGGAGCGCGGCGGTCCGGGTACTGCGGGTGAGTGGAAACTGGTCGCTGATCCACACCAGGGCCCCGATCCACATCCCGGCCTGCAGCAGCACCAGCGCGGCGCGCTGCAGCAGCCGTCCGGCGCTGGCCTGGGGGTCGGCGCCCTCCGCCGGCTGGATCGCCCACGCCTGGGGAAAGCGGCGGCGCCAGAAGGCCTGCAGCCCCCAGTGCAGGGCGGCGGCGAGGGCCAGCACCGCCAGCACCCGCGGCAGCTGGCGGCGCAGGTGCTCCGGTTGCCGCTCGGCCCGGGCCCGGGCCAGGGCCTGCTCCAGCCGCTGGCGCCAGGTCTCCGCCTGCTCCATCGCCTCCATCCCCTCCGGCACGTCCCGTGCGGTGACGGTGAGCAGGGTGCGGCCGTTGAGCACCAGCACCGGCAGGTTGTTGCTCGTTGCCAGCTCCAGCACCACCCCGTCCTCAGCCGCCGCCGACTCGGCCAGCTGCTGGTTGATCGTCTCGCTGCGCTGCTCGGCACTGAGAGTGCTGGAGGGCCAGATGTGGAACAGGGTGCGGCCATCGAGCACGATCGGCGCCGGCAACCGGGAGGCCTCACTGCCCGCCAGCCCTGGGGTGAGGCCCTGGGCCCTGGCGGCCGCCGCCCCCGGCCCGCCCCACAGCGGTGCCAACGCCAGAGCCAGGGCGAGCAGCGCTGCCAGCAGGGGCCCGCGCCAGCGGGCGCGTGTGCCGGAGCGGCGGCGGGCAGGCCTCATGGCACCTGGGCGGTGGCCGCAGGTTAGGAACGGCCTTCTACCCGGCAGCCGGCACCTGGACCAACCGCGTCCCTGTGGCAGCGGTGACGCGCGGCCGTGCTGCGCTGGGCTGATTCAGGAAGTCCGAGTGTTGCGTCGGACACAGGCCGGGTGGCTGCCCGCCACCAGGATCGGCCGGTTGAACCTGGGGAAAGCCTGTGGACCCGCATCACCCACAGCCCCAGTCCAGCCCGCTGGCACCGCCGCTGCCGGTTCCCTTCCCGGCTTCGATCGGACTGCTCCGGCGCAAGCGGCTCAAGGATGTGACGCTCCATGTGCTCGAGGGGGTGCTACCGGACGACCTGCACGGCCATGCCTTTTTCATGGGCCCCGGTGGCTTTCTGAACAGCAAGCCGCAGGGAGCCGATGGTCTGATCCATCCTTCCGCCGACGGCACGCCGCTGTTCAACGGCGATCCGCTGCTGCACCGCCTCGATTTCGGCGGCGGCAAGGTGAAGATCACCAGCCGGATTCCCAGGACGCCCTGCTTCTACACCGAACGGCACTTCCTCAGCAAGGCTGACAAGAAGCGCTACCCCTATCGCTATGCCAACCATGGGCTGGCGCGCCTCTCCTTCCAACTGGGTTTCCGCAATGAGGTGAACACGGCCGTGGTGCCGATGCGCTTCAACAAGGCCGAGGGCAATCGGCTGATCATCACCTGGGATGCGGGGCGTCCCTTCGAGATCGATCCCTTGAGCCTAGAGATCGCCACGGCCGTGGGTTTCAATCAAGAATGGCGGGAATGGATCCCCCTGCCACTGCCCTTCGGCATCGTCAACACAGCCGCCCATCCGGCCTTCGATCCCCATCCGGCCCCGGAGGCGGCCGTTTCCGATGGAGGGGGCGCGCGGCTGTTCAGCCTCAACTACGGCAAATCGATCGGCACGGCGCTGCATCCGATCCGGAAACGCTTTGCGGATGCCCCCTTCGACCGAAAGGATGCTGATCTGCAGGCCGATTTCGATGAGCTGATCACGCTGGCGGAGCGCCTGCTCGGTGGGGCCCGCCGTTTGTTGCGGCTGATCCTCTGGCTGGAGAAACGCCTTCACCCCTGGCTGGGGCATTCGCTCCGGGGTGGCCTGCGCGGGCTGCTCCGTCCGAGCCGTGCCGTTCTTGGCTCTGCTGTCGCCGCACCAACCGTCGGCAAGCGCCATGTGGCGTCTGAACTGCTGGCCCTGCTGGAGGAGCAGCTGGAAGAGGGGGCGCAGAAGACCACCGACCACGTGAAGGAACTGCTGCGCTTGCTGAAGGTGGCGCGTGGGCTGCTCGCCGATGCCGACAAGATGGCCGATTTTGTTGATCTGATCAGCTGGGATGGCCAGCAACAGCAGCTGCAGAAGTGGGCCGTGCGCGTGGAGGATGGCAGTGGCAGCAGCGATGGATCCCCGCGCATCCTGCAGAGCATGCACCAGATGGGGGTGACGCAGGACTACGTGATCCTGATGGACACCGTGTTCAAGCTCGGTGTCGAGCAGTTGCTCACCGCTCCCTCGCCGGAGTACCCGGCCGTGGAGCGGGCGCTGCGAAACCTGCTGGATTTTCGCCAGAGTGATTATACGGTTCTCTATATCATCAGCCGCTGTGATCTGCGTTCGGATCGAAAGAAGGTGACAGCCCGCCGGGTGAAGATTCCCCGTGGCACAGCGCATTTCCTGGTGGATTACGACAATCCAGGCGGCCAGATCACCTTGCATTGTGCCCACAACATCGGCTGGGATGCCGCGGAGTGGAATCGTCCCTTTGACGACTATGACAACGCTCCCTTCCCCGGCTTTTCTCAGGGCACCTTCCCCGGTGTCGTGGGCATGGCCACCGGCAGCACCGACATCAACGTGCTGGGTCGCTACGTGGTGGATGGGAAAACCGGAATTATGGACGAAAGCAAAACGATGCTGGCGGAGGATCCCGGCAGGGATCTCACCTGGATGCTGGCGCTGTGCGCCTGGTGCCAACCCGATGGTGTCACCCCGCCGCCAAAGATCGAGCACATCTTCTGGAATGGCTGGGGCAGCCATGGCGACCTGCTTCCCACCTACATCGAGCGCCTCTACGCCCCCGCCGGTCCGCGCACCTTTACGGTGGAGGAGGCCGCCGAAGTGGCCCGCCGCGGCTTGCCCGCCACGCTGGTGCGGTTGGATACGGCCAGCATGGAAATTGCCGATCACTATGTCTTTCCGGCTGGCCGCTTCGGCAATTCCGTGCAGTTTCTGCCAACCAGTCAGTCCACACCCGGTGGCTGTGAGGGCTATCTGCTGTGTGTGGTGAACGGCAGTGATGACCCAACCCACAGTGAATTCTGGTTGTTTGATGCTGCTCAGCTTTCGGCCGGCCCCCTCTGCCGCCTTGGCCATCCCAGGCTGAAAGTGGGGATGACGATTCATTCCACCTGGGTGCCGGAGATCGCCCAGCGCACGGCCACCTACAACGTGCCGGTCAAAGAAGACTATGATCAAAGGTTTCAACACATCGAGAGCATGAAACAGAACCCCGAAATGCGCAAGAAATCAGATAGACGTAAGAAAACCAAGACAGCTGATCCCCGGCAGTTGTTCGAGCAGTACGTCTATCCTCATTTCCCTGACATCTCCGACTCCTCAGATACCTCAGCCACGTCGCATCCGCAGACCCTGCTTTGATGCCCAAGCAGCCGCCTTTCCCCCGCTCGATGCTGCGGGCCAGCGCCGCCGAACTCACCCACGAGAAGCTGGAGGTGGTGGAGGGCGAGATCCCCGCCGAGCTGCACGGGCATCTGTTCCTGATCGCGCCGGTGGGTTCGGTGAGCTCCGGCGGCCTGCCCAACCCAGATGACAGCCATGTGTGGAACGGCAACGGGCTGATCCATCGCTTCGATCTCAACCAGGACAGCGGGACGATCCGACTCACCACCCGCCTGGCGCGCACGCCCTGCTTCTGGGCCGATCTCGCCACCCGGCCAGGCAGCGCCGCTGCCGGGCTCGGCTTCAGCGACTGGGGCATGTCGCGCTTCTCGGTGCACCTGGGCATGCGCAATCAGCTCAACACCGCCTTCGTGCCGATGCGCTTCGCGGCCGCCGAGCCCACCCGCCTGCTGCTCACCTTCGACGGTGGCCGCCCCTACGAGATCGATCCGGTGCGCCTGGCGGTGGTGACACCGGTGGGCGGCAACGAGGAGTGGCGGCCCGGTGCCGAGCTGCCCCTGCCCTTCCCGCCGGTGCTGAGCACGGCCCACCCGGTGTTCGATCCGGCCACGGCCACGCTGTTCACGGTGAATTACGGGCGCTCCACCGGCAACTTCCTCGACACCATTCCGTTGGTGGATCGGCTCGACCGGTTGGCCGGGGCGCTGGCCCAGGTGCTTCAGCCCCTGGCAACGCTGATGGGAGTGCTGCTGGCCCCCGTGCGCTCGCTGCTGGGCCGGCGGCTGAAGGTGGCCGACTTCGTGCATCTGCTGGCCTGGGACGGCCGGGGATCCCTGCGCCGCTGGTCGCTGGTGGACGACAAGGGCCAGCCCCTGCGCATCGACCAGACCATGCACCAGATCGGTCTGAGCCGCGATTACCTGGTGCTGGCGGACACCTCGCTCAAGTTCGGGCTGGAGCAGCTGCTCTCCCGCCCCTTTCGCCGCTTCCCGGCCCTGAACCGGCTGCTGCGCCGTCTGCTCACCCGTCCCCAGAAGCCGGACACCACCCTCTACGTGGTGCGCCGGGCTGATCTCAACCGGGAGGCCGCGGAGGCTCCGGAAGCTCCAGCGGGTGAGCAGCGGGAGGGTCAGACGGTGGTGGCCCGGCGGCTGGTGATCCCTCTGGAGATCGGCCACTTCTTGGTGGACGAGGCCAACCCCGACGGGCGCATCACCCTCCACGCCGCCCACGAGTGCGCCACCGATGTGTCCGAATGGGTGCGACCGGAGGATGTGTCCGCCCTGGATGGCCGGCCCCTCGATCCGGCGCTGCGGGGCATGATCGCCGTCGGCGCCATGGATCTGGGCCGCCTGGGGCGCTATGAGATCGACGGGGAGACCGGTGCGTTGCTGGGGTCGCGCATCCTGCACGACCACCGCCTCACCTGGGGGATCGGCCTCTACACCTGCCGCCGGGACGTGGATCCGTCCGCTGCGCCCGACGGCCGCCTGTCGTCCATCTACTGGCAGTCCCTGGGGTTCCAGGCCGACCTGCTGCCGGAGTTCCTGCGGCGGCTCTATGCCGACTACCCCCACCGGCTGGTGCCGCTGCCGGAGCTGCTCAGCGGGCCCGACGCCGGCCCTGGCCGGCCCTCGGCGCTGTTCCGGGTGGACACGGCCACGATGACCATCGCCGATGCCTACCCCTTCCCCCAGGAGCAGGTGGCGGGCGGGGAGTGGCGGAGCTGGGTGTGCAACTCCCCCCAGTTCGTGCCCCGGCCCAGGCCCGATGGGGTTCCCAACCCGGGGATCGATACCGCCACCGATGGTTGGATTGTCTGCATCGCCATCAGCGAGCAGGCCAAACAGCTGTGGATCTTTGATGCGGCCGACCTGGCCCGCGGTCCCCTCTGCCGCCTGGCCCACCCGCGCTTCGATCCGGGCTACACCATCCACACCACCTGGCTGGAGCGCATCGAACCGCGCAGTTCTGACTACTGCATCGATGCACGGGTCGACTATGGCCCCAGACTGGAGCACGTTCCGGACGCGGTGCGCGAGCTGTTCGAGCAGCACGTGTATCCCCGCGTCGATCCGTGCTGACGTCCCCTGGCTACACCCTGATCGAGACCCTCGACGAGGGGCCCTTCGCCCGGATGGTGCGGGTGCTGGATCAGCGCGACGGGCGGCTGGTGCTGCTGCGCATGCTGCGCCACGACCACCCCAGCGCTGAGGCGATCGCCAGCCTGCAGCATGAGGCGGCCGTGTGCGAGGGCCTCGAGGCAGAGGCCACCCTGCCACTGCTGCGGCTGGAGCGGCACCAGGATCTGCCGGTGCTGGTGTTCGAAGACCCGGGCGGCCAGACCCTGAGCCGCCGGCGCCAGGAGTTCGCGGCTGATCGGGAGCGGTTGCTCGGCCTGATCGGGCACGCCGCCCGCGCTCTGGCCGCGCTGCACCGTCAGGGTCTTCTGCACAACAACCTCAGCCCCCGCTGCCTGCTGTTGGCGGAGGATGGCGCGGTGCGGCTGCTGGCGTTGGAGCAGGCGGCACCACTGGGCACCCCGCCGCCCCAGACCCCCGAGCAGCGGCCGCTCGAGGACCTCCTCCACCTCTCTCCGGAGGCCAGCGGACGGCTGCAGCGGACCCCGGACCGTCGCAGCGATCTCTACGCCCTCGGCATCTGCCTCTACGACCTGCTCACCGGCCGCACCCCCTTCGCCGCCAGCGATCCGATGGCGGTGATCCATGGCCACCTCGCCCGCTCTCCCGAACCGCCCCACCAGCTTGAGCCCGGGATTCCGGAAGCCCTCTCGGCCCTGGTGCTCAAGCTGCTGGCCAAGCAGCCCGAGGACCGCTACCAGACCATCCACGGTCTGCTGGCCGACCTGGGGGAGTGTTCCAGCCAGTGGCAGCGCCTGGGGCGGATCGAGCCCTTCGCCCTGGGCAGCGCCGACCGTGGCGATTGCCTGGTGATTCCCCAGCGGCTGTTCGGCCGTGCGACCGACCGCCAGCGCCTGCTGGTGCGGGTGGAACAGGCCCTGGCGGGGGCGGTGGCGATGGTGGGGCTCAGCGGGGCGGCCGGTGTCGGCAAATCGAGCCTGATCGCGTCGCTGCGGCCCGCCCTGCAGCACCGGCGCTGCCTGGTCGCGGAGGGAAAGTGCGATCAGCTGGGGCTGAACATCCCCTACGCGCCCCTGATCCAGTGCTTTTCGGCGCTGGTGCGTCAGGTGCTGAGCGAAGACGCGGACGCCTTGCAGGTGTGGCACCAGCGGCTGCAGGGCGCACTCGGGGGTGCGGCTCAGCTGCTGGTGGAGGTGCTGCCGGAACTCGGGCTGATCCTCGGGCCCCAGCCCCAGCCCGAACCGCTTCCCCCGCTGGAGGCCCAGAACCGCTTCCGCCAGGTGGTGCTGCGCTTCCTGGCGGTGTTCGCCCAGCCGGACCATCCCCTGGTGCTGGTGCTGGACGACCTCCAGTGGGCCGATCAGGGCTCCCTGGCCATCCTGCGGGAACTGCTGCTCCGGGAGGGCCTGGCGAATCTCCTGGTGATCGCGGCCTGGCGGGATCAGGAGCTGGGCCCGGCCCATCCGCTGCCGGCGATGCTGCAGCAGCTCGCCAGCCAGGCGGCGCGGCTGGAGACCATCCAGCTCCAGCCCCTGCAGGCGGACGATGTGAACCACCTGCTGGCGGCCTGCTTCGGCTGCCCGGCCGCCGAGTGCCGGGAACTGGCCCGACGGCTGCAGGACACCACCGGCGGCAACCCCTTCTTCATCAACCAGCTGCTGCAGAGCCTCTTCCGCGAGGGCCATGTGCGCTTCGACGGCCAGCGCTGGGTCTGGGATCTGGAGAGCATCCGGGCCGCCACCTTCCCTGATGACGTGGTGAGCCTGGTGCTGGACGAACTGAAGCGCCTGCCGGCGCCCGTGCAGCGCACCCTCACCCTGGCCGCCTGCCTGGGCAACCGCTTCGACGCCACGGCCCTGGCGATGGTGGGCGGCCAGCCCGGTGCCACGGTTCGCCGCCATCTGGGGGCGGGCGAGGCGGCCAACCTGGTGGCCCCTCTGGTCAGCTCCGGTTCACCGGATTCGGCCTACCGCTTTCTGCACGACCGCATCCAGCAGGCGGCCTACGCGGCCCTCGCCGACGAGCGGGAGCGGGCGGCCATTCATCTGCGGGTGGGCCGGCGCATGCTGGCCGGCCGCGACGCCCTGGCCGAGGGGCAGCTCTTCGACCTGGTGGACCACCTCAACCGGGGTCGGCTGCTGATCGACGACCCTCAGGAGTGCCTGGAGCTAGCCGGCCTGAATCTGGAGGCCGCCCGCCGGGCCAAGGCCTCGGTGGCCTACGCCACCGCCCTCGCCTACCTCGAGCAGGGGGTGGACCTGCTGCCGCCCGATGGCTGGCGGGAGCACCACGGTCTCGCCTACGCCCTGCACAAAGACCTGCTGGAGTGCCAGTACCTCTGCGGGGCGATCGAGCCGGCCCAGGACACTGCCGCCGTCCTGCTGCGCCACGTGCGCGACCGGCTGCAGCTGGCCGAGGTGCAGGGTCTGCGGATGATTCTCTGCACGGCCCTCAACCGCATGGCCGAGGTACTGGAACTGGGCTACGCAGCCCTCCGCGAGCTGGGTCTGCCCATGCCTGCCGGCCCGGCCGCGGTGCAGCGGGCCCAGCGCCTGGAAACCTGGCGCATCCAGCAGCTGCTGCTGGGCCGCTCGATCCCGGCGCTGGCCCAGCAGCCGCCGCTGCAGGACCCCCTGCAGCAGGCACGGCTGACCCTGATGGCCCAGATGATCCCGGCCCTGTACTACCTCGACATGGAGGCCAGCCATCTCTGCTACCTGCGGATGGCCCGGCTGTCGATGCAGCACGGCCATGCGCCGGTCACGGCCATGGCCTATCTCGGCCTCGGTCGCTTTCTCGGTGAAGGGCGGGGACGTTTCCTCCAGCGCCAGCAGTTCGGGCGGGTGGGCCTGCAGCTGGCGGAGCACTACGGCAGCCAGGCTCTGCTCTGCAAGGCCCATTTCCTCTATGGCGGCTTCATCCACGCCTGGAGTGACTCCGCCGTCGAGGCGACGAGCCACCTGCAGCGCGCCTTTGAGGCGGGGATGGCATCCGGCGATCTGGTGTGGGCCTGTTACGCCAACAACGTGCTGTGCATGCAGCTGGTGTTCCTGGGCCGCCCCTACGGCGAGATCGAAGCGGAGAGTCAACGCTGCCTCGACCATGCCCGGCAGGTGGGTGAGCACTACACCCCGGTGTTCTTCCTGATCACGCGACAGCTGGCGCGCTGCCTGCAGGGGCGTACCCGTGGCGCCACCGATCTCAGTGACGCCGAGTTCGACGAGCTGGCGCAGCGGACGCTGCTGGAGCAGCGGCCCGAGTTCCGCGTCGCGCTGCACTGGTATCAGCTCTGCAAGACGCAGGTGCTGCTGCAGGCCGGGGAGCACCGTCAGGCACTGGCGATGGTGCGTGCCGCCCGATCCACCCGTGCCGCCGCCTCAGGGTTGCTGCACGCGGCCGAGGATGACCTTCTGCAGGCCCTCTGTCTGGCGGCCGTGCTGCCGCAGGAAGGCGATCCCGCCCTGCGGCGGCTCCACCGCCAGGGCCTGCGCCGCCTGGGGCGCGACCTCGATGGCCGCGCCCGCCTCTGCCCCGCCAACTTCCGCCACCGTGCCCTGCTGGTGCAGGCCGAGACCGCCTGGGTGGACGGCAGGACCGCCCAGGCCCAGGCGCTCTACGGGCTGGCGATTCAGGCGGCCCTGGAGGCCGGTCATGAACCCATGGCCGCCTACGCCCATGAGCGGGCTGCGGCCCTGCACCGCAGCCTCGGCGACCCGGTGGCCGCCCGCGCCCACGCCGAGGAGGCCCGCTACCGCCGGGAGCGGCTGGGGCAGCTGCGGGGCGCGGGCGAGCAGGCCGCCTCCCGCCAGCCCGTGAGCGGCCTGCTGGGCAGGAGCCTGGATCTGCACAGCCTGATCGAGTCGATGCAGGCACTCTCCAGGGAGATCCTGCTCGACAGGCTGCTGGATCGGATCGTGGAGATCCTGCTGGCCAACGCCGGTGCCGAGCGGGTGGTGCTGATCCTGGATGCGGGCGAGCAGGCCCTGATCCAGGCCGAGGGAAGCGCCGACCCCCGGCAGGTGGAGGTGCTGCAGGCCCGGCCCCTGGCGGACAGCCACGATCTGCCGCTCTCGATCGTGCGGATGGTGCGCCGGCTGCGCCGGCCGGTGGTGCTCGCCGATGCGGCCGCCGAGGGTGAGTTCCGCCACGACCCGCGGGTGATGGCGGTCGGGCTGCGCTCGGTGCTCTGCCTGCCGCTCACCCTGCAGTCCCAGGTGCTGGGGGTGGTGTATTTGGAAAACAACCTGGCCAGCGACGTCTTCGGCAGCCTGCGCCTCGAGACCATCGAAATTCTCGGCACCCAGCTGGCCATCTCCCTGGAGAACGCCCGCCTCTATGGCGAGATGGCGCGGATCAACCGCTCCTACGGCCGCTTCATCCCCCACGAATTTCTGAGCTTTCTGGGCCGCGACAGCATCCTGGACGTGGAGCTCGGGGATCAGATCCTCAAGCGGATGACCGTGCTGTTCGCCGACATCCGCGATTTCACGGCGATCTCCGAGCGGCTGACGCCGAAGGAGAGCTTCGATTTCCTCAACGCCTACCTGCGGCGGGTGGGGCCGATCATCCGCGAACACAACGGCTTCATCGACAAGTACATCGGCGATGCCGTGATGGCGCTGTTCCCCGGCAGTGCCGCCGACGCGGTGCGGGCGGCGCTGGCGATCCAGCGCGAGGTGGCGGCCTACAACAGGGATCGCGGGGCTGTCGATGGAGCACCCCTGCGCATCGGCATCGGCATCCACACGGGTGATCTGATGCTCGGCACCGTCGGCGAGGAGGAGCGCATGGAGAGCACCGTGATTTCCGATGCCGTCAACCTGGCCGACCGCGTCGAGGACCTCACCAGGATCTTCGGCTGCCGAATCGCGCTCACCGCCGACACCCTCGAGGACGTCACCGCTTCCCTGCCGGTGCAGGTCCGCTCCCTCGGGGATCTGCAGGTGCGGGGCAAGTCGATGCCGGTGAAGGTGCTCGAGCTGATCGACGACGAGGGCGACCCCGGTGGCTGCGCCTCCAGGCGGGCAACCCTGGAGTGGTTCGAGACGGGTGTGGAGGCGTTCCACACCGGCCGGTTCACGACCGCTGCCGAGGCGTTCGCAGCGGTGCTCCGGGAGGATCCCGAGGACACCGTGGCCGCGGAGTTCCTGCGTCGCTGCAGCGATGGCTGAGGCGCTGCTGGATCAACTGCTCCCCGCCCTGCGCTCACCGCTGGGGGCCGTGGCTTTCGTGCCCCTCTACGCCCTCTGGGTGACGCTGCTGCTGCCGGGGGTGTGGGCCTCGATGCTGGCCGGGGCCCTCTACGGCCCCTGGTGGGGCAGCGTGGTGGTGCTGGTGGGGGCCAGCCTGGGGGCGGAGGCGGCCTTCCTGCTCGGCCGGGGCTGGTTGCGGGAGTGGGCCCGCCGGCGCCTGGCGGCGGCGCCCAAGCTGCAGGCGATCGAGCAGGCCGTGAGCCGCGAGGGCCTGCGGCTGGTGCTGCTCACCCGCCTGTCGCCGGCCTTTCCCTTCAGCCTGCTCAACCTCGCCTACGGCCTCAGCGAGGTGAGCCTGCGCGACTACACGATCGGCCTGGTGGGCATCGTGCCCGGAACGATCCTGTTCTGCAGCCTCGGTGCCCTGGCCGGTGACGTGGCCCGCTTCGGCGAGGTGCTCTCCGGCCAGGCCGATGCCGTCACCTGGACCCTGCGGATCGTGGGGGTTCTGGCCACGGCGGCCACGGTGGTGCTGGCGGGCCGGGCGGCGCGGCGGGCGCTTCAGGAGCCTGAAACGTCGGCCTGATCGGCGTCCGGCGGATCCGGCAGCCGCCAGTCGCGCAGCGCCGCGATCAGCACGAACCACACCAGCCGCAGCCGGGCCAGCGCACCGCTGCGGCTGGCCAGTTCGGCGTATTTGGCGCGGCCGCAGTCGGTCTTGATCCAGCGCGGCGGCTGGGCTGAGGCGGGAGCGTTGGGGGCGTCCATGGCTGCGTCTCCGCTCGGCCGGTGGGGGTCTGCTGATCCCAGTGTGGCGGCGGTGGCGGGGGTGGCGACGGCGACGGCGGTGGGCCCGGCGAGATCTGTTTAGGTTGCGGCTATCGCTGTCCCAGCCCCCCCCCCACCGAAGGCCATGCCGCCTGCCAGCACCGCCACGCCCAGCACCGCTCTGGAGGCCAGTGAGCAGCCCCATGCCCAGGCTGCCGAGGCGGTGCTCAGCCAGTGGGGCAGCAACCTGGATGGCGGCCTCGATGCCGCCGAGGTGGCCCACCGCCATGGGCGCTACGGCTGGAACGAACTGCCCGAGGTGAAGGGCCAGCCGGTCTGGCTGAAGCTGCTGCTGCAGTTCAACCAGCCCCTGATCTACATCCTGCTGGCGGCCGGCCTGATCAAGGCCCTGCTGGCCTCCTGGACCAACGCCCTGGTGATCTGGGCGGTGGCGGTGATCAATGCCGTGATCGGCTTCGTGCAGGAGGCCCGCGCCGAGGGGGCGATCGCCGCCCTGGCCCGCTCGGTGAGCACCGAAACCACCGTGCTGCGCGATGGCCAGACCCTGACCATTGCCTCCCGGGAGCTGGTGCCCGGGGATGTGGTGCTGCTGGCGGCCGGCGACAAGGTGCCGGCCGACCTGCGCCTGCTGGCGGGGCGCGACCTGCAGATCGACGAGTCGGGCCTCACCGGCGAATCCCTGCCGGTGGCCAAGGACCCCGCCCCCCTGCCGGCCGACACCCCCCTGGCCGATCGCCGCTGCATGGCCTACGCCGGCAGCTTCGTGACCTTCGGTCAGGGCCGGGGCGTGGTGGTGGCCACCGGTGAGGCCAGCGAGATGGGGGAGATCTCCCGCTCCCTGCAGAAGCGGGTGTCGCTGAGCACCCCGCTCACCCGACGCTTCGCCAGCTTCAGCCGGGTGCTGCTCTATTTCATCCTGGCGGTGGCGGCCCTCACCCTGGCCATCGGCCTGGGCCGCGGCCAGCCCTTCGCCGAGGTGTTCGAGGCGGCCGTGGCCCTGGCGGTCAGCGCCATCCCGGAGGGCCTGCCGGCGGTGGTCACGATCACCCTGGCCATCGGCGTGAACCGCATGGCCGCCCGCCACGCCATCATCCGCAAGCTGCCGGCCGTGGAGGCCCTGGGCAGCGCCACGGTGGTGTGCTCCGACAAGACCGGCACCCTCACCGAAAACCAGATGACGGTGCAGGTGGTGGTGGCCGGTGGGGTCAGCTACCAGGTGAGTGGCACCGGCTACAGCCCCCACGGCGATCTGCTCGATGGCGACGGCGCCGTGGTGGATCCCCTGCCGCCGGCGCTGGAGCGGGTGCTGCGCTGCGGTGTTCTCTGCAACGACTCCCGCCTCAGGCAGGAGCACGGCGCCTGGACGATGGAGGGCGACCCCACTGAGGCGGCCCTGCTGGCGGCCGCCGAGAAGGGTGGTCTCACCCGGGCCGGGCTGGAGCCGGCCTTCCCGCGGCTGGATGCGATTCCCTTCGCCTCCGACTACCAGTACATGGCCAGCCTCCACGACGGCGAGGAGCGCTTGCTGCAGGTGAAGGGATCGGTGGAGGCGCTGCTGCCCCGCTGCGGCGGCATGCTCGCCGCCGACGGCGCCGTGGAGCCCCTCGACGCCGAGGCCATCCATCGCCGGGTGGAGGCCCTGGCCGGGGAGGGGCTGCGGCTGATCGCCTTCGCCTCGCGGGTGCTGCCCCATCACCGCCACGACCTCCAGCACGGCGACCTCGACGCTGAGCTGGTGTTTCTGGGCCTGCAGGGCATGCTCGATCCGCCGCGGCCGGAGGCGATCAGTGCCGTGGAGGCCTGCCAGCGGGCCGGCATCTCCGTGCGCATGATCACCGGCGATCACGCCGCCACCGCCGCCGCCATCGCCGCCCGCATGGGCATCGGCTCCGCCGGCGCCGAGGAGCTGCGGGCCTACACCGGCCAGGAACTGGGGGCCATGGATGACGTCGCCTTTGCCGCGGCGGCCCGCGACGGGCAGGTGTTCGCCCGGGTGGCGCCGGCCCAGAAGCTGAAGCTGGTGGAGGCCCTGCAGGCCGGCGGTGAGGTGGTGGCGATGACCGGCGATGGCGTCAACGACGCCCCGGCCCTGCGCCAGGCCGACATCGGCATCGCCATGGGCAAGGGCGGCACGGAGGTGGCCCGCGAGGCCTCCGACATGTTGCTCACCGACGACAACTTCGCCTCGATCGAGGCGGCGGTGGAAGAGGGGCGCACAGTTTACCGCAACCTGCGCAAGGCGATCGCCTTCCTGCTGCCGGTGAACGGCGGCGAGTCGATGACGATCCTGATCAGCGCCCTGCTGGCCCGCGACCTGCCGATTCTGGCCCTGCAGGTGCTGTGGCTGAACATGATCAACTCGATCACGATGACGGTGCCGCTGTCGTTCGAGCCCAAGGCCGACGACACCATGGCCCGCCCGCCCCGGGATCCCGGCGAGCCGCTGATCACCAGGCGTCTGCTGCGCCGGATCCTGGTGGTGTCGCTCTACAACTGGGTGCTGATCTTCGGGGTGTTCGAGTGGGTGCGGGGCGGCAGCGGCAGCCTGGAACTGGCCCGCACCGCGGCGATCCAGGCCCTCGTTGCCGCCCGGATCATCTACCTGCTCAGCATCAGCCAGCTGGGCCGCACCCTGGCGCAGCGGCTGCGGGATCCCTCCACCCCCCTGGCCCGCGCGCCCCAGCTGCTGCTCGGCGTGGGCGTGGCGGTGCTGCTGCAGGTGGTGTTCAGCCAGTGGGGGCCGATGAACGTGCTGTTCCAGACGGCCCCGATCGGCGGCCCGGAGCTGCTGGTGTGCGCCCTGGCGATGGTGGCGATGCTGCCGGTGGCCTGGCTGGCCAACCGGCTGGATCCCGACGCCTAGGGAGCCAGCAAGGCCAGCAGCCCCGCCTCATCCAGCACCGCCACCCCCAGGCTCTCGGCCTTGGTGAGCTTGCTGCCGGCCTCCTCGCCGGCCACCACGTAGCTGGTTTTCCTGCTCACCGAGCTGCTCACCTTGCCGCCGGCCGCCTCGATCCGCTCCTGGGCCTGGCGGCGGCTGAGGCTGGGCAGGGTGCCGGTGAGCACGAAGGTCTGGCCGACCAGGGGTGCGCCATTGCCACCCGCCCCGCCTGAGCCAGCTCCCGTGGCCGCCGCGGCCCGCTCCGCCTCGTCGGCCGCCAGCGAGAACCCCGCCTGCGCCAGCTCCCGCAGCAGCTCCTGGTTGGCCGGGGTGGCGAACCACTGCTGCAGGCTCTGGGCGATTTCGCCGCCGATGCCGAACACCGCCGTGATGCGCTCCGGCCCCGCACTGGCGGCCGCGGCCAGCTCCGCCGCGCTGGGGAAGGCCCGGGCCAGAGCCTTGGCGTTCACCTCGCCCACGTGGTGGATGCCCAGGCCATAGAGCTGGCGGTGCCAGGGCTGGGCCCTGGAGGCCGCCAGGGCTGCCATCAGGTTGTCGGCGCTTTTCTCGCCCATCCGCTCCAGGCTCGCCAGCAGGGCCCGATCGAGCCGGTAGAGGTCGGCGATCGAGCCCACCAGACCCTTCTCCACCAACTGCTCGATCAGCTTGCTGCCGGCGCCATCCACATCGAGGGCCCCCTTGCTCACCCAGTGGCGCAGGGCCCCGCGCAGGATCGCCGGACAGCTGCTGTTCACGCAGCGGGTGGCCGCTTCCCCCTGCTCGCGCACCAGTTCGGACCCGCATTCCGGACAGGTGTGGGGCAGCTCCAGCCGCGCCGCGCCGGCGGGCCGCAGTTCGCTCAGCACCCGCACCACCTCGGGGATGATCTCGCCGGCCTTGCGCACCACGATCGTGTCGCCGGCGTGCAGATCCAGCTCCGCCAGCCGGTCGGCGTTGTGCAGGGTGGCGCGGCTCACCGTGGTGCCGGCCAGGGGCACGGGCTCGAATTCGGCCACCGGCGTGACCACGCCGGTGCGGCCCACCTGGCAGGCCAGGCGCAGCAGCCGGCTGGGGGCTTCCTCGGCGGCGTACTTGAGGGCGATCGCCCAGCGCGGCGCCTTCTGGGTGAAGCCGGCGTCGGCCTGCAGGCGCAGGTCGTTGAGCTTCACCACCACCCCGTCGGTGGCATAGGGCAGCGCCTTGCGCCCCTCCTCCCAGCGGGCGAAGAAGGCCTCCACCGCCGCCAGTGACGGCAGCAGTGCGGCGTTGGGGTTCACCTTGAAGCCGGCGGCCTGCAGCCACTGCAGGGAGTCCCACTGGGTGCTGGGCCGTGGCGGATCCGGTGTGCCGGCTTGCCAATCCCCAGGCAGGTGCAGGGTGTAGGCGAAGAAATCCAGCCGCCGCGCCGCCACCACCTTCGGGTCGAGCTGGCGCAGGGTGCCGGCGCAGGCATTGCGGGGATTGGCGAACAGGGCCTCGCCGCGGGCCGCTCGCTCGACGTTGAGCGCCGCGAAGGTGGGCTCGGAGATCAGGGCCTCACCGCGCACTTCCACCCAGGCGGGGGGCTGCTCGAGCTGCAGCCGCAGCGGCACGCTCTGGATCGTGCGCACGTTGGCGGTGATCTCCTCACCGCGCTCGCCGTCGCCGCGGGTGGCGGCCCGCACCAGCACGCCGTGCTCGTAGCTGAGGGCCAGGGCGTTGCCGTCGATCTTCAGTTCCCCCACCATCGCCAGTTCCGGCAGCGGCGCGCCGGGCTCCGGGCTGCGGTCGAGCACCTTCAGCAGCCGGCCATACCAGGCTTCCAGCTCCTCGAGAGAGAAGGCGTTGTCGAGGCTGAGCAGCCCGATGCGGTGCTCCACGCTGGTGAAGCCGTCGGCGGGGGCGCCACCCACCCGCCGGGTGGGGCTGTCGGCCGTCTGCAGCTCCGGGTGGGCGGTCTCCAGCTCCAGCAGCTCGCGGTAGAGCCGGTCGTACACCGGGTCCTCCATCACCGGAGCGTCGAGCACGTAGTAGGCGTGGGCTGCGCGGTTGAGCAGCCGTCGCAGCTCAGCGGCCCGGGTGGCCTGCTCGGCTGCGGCCGGTGGGGGGACCAAGGCTCAGGCGGCCTGCTTGCGGATGCGGTCGATCCGCCACTGGTCGTCGAGCTTCACGAAGGTGAAGTCGAGGGGCAGTTCCTCCTTGGCCTCGGTGAGCAGCTTCACGGTGAGGATCAGCTGGCCGTCGTTGAGGCGCGGCCGGCCGCTCTTGAGGTTGCGGTACTTGTTGAGCTTGAGGCCCGCCAGGAAGTTGATGAACTGCTTGCGGTTCACATGGGTGCGGTAGTTCTTGGTGGTGAGCAGGTAGGCACCGTCCACCTGGCCGCTGGAGAGCTGGGTGAAGAACTGCTTGAGCAGCGGATTGATGCCGCGGGCGCTGAGCACCAGCTTCACCGCCGTCACCGTCCAGTAGAGGAGAAGGACCCCGGCGCCGGCCAGCAGGGCCCGGGTGCCGACGCCTTGCACCACTTGCCAGTCCATGGGCTGCCGACTCTGTGTTGAATGGCCCCAGAGTCTGACTGACCAGCCCTCCCCCAGCGTCCGGCGTGCCGCTCGAACCCCTGCTGCCGCTCTTCCACCGGCTCAACCGCGAGCACTTCGACGGCTCCCTGGCGCCCGCCGGCCGGCCGCTGGTGAGCCTGCGCTGGAGCGATGGGCGCCTGCGCCGCAGCGCCGGCCTCTACCGCAGTGGCCGCGATGCCAGCGGCCAGGCCCTGTGCGAGATCGTGCTCTCCCGTCCGTTGCTGGAGCCCCTGCCCCGCGAGGCCCTGCTGTCCACCCTCTGCCACGAGATGATCCATGCCTGGGTCGACCGGGTGCTGGGCCTCCGTGAGGTGCACGGGCCCCACTTCCGGGCCCGCATGGCGGCCATCAACGCCGCCCAGGACGCCTTCGTGGTGAACGTGCGCCACCGCTATCCCCTGCCGGCCGGCGCGGAACGCGGCTGCCGCTGGATCGCCCGCTGTCCCCGCTGCGGCGTCAGCGCCCCCTACCGGCGCCGGGTGCGCAACCTGGCCTGCCGGGCCTGCTGCGAGCGCCACCACGGCGGCCTCTGGGATGCCAGCTGCCTGCTGGAGTTCGTGGAGGCGGCGGCCTAGGTTCGCCGCAACCGCCCGAGGCCGTGAGCGTCTTTCTCTGGACCCTGCAGTGGGCCGGTGTGGCCATCGCCGTGCTGGGCCTGCTGCGCGAGCGCCGGCTGGCGCTGCGTCGCCGGTAGCGTTGGCCCATGCCTGACCGCCGGCCCGATCTCCAGCGCCCAAGCCCGGAGCCGCGGCGTGGATCCGAGCCCCTGGAGCAGGGGTTCGACCGGCTGGTGAGCGCCGGCCGCCAGCTCGTTGATGGGGTGTCCGGTGCCCGCCCCGGCTCCCGCGGCAGCCAGCGCGGGCCGCGCCCGGGCACCGCTGCCGGTCCGGGCCGCCCCCGCCTGGGCGAGCTGGGCCGCTGGGTGGAAGACAAGCTCGACTGGATCCTCGAGGACGAGGACGGGGACGAC
>SLIG01000074.1 GCA_007135755.1 Cyanobium sp.
CAGGTACATCGCCAGCGGGTCGTTGCTGTGGGCGCCGAAGCCGAAGGCGGTGGTGGGGGAGGTGGGGGTGAGCAGCACGTCCACCGATTCAAAGGCGCGGTCGAAGTCGCGCCGGATCAGGGTGCGCACCTGCTGGGCCTTCCTGTAGTAGGCATCCACATAGCCGGCGGAGAGGGCGAAGGTGCCGATCAGGATGCGTCGCTGCACCTCATCGCCGAAGCCCTCGGCGCGGCTGCGGGCCGTGATCTCGGCCAGGCTGGCGCCGGCACCGGCACCGGCACCACCGTTGTCGTTGAGGCCAGCGCGGTAGCCGTATTTCACCCCGTCGTAGCGGGCCAGGTTGGCGGAGGCCTCCGAGGGGGCAATCACGTAGTAGGTGGCGATGCCGTCGTTGAAGCGGGGACAACTCACGTCCACCAGTTCACAGCCCAGGGCCTGGAGCTGCTCGGCAGCGGCCAGAACCGCCGCCTTCACCTCCGGGGCCAGGCCATCGGCCTCGAAGCACTCGCGCACGATGCCCACCCGCAGGCCCGCCACCGGCTGCTGCAGGGCGGCGCTGTAGTCGGGCACCGGCGCCGTGAGGCAGGTGGCATCGCGCGGGTCGGCGCCGGCGATCACCTGGAGCAGCTCGGCGGCATCGGCCACCGAGCCGCTGAACGGCCCCACCTGATCGAGGGAGCTGGCGAAGGCCACCAGGCCCCAGCGACTGACGCGGCCGTAGGTGGGCTTGAGCCCCACCACGCCGCAGAAACTGGCGGGCTGGCGGATCGAACCGCCGGTGTCGGAGCCCAGGGAGCCCAGGCACTCACCGGCGGCCACGGCGGCGGCACTGCCCCCGGAGCTGCCGCCGGGCACGGTGGCGGGATTCCAGGGGTTGCGGCTGGGGCCGAAGGCGGAGGTCTCGGTGGAGCTGCCCATGGCGAACTCATCGAGGTTGGTCTTGCCCAGCAGCACCGCACCCGCCTGCCACAGGCGCTCGGTGACGGTGCTCTCGTAGGGGGGCACGAAGGTCTCCAGCATGCGGCTGGAGCAGGTGGTGCGGATGCCGCGGGTGCAGAGGTTGTCCTTGATCGCCAGCGGCACCCCGGCCAGCGGCGGCAGGGGCTCACCGGCCGAGCGGGCCGCGTCGATGCGCTCGGCATCGGCGCGGGCCCGCTCGGCGGTCACCTCCAGGAAGGCGTGGACGGTGTCATCCACCGCCTCGATGCGCGCCAGGCAGCGGTCGGTGAGCTCCCGGGCCGACACCTCGCCGCGCTCCAGCCGACCGCGCCACTCAGCGATGCCCATGCCCAACCGCGTCCCACTCGGCTGGGACGCTATCAGCCAGCAGCCGCCGGGTCGTTCTGGAGGGCGATCAGTCGGTCTCGGTGAGGGGTTCGCCGCGGCGGGTGCGCAGCAGGCTGTGCTCGAGCTCCCTGGGCTCCTCGGCGCGCAGGTCGTCGAGGAAGGCCGGCAGCTCCCGCTCGAGGCTGCTGCGGCGCACGTAGGGACCGAACCAGTAGGTGACGTCGGGATCGCTGGTGCGCACCCGCGCCCACCAGGCCAGACCCAGGGCATTGGCGCTGCCGCGCACGGGCCAGAGCAGGGGGTTCATGCCGGAGGGGGGAGTGCAGCCCCATTGTGCCCGCCTGCCGGCAGCGGGATCACAGCTGCAACGAGCCCAGATCCACGTCACCCGAGAAGGCCGGCACGCTGGCTGGTGCCGTGTCCTCAGTCGGCTGGGCGTCGGGCGAAGGCTGGGGTGTGGACACAGGCGAGGCTGCAAGCGCCGGATCGCTGTGCTCGGTGTTCACCTCAGCGGTGTTCTCCTCAGGTGTGTTCTCATCCGGTGTGATGGTTTCAGGTGTGTTCGCTTCAGCCTCCGTCTCCGCCAACACCTCCACCAACGTCTCGGGCTCCGCTGCCAGCGGCGCGTCGGTCTCGGGTTCCGCCAGTGCCGGCGCGGGCGCCCACACCTCCGCCTGCACCGGATCCTCGGCGGAGAGCGGGGGTGTCGTCACCGCGTCGGGCTGCCCATCGGGCTCGCCGTCGGGCTCGGAGATCTGGTCGGGACCGGGAGCCGCGGGCAACGCTGACGGGGGCGGGGCGGGCAGCTGGGGACGCAGCAGCCGTGGCGCCGGATCACCGCCGCGCAGCCCGTGCATCCAGCCACGGCGGGCCACCTCGTAGAGGAGCAGCGCCGAGGCCACCGAAGCATTGAGACTCGGTGTGGCCCCGCGCAGAGGAATGCTCACCAGCTGGTCACAGTGGCGGCGGGTGAGCATCGAGAGGCCATCCCCTTCGGATCCGGTGACGATCACCAGGGGGCCGTCGAGATCGGCCTGCTCAAGGCTGACGCTGCCCTCGGAGGCCAGCCCCACCACCCGGTAGCCCTCCTGCTTCAGGCGTTCGAGGGCGCGGTTGAGGTTCACCACCCGGGCCACCGGCAGGTGTTCCAGGGCGCCGGCGGCAACCTTGGCCACCGAGCCGGTGAGTCCGGCGCTGCGGCGCTGGGGCAGCACGAGGCCGTGGGCACCGAGGGCCTCGGCGCTGCGGGCGATCGCCCCCAGGTTGTGGGGGTCGGTGATGCCGTCGAGGGCCATCAGCAGCGGCGCCTCCCCGATGCCGCCGCAGCCCTCGATCAGGCTGTCGAGATCGAGGGTGTCGGCCGCTGCGGTCTGCAGCACGATGCCCTGGTGCACGGCACCGGCGGTGAGCTGGCCCAGCCGCGCCCAGGTGACCTCCTCCACCAGCACGCCGGAGGCCTTGGCCTCCCGCAGCTGCTGCAGAAACTTCGGGCTGAAGCGCAGCTCAGGGGTGCACCAGATGCGGTGCACCGGCCGGCCGCTCTCCAACACCGCCAGGGCGGCGTGGCGACCCCACACCAGGTCGTCACTGGGGGCGGGCTGGCCGAGGCGCTCGGCCTCAGGAGTGGCGAGCGCCGGGGCTGCGGCGCTCTCCCGCCGGAGCAGCGTCGGTCGCACCCGTTCCGGACGGGGGCGGTCAGTTCGCCCAGCACCGGGGCGCGCGACACCGGCGCGTCCAGCAGCCGCTCGGGGCCCCTCAGGGCGGCCGCCATCGCGGCGGCTGCGGTCGAACCGGCGGGTTTCCGG
>SLIG01000165.1 GCA_007135755.1 Cyanobium sp.
CACGTAGAGGCGGTTGTTGGTGGAGGTGACCCATCCGCAGAACTGCTCCCAGCTGTTGGCGCCGGAGCGCTGCTGGAGAGTGGTGGTCATGAGAACGGTTGGAGGTTGGAGAACTCCGCCGCCGCCACACCGCAGACCAGAGACTGCCGGTGCCGCAGGGCAGGAGAGGACGTAAGACGGAACCCCGTCGAGCAGGAATGTAACACGATGTTGCGCGGTTTGTGAAGGGGGGTTGCGGGGCGGCCGGGCCCGCGGCAGCTCAGCCCGCGGCGCTCAGGCGCACGTCCTGGAGGATTCGCAGCCCGCCGCGCAGCACCAGCAGGGCGATCGCCAGGCCGATGATCAGATCGGGCAGGGGGCTGCCGAGCAGGGCCACCAGCAGGCCGGAGACGATCACGCCGGCGTTGGCGATGGTGTCATTGCTGGAAAAGATCACCGAGGCGCGCATGTGGATGCCCTCGTCGCGGTGCCGGAACACCAGGGCCAGACAGACCAGGTTGGCCACCAGCGCCAGCAGGCCCACGCCGATCATCAGCCCGCTCACCGGTTCGCTGCCCTGCAGGCTGCGCCGCAGCACGTCCGCCAGCACCAGCAGGGCCAGGCCGATCTGCAGGATGCCGCTGACGGCGGCGGCGCGGCGCTGCCGGCGAGGGTTCCGCCCCACGGCCAGCAGGGCCAGGGCGTAGACGCCGGCATCGGCCAGCATGTCGAGGGAGTCGGCGATCAGGGCGATCGATTCGGCCCTTAGGCCCCAGCCGAGTTCCAGCACGAACATGGCGGCGTTGATCAGCAGCACCCACCAGAGGGTGCGTCGCTGCGGCCGCACGGCGGTGGCGGTGTCGCAGGCGCACTCCGGCATCGCGCCTCAGCCCACGAAGCGCCGGTAGATCCAGCGCACGAGGCCGCCCAGCACCGGCACGGGGCCGAAGGTGGGGCCCACGAAATCGAAGTAATCGCGGTGATCCACGATCCTGCCCGCAGCATTCAGCAGCAGGCGGGTGGTGCCGGGATAGATGAATTCGATGCCCTTGATCTTCAGGCCCATCTCCCACTCCACAAAGGCGGTGTCACCCGTGATGGCGATGGCGCCGGGCTTGAGCAGCACATCGTCACAACGTCGCAGCAGGTCCTGCTGGGCCTTCAGGTAGGCGTCGATGCCGTGGTGCTCCTGAGTGGGGTCCTGAAAGTGCACGGCGTCGTCGTAGAGCGGGCGCCACTGCTCCGCGCTCGGGCCCGGCGCGCCATAGGGCTTGGTGAACAGGGCCTGCAGGGTGGCGGCATCCATGGCAGCGGGGTCACACGGGGGTCAGCCTGGCAGGCTTG
Source organism: Cyanobium sp. (assembly GCA_007135755.1). Lineage (GTDB taxonomy): Bacteria > Cyanobacteriota > Cyanobacteriia > PCC-6307 > Cyanobiaceae > NIES-981. The sequence goes on from SLIG01000165.1 coordinate 1,324, forward strand.
GGCAGTGCCTCCAGCGTCACACCATGCCCCTGCTGAGCATCAGAACCTCGGCCTCGGCCCCGGCGGCCGCCGAGCTCGACGGCCTGCTGCTGGAGATCTCCGGCCGCATCGCCGCTCACCTGGGCAAGCCGGAGGCCTATGTGATGACGTCCTTCGAGGGGGGCGTGGCGATGACCTTCGCCGGCAGCGGCGCCGAGCCGGTGGCCTATCTGGAGCTCAAGAGCGTGGGCCGTCTCTCACCCCAGATCACCGCCGCCATCAGTGCCGATCTCTGCGGCCTGATCGAGGAGCGGCTGGGGGTGCCGGCGGCGCGCACCTACATCGAATTCGCCGCCGCCGAGGGGTATCTGTGGGGTTGGAATCGGCGTACGTTTGGCTGAGGAAGTCCTCCTCTCAGCAGCCACGTCCGCCGACCCCGCCTCGCTCCAGCCTGCCGCTATTGAGGCGGTGTTCGCCGCCGCCGACATCCGTGTCGGCGGGGATCGGCCCTGGGATGTGCAGGTGCACGATCCCTCCTGCTGGTGCCAGGTGCTGAGCCAGGGCTCTCTCGGCCTGGGCGAGACCTATGTGGCCGGCCAGTGGGACTGCGGCGCCCTCGATCAGTTCTTCACCCGCCTGCTGCTGGTGCAGGCCGATGACCGCCTTGGTCAGGGCCACCGCTGGCGCCTGGCCTGGCAGCTGCGCGATCGCCTCCTCAATCTGCAGTCGCTTGGTCGTTCCACCCGGGTGGCCCGGCAGCACTACGACATCCACCCGGAGGTGTTTGCCGCCATGCTCGATCCCTGGCGGCAGTACAGCTGCGGCTACTGGGAGCGGGCCCGCTCCCTGGCTGAGGCCCAGGAGCACAAGCTGCGGCTGATCGCCGCCAAGCTGCAGCTGGAGCCGGGCATGCGGGTGCTGGACATCGGCTGCGGCTGGGGCGGACTGGCGGCCTACCTGGCTCGCCATCACGGCGTGGAGGTGGTGGGCGTCACCCTCTCGGTCGAGCAGCTGGAGCTGGCCCGGGAGCACTGGCCCGGTTTGCCGCTGCGCTTCGAGCTCTGCGACTACCGGCAGCTCGAGGCGCTGGAGCTGCCCCGTTTCGATCGCATCGTGTCGGTGGGGATGTACGAGCACGTGGGGCCGCGCAATGCCCGCACCTTCTTCCTGGCGGCACGCCAGGCCCTGCGCGACGACGGTCTGGTGCTGGTGCACACGATCGGTTACCGGCTCACCACCCGCCGCACCGATCCCTGGATCGATGCCCTCATCTTTCCCCATGGCCGCCTGCCGTCGCCGCGGGATCTGGCCACGGCCTTCGAGAGCGACTTCCTGGTGGAGGACTGGCACAACTTCGGGCCCGACTATGACGCCACGCTGATGGCCTGGCACCGCAACGTGGAGCAGGCCTGGCCGGGGCTCGAACCCCGGATCGCCGAGCGCTGCGGGGGCCTGGAGGGCGCCCGCGGTTTCCGGCGCTTCTGGCGCTACTACCTGCTCTGCTGCGCCGGTTTCTTCCGCGCCCGCCAGGGCCAGCTGTGGCAGCTGGTGCTGAGCCCGGCCCTGGCGGCGGCGGAACGGCCGGCCTACCGCTCAGTGCGGCCGGGCTCGTGCGCGCTGAGCGGCTCGGTGCCGTAGTCACCACTACCGATGGTGCTCTGGAGAAATGGGCCGCTGCCGCTAGCGTGGGTTCAGTCGCCACACCGCGATGACCCAGCTGCACGACCTCAGGTTGCGTCTTCTGGTTCAGCAGGAAACCCAGCGGATCCTCGACAGCCAGCCCGATGAACTGGACCTCTCGGTGGTGCAGGCCCGCTGCCTCTGCTGGCTGGCGCTGTTGATCGAAGCCCACGAGGAGCAGGCCTGTGATGCCGAGCGCCGCGGTGACACCGAGCAGGCGATGGGCTGGTTTGCCGATTCCATGCGCCTGCGCGATGTGATCAATGTGGTGACCTCGATCGAGATCCCCCTGCCGGCCGCCGACGAATCCGATGAGACGGCGGCCTGATGTGATCCGCGATGGCATGATGGTGGTTGCGACAGACTGGGAGCGCGGTGCCCGAAGAGCCCTGTCAATGCCCTGATTGCCAGCGTTTCTATCGGGAACACGACCGACTGATCCGCGAAAACCCCACCCTGCGCCAGCAGCAGGAGCTCAACTGGGCTGCCCTGCAATCGTTCCGCACCCTCGCCGGCCGGGTGATGGAGGAGCTCCAGAAGCAGCAGGAGGCCAGCGAAGCCAAGCCCGCCACCGGCGCTGCGGCTGCCCCGGCCGCCGGGGGTCCAGCAGAGCCGGACACCTCGGCGGAGCCCGACGCCATGCAGCAGGCCCTGGCCGATCTGGAGAACATCAACGCCCATCTGTTCTCGATCGAGGCGCTGATGGAGCGCATCTTCGATGTGCGGGTGCCGGAGGAGGTGGAGCGTCTATTCCGTGAGCAGGCCGGTGAGCTCGCCCCCGATCCGCTCAATGCCGATCGGCTGCGCCTCAACCGGCTGCTGCACCAGACCCCCGACCTGCCCGATCGGGGCTGAGGTTCAGTCCGTCGCGCAGGTGATGGTCACCGGGTAGGGCTGGGCCCCCCAGATGCGCTCGGCGTATTCGCGGATCGAGCGGTCGGAGGAGAAAAAGCCGGTGCGGGCCGTGTTGAGCAAGGCCATGCGGTTCCAGTCCCGGCTGTCAGCCCAGGCCTGGTTCACGTCCGCCTGGGCGCGCTGGTAGTCCTGAAAATCGGCCAGCACGAAGAAGGGGTCCTGGCCGGTGAGGTTCTGCAGCAACGGCCGGAACAGGTCACCGTCGCCCTCGCTGAAGTGGCCCTGCTCGATCAGGCGCAGCACCTCCCCCAGTTCGGGGATCGAGCTGATCCATTCCCAGGGCCGGTAGCCCTCGGCCCGCAGCTCGGCGATCTGCTCGGTGGTGCGGCCGAACAGGAAGAAGTTGTCGGCACCCACCTGCTCGCGGATCTCCACGTTGGCGCCATCGAGGGTGCCGATCGTGAGGGCACCATTCATGGCGAACTTCATGTTGCCGGTGCCTGAGGCCTCCTTGCCGGCGGTGGAGATCTGCTCGGAGAGGTCGGTTGCTGGATAGACCTTCTCGCCCAGCTTGACGCTGTAGTTGGGCAGGAAGATCACCCGCAGACGCCCGTCCATGTCGGGGTCGGCGTTCACCGTGTCAGCGATCCCATTGATGAAGCGGATGATCAGCTTGGCCATGTAATAGCCGGGCGCCGCCTTGCCGCCGAAGATCACCGTGCGCGGCGGCAGATCATCGCCCAGGCCACTCTTGATGCGCAGGTAATGGGCCACCACCTGCAGGGCATTGAGGTGCTGGCGCTTGTATTCGTGGATGCGCTTCACCTGCACGTCGAACAGCGAGGCCGGATCCACGAGCACCCCGGTGTGCTGCTCGACGTACTGGGCCAGGTGGGCCTTCACCGCCCGCTTGGTGGCCCCCCAGCGCTCCAGGAAGCCGTCGTCATCGGCAAAGGCCTCCAGCTGGCGCAGCTCCTCGAGGTCCTTCACCCAGCCATCGCCGATGGCCTCGCTGATCAGGCGTGTGAGGCGGGGGTTGGCCAGGGCCAGCCAGCGCCGCGGGGTGACGCCGTTGGTGACGTTGGTGAACTTCTCGGGCCAGAGGGCCTTGAAATCGGGAAACAGCTGCCGTTGCACCAGATCGCTGTGCAGGGCGGCCACACCGTTCACATGGTGGCTGCCGATGGTGGCCAGGTGGGCCATGCGCACGGCCTTGGGGCCGTCCTCATTGATGATCGACACCCGCCGCAGGATCTGGTCGTCGCCGGGATGGCGCAGCCGCACCTGTTGCAGGAAGCGGCGGTTGATCTCGTAGATGATCTCCAGGTGGCGTGGCAGCAGCGCGCCCATCAGGTCCACCCCCCACGTCTCCAGGGCCTCCGGAAGCAGGGTGTGGTTGGTGTAAGCGAGGGAGGCGGTGGTGATGCCCCAGGCCTCCTCCCACTCGAGGCGCTTCTCATCGAGCAGCAGCCGCATCAGCTCGGCCACCGCGATCGAGGGGTGGGTGTCGTTGAGCTGCACGGCCCAGTGCTCGGGGAATTGCTGCACGGGAATGCCGCGGGCCTCCAGGCTGCGCAGCATGTCCTGCAGGGAGCAGCTCACGAAGAAGTGCTGCTGCTTGAGCCGCAGCCGCCTGCCCTCATCCGTGCCGTCGTTGGGGTAGAGCACCTTGGAGAGGGTTTCGCTGCCCACCTTCTCCTCCACGGCGCCGTAGTAATCGCCGATGTTGAAGGCGTAGAAGTCGAAGCTCTCGGAGGCGTCGGCGCGCCACAGCCGCAGCCGGTCGCAGGTGTTCACCCGGTAGCCCAGCACCGGCACGTCGTGGGGCACGCCGATGGCGTGCTCGGCCGGGATCCAGCGGCTGCGGAGCACGTCGTCGCCGTCGCGGTAGGTCTCGGTGCGGCCGCCGAAGCCCACGAAGCAGGCCTGATCGGGCTGGGGCAGCTCCCAGGGCCAACCGCCCTTGAGCCACTTGTCGGTGATCTCCACCTGCCAGCCATCGCGGATCAGCTGATCGAAGATCCCGAACTCGTAGCGGATGCCGTAGCCGGTGGCCGGAATCTCCAGGGAGGCCAGGGATTCCAGGAAGCAGGCCGCCAGGCGCCCGAGGCCGCCGTTGCCCAGGCCCGGTTCCTCCTCCACATCGAGGATCTCGCCGAGGTCGTGGATGCCGAATCCCTTGAGGGCTTCAGCGGCCGCGTCCTGGATGCCGAGCATCAGCAGGTTGTTGCCCAGCTGGGGGCCGATCAGGAACTCGGCCGAGAGGTAGGACACCACGCGGGTGGGGGTTTTGCGCAGGGCCTCAACGCCGGCCAGGTAGCGGGTCATCAGCCGGTCGCGCACCGCATAGCTGAGCGCCATGTAGAGGTCGTGGCGGCTGGCGGTGGGGGCGAGCTTGCCGAGCGTGTAGAAGAGGTGCTCGGTCATGCCGTCGAACACCGCGCTGGCATCGAGACCGCTGCGGTGGGGATCGGCGTAGCAGCCCGGTGTGGGCAGGCGCAGGTTGGTCGGCCGGTTCACGCCAGCTGGCCCGGACGGGATCGCGGTGATCGGATTTGCCTGCGTCATGCCATGTCTGCACTGTTCGGACCGTAGCCACGGCTGCCACGGCGATCCCCTCCTGGCGACTAGGGATCAGCAAGCGAACACCGGCGCCCGGAATCCCGGCCGCGCTTGGCTGCCTCGCCGCCAACCGCCTTAAGGTCGGCGCGCTTTCGCCATCCCGTTGCTGCCGATGCAGTTGCCCATGGCCCTGTTGCCGTTGTCTCCGCCGCCGATGCTTTCCCTGGCCATGGCTCCGTCGCTGCTGCTGGAGGTGGGCACCCACCAGCTCGAGGTGGCTGAAACCCTCATCGGGGTGGGGGAATTCCTGGTGATCTTCGTGGCGGCGCGTCTGCTGGCCGAGCTGATGGTGCGCATCCAGCTGCCCACGATCCTGGGGGAACTGGTGGCCGGCGTGCTCATCGGTGTGTCCGGCCTGCACCTGATCGTGCCGCCCGAAACCCAGGCCCAGCTGAGTGCCTGGCTGCTGTCGTTGGTGGGCTCCCTGGCCGAGGTGTCGCCGGACACGGTGCAGGAGCTCTACACCGAAACCTTCCCCAACCTCAAGGCCGTTTCCGAGATCGGCCTGTACGCCCTGCTGTTCCTCACCGGCCTGGAGAGCGAGCTCGACGAACTGGTGGCGGTGGGCATGCAGGCCACCACCGTGGCGGTGACCGGGGTGGTGCTGCCCTTCGCTCTGGGCACGGCAGGTCTCTATTACCTGTTCGATGTGCCGCTGATCCCGGCAGTGTTCGCCGGGGCGGCGATGACCGCCACCTCGATCGGCATCACCGCCAGCGTCTTCGGGGAGCTGAAGTTCCTCAAGACCCGAGAGGGCCAGACGGTGATCGGCGCAGCCGTGCTCGATGACATCCTCGGCATCGTGATCCTGGCGGTGGTGGTCAGCCTGGCCGGTGGTGGGGCCTTCAGCTTCGGGCCCCTGCTCAAGCTGGTGGCCGCCGCCGGGGTGTTCGTGGCCGCCGCCCTGTTCCTCAGCCGCACGGCCGCTCCCGGCTTCGACTGGCTGCTCGACCGTCTCAAGGCCCCCGGTGAGGTGGTGGTGGCCTCCTTTGTGGTGCTCTCGCTGTGCTGTTTCGCCGCCCAGGCGATCGGCCTGGAGGCCGCCCTGGGCGCCTTCGCCGCCGGCCTGATCCTCAGCGGCTCCAAGCACACCCACGACATCGACGCCGCCGTGAAGCCCCTGGTGGCCCTGTTCGCCACCATTTTCTTCGTGCTGATCGGCACCGGCATGGACCTGGCCGTGCTCAATCCCTTCAACCCTGAGAACCGGGAGGGACTGATCATGGCCGCCTTCCTGCTGGTGGTGGCCATCGCCGGCAAGATCGCCGCCGGCTGGAGCTACGTGAGCAAGGAGAAGACCAACCGGCTGGTGGTGGGCCTGGGGATGATGCCCCGCGGCGAGGTGGGTCTGATCTTCCTGGGCCTCGGCACCCAGGCCGGGCTGCTCACCAAGCCCCTGGAGGCCGCCATCCTGCTGATGGTGATCGGCACCACCTTCCTGGCTCCGATCCTGCTACGGGTGGTGTTGCGCAACAACACCCGAGGGCCCGACCTTGACCCCCTCGCCGAAATCCCCACCTGATCCGATGCCGGGCCGCCAGCCCAGCTCCCTGCTGGAGCTGCCCAGGCGCTGGGGCCTGAGCTGGGGCGGCTGGCTGGACAACCGGCGCGGTGAGTGGTGGCTGCTGGCCCAGCTGCTGCTGATCGGCGCCCATCTGCTGCCCGCCTGGCCGGCGCCCGGCGCCTGGGGCTACGCCTGGCCCCTGCCCCTGGCTGTCACCGGCGCCGCGCTGCTGCTGGTGGGTGTGGTGCTGGCGCTGCAGGCGTTCCTGCGCCTGGGGCCGAGCCTCACGCCCCTGCCCGAACCCATGGCCGATGCGGCGCTGGTGACCAGCGGTGCCTATGCGCGCTGCCGCCACCCCCTTTACCAGGCGGTGCTGCTGTGCTCGCTGGGCGTGGCCCTGGCTCTGGGCAGCCTGCTGCACCTGGCCCTGCTGCTCGCCCTGGTGGCGGTGCTGGGTGGCAAGGCGCGCCGCGAGGAGCGGGCCCTCGAGCGCCTCCACCCCGAGTACACCGCCTACCGCCGCGCCACGCCGGCGATCATTCCCCGCTGTCCCTGGCTTGACTGGCGAGTGCTGTGAAGGCGCCCCAGCCGGCGGCGATCAGGCCCAGGCTGCTGGCCCAGCCGGGGCCCAGGGCCCAGCTCAGGGCCAGGTTGGTGAGGGCCCCGATGGCCAGGGCCAGCAGCAGGCTGCCGGCCACGAGCACCAGCTGCTGCAGGTTCTCCGGCAGGTCGCCCGCCGCCAGGGCGGCCTCCAGGCGGCCCAGGGGCAGGCTCAGGGGCAGGTAGAGCGCCAGGGCCCAGAAGGCGGTGCCGGGCAGCAGGGGGATCCAGTGGGGCACAACCATCGGGACAGAACCATGGAGAGGGAAATCAGCCGGGGGGATCGGGGCCGAACCGGGCGGGGTCCGGCGCCCGCACGCGCTCCCTAGCATCGACGACCTCTGAGACGGTGTGGTGAGCGAGGTCGTCGTCGAAGCCTGTGCCGTTCCAGCCGTGGCTGTGGAACCCTGGCAGTACCTCGGCCATGGCGTGCATGCCGTGAAGGCCGGCCCGGAGCAGCCCGAGGGGCCGGCGCTGCTGCTGGTGCACGGTTTCGGGGCCTCCACCGACCACTGGCGCTTCAACATCCCGGTGCTGGCCCTGCGCCATGAGGTGCATGCCATCGACCTGCTGGGCTTCGGGCGCAGTGCCAAGCCGGCCGGGCTGGCCTATGGCGGCGCCCTCTGGCGCGATCAGCTGGCCGCCTACGTGGCGGAACGCATCGGCCGGCCGACGGTGCTGGTGGGCAACTCCCTGGGCGGGTTTTCGGCCCTGGCGGCCGGCGTGGCCCTGGGAGGGCAGGCTGCCGGGGTGGCCCTGCTCAATGCCGCCGGCCCGTTCAGCGATGAGCAGGCCCCGCCACGGGGCTGGGGGGCCATCGCCCGCCAGACCATCGGCAGCGCGCTGCTGCGCAGCCCGGTGCTGCAGCGGCTGCTGTTCGAGAACCTACGCCGGCCCGCCACCATCCGCCGCACCCTCAACCAGGTGTACATCGACCGCAGCAACGTCGATGACGCCCTGGTGGAGGCGATCCGCCGCCCCTCCCTCGACCCCGGGGCCTTCGGGGTGTTCCGCACCGTGTTCGACATCCCCCGCGGCCAGCCCCTTGACGAGCTGTTTGCCCAGCTCAACTGCCCGCTCCTGCTGCTCTGGGGGATCCGCGATCCCTGGATCAATGCGGCCGGTCGCCGGGCCGCCTTCCAGCGCCATGCCCCTGCAGCCACCACCGAGGTGGTGCTGGAGGCCGGCCACTGCCCCCACGACGAGGTGCCCGATCAGGTGAATGCCGCCCTGCGGAAGTGGCTGGCGGAGCTCAGCGCGGGGGCTGAATTCCCGGCAGCCGCCCCCGCGCCAGCTGCTGTTTCGGATCGAACTGCCGCTTGAGCCCCTCGATCAGGGGTCGAGCGGGGGCATCGAGCCAGGCGGGGATGGCCGCCGCTGGCGGCCCGGGCGGCTGACGCAGCACGGTGAGCTGGCCTCCCAGCTCCCGGCAGCGGCGGCGCAGGGCCTGCACCCGGTAGGCCGGCAGCGTGTCGGCGTCGGCCCAGAGGTCGCCCAGGCCGCTGCCGGCGCCGATCACCACGCTCAGATCCCGCCCTTCGGGGGCCTCCAGCAGTTCCGGCACGCGGGCGGGGAGCACCCCGGCGCGGAGCAGCCAGGCGGGGCGGGGTGTGGCTGCTCCCCGGCCCAGCTCCAGGTGGGCCTCCAGCCGCTCGGGCGCCAGGGTGTCCATCGCCACGCCGGCCTGCTGCGCCTGTTCGCCGATGCAGGCGATCTGCTCGTCGAGGGTCCGGGGGCTGATGCTGGCCAGGCTCACCAGCAGGGCGCTGGATGTCTGGGGCAGGGTGTGCTGGTGCCAGTCGAGCCGCTCGGGGCTGAGGCTGGAGTTGAGCAGCCAGTGGGCCAGGGGCTGCAGCAGGCTGAGCGGCCCGTGCAGCCAGAGGCCGCGCCGCTGGGGCGGCAGGGGCTGGGTGCGCAGGGTGACCTCGGTGATCAGGGCCAGGGAACCCCAGCTGCCGCACAGCGGCCGCATCAGGTCGTAGCCGGCCACGTTCTTCACCACCTTGCCGCCGGCACGGGCGGCGGTGCCGTCGGCCCGCAGCAGGCCGATGCCGATCAGCTGGTCGCGCACGCCCAGGTAGCGCTGGCGGTAGCCGCCGGCCAGGCCCCGGGCCACCAGCCCGCCCACCGTGCCCCCACCCAGGCCGGCGCCCGGGCCGGTGCCCGTGGCGGGTTCAGCGGTACCCCAGGGCCAGTCCACCGTCAGCCACTGCCGGTGGCGGGCGAGCTCCTGCTGCAACACCACCAGTGGTGTGCCAGCCCGCACGGTGACGGTGAAGTCGCCCGGGTTGTGCTCCACGATCCCCTCCAGCCGGGCGGTGCTCAGCACCAGCACCTCGCCCTGCCCCTGCCCGGGCTGCACCGGCGGCCCCCAGTCCAGCCGGCTGCCGCCGCCGGCGGGCAGCCAGGGGGTGGCCTGCCGGTGCAGATCCCGCACCAGCTCCTGCAGCTCGCGGGGCTCAGGGCGCATCACGGCACGATGGTGCCATGGCCGCCGCACCACTCAAGATCGTCGTCTTCGACGACGACCCCACCGGTTCCCAGACCCTGCACAGCTGCCCGCTGCTGCTGCGCTGGGATCCCGCCAGCCTGCGGGCCGGCCTGGCCCATCCCTCGCCGTTTCTGTTTCTGCTGGCCAACACCCGCGCCCTCGAGCCGGCCGCGGCCGCCGCGCGGGTGCGCCAGATCTGCCGGGCCCTCAAACCGGCCCTGGAGGCGGCGCGGGACGAGGGCCTGATCGGCCGCTGGCTGCTGGTGAGCCGCGGTGATTCCACCCTGCGCAGCCATTTCCCCCTGGAGGTGGAGGTGATCGCCGCCGAACTGGGCGGACCCGAGGGCTGGGACGCCACCCTGCTGGTGCCGGCCTTCCTGCCCGGTGGCCGCAGCACCCGGGACGGCGTGCACTACCTGCACGGGCAGCCGGTGCACACCAGCGCCTTCGCCCGCGATTCGCTGCTGGGCTACCGCACCAGCTTTCTGCCCGCCTGGGTGGAGGAGAAGAGCGGCGGGCGCGTCCCCGCGGCCGCTGTGGAGCGCCTCGGCCTGGGGGAACTGGATGCCGCCGCCGCGGATCATCCGGGCGGCAACGGCGCGTCGGAGGCGGCAACGGGCCCTGGCTTCCAGGCTCTCTGCCGGTGGCTGGCGACCCTGGAGGGCAACCGCATCGTGGCGGTGGACGCGGAGCGGCCGCAGCAGCTGGCGGCCCTGGGGGCGGCAGTGCGGGAGCTCAGCGGACCCCAGGCCGCGGCGCGCTGGGGCCGGCCGCGCCGGTTTCTGTTTCAGGCGGCG
>SLIG01000028.1 GCA_007135755.1 Cyanobium sp.
ACTTGGGCTTCTGCATGCCCCATTGTCTCGCTCAGATCCACTGCTGTCACTGGGATCTAGGCAGATTGATAGGCGTCTGAGGAGAGGCTGGCTGCTGATCTATGCGCGACAGGCTCCTAGCTGGCGGCGCAGCTGCGCGGCGGCGGGCGACCAGGGCTCGGGCACGTTGTCCAGGCCGCTGTAGCGATAGCCGCAACCGGGGTCGGCCATCCAGCAGGTGAGCCGCGGCAGCCAGTGGCTGCGGCCATAGAGCATGATCGCCTCCTGCTTCCAGGGCACCTCGGCGACCAGCTGCTCCTCCAGGGCCTGGGCATGCTGCGGCGTCAGCCAGCCGCGCCAATGGCGCAGGCGCAGGCCCGGCCGATCGATGCATCGAGCTGGAGCTGTGCCCTCAGGGGCCCCGTCCTCAGCCATCGTCGGGCCCCAGCAGTTCGGGTGGCAAGGGCGCCTCCAGCTCCAGCGTCCCGCCCTCCGGGGTAGGCAGCACCAGCCGGTGAGCGTGCAGCCGGTAGCCGCCTTCGCCCGGCAACGCCTCAGCGCTGGCCATACCGCCGCGGCGGTAGAGCGGGTCGCCCAGCAGCGGCGCCCCGGCGGCGGCGGTGTGGATGCGGATCTGGTGGGGGCGACCTGTGGCGATCGCCACCGCCACCAGCCAGCCCTGCGGCCGCCGCTCCAGCAGGGTCAGGGCGCTGCGGGCGGGCAGGGCAGAGGGATCCCCCGACTCGGCCGCGGCCCACACCTGGCCGAGCAAGGCATGGGACCGGCGGCCAATCGGCGTGGTGAGATCGAGGCTGGCGCCGGGCTCCAGCGCCAGCAGCGGCGAGCCCGCTGCCGGGGGCTGAAGCAGGGCACGGTAGGTCTTGCGGAAGCCGACGCTGCTCGCGCCAGGGGAGCTGCGAGGGCTGGTGGGGTCGCAATCCGTTGTAGCGGCAGGGGCAGCGGTGCTCTCCCGCAGCAGCGCGCTGAGCCAGGCGCGGGTGGGAGCGCGGCGGGCGCAGAGCAGCAGGCCGGAGGTGAAGCGGCCGAGGCGGTGCACCGGCCGGGGCAGGCCGGCGGTGGCATCGAGCTGACCGCTCGCCACCTCGCGCTCGATCTGGCGCAGCAGGGTGTTCACCAGAAACCCGCCGGCCGGCAGCACCGGCAGACCGCTGGGCTTGTCGAACACCACCAGGTCGCCGTCATCGAACAGGGGGCCGGGCAGCACCGGCACGGCGGGTTCGTGCCAGGGGGGCCGATGCCAACTCAGCCGGTCACCGGCTGCGAGAACCACATCGGCCGGGAGCCGCTGGCCGTTCCTGCAGATCTCACCGGCGGCGAGCCGTTGCCGCCACACCGCCGCATCTGAATGCCGGTAGCGGGCGGCGTAGAAGGCGCTCACCTTTAGACCCGATGCGGCCGGAACAACTCTGTCTTCAAAAATCCAACCTGAGTTCAAGGCCTCCATTTCATGAGGCTCATCTCATCAAGAGGAAACAACAACGAATCAGGGAACTCGAACGCCTTGCACAAGGAGAGTGAATCTTGCGTGAAGCTTTCTTAGCTGCGCAGGAAGAGATCTACTCCTATGCTCGAAATAAAGACTTTCAGATTTACCTTGCTGCTTACTCCAATGTTGTTCGCTAGGCAAGATTTTCGACGAAGACGAAAACTGGATTTTATTCTTGAGCTCGCCCAAGGGCAAGATGTCAACAGACGCCCGCAATCTCTCATTCGCCAACATTTCCCAGTACAACTCCGGACCAAAGTGACTCCAAGTACAAGTCCCCTTCCGCGCCAAGATTAGCAGACGAATTCGACGCCAAAGCGACCCCATGAAAGGATGCCTCGGCTTTCGCGCATAGATAAAGCCATTCGCGCAATTATAACGTGGATCCATGTGCTGCTTGGCCAGCAATAACAATTTGGACTTACGCGGAAGCCAAGTAGAAAGCGGAGCATTGCAGATAGTCGCCGCATCCACGTAGACCCCTGATCCAGCGAAAAGCCTGGCGACCCTGAAGACATCCGCCATCATTGCGGGGAGACGGATGTCCAGAAAGGCCTCGGAAACAGAAGAACCGTAAACGCGAGCCAGGTATTCTGCCGCCGTAGCCCTATGAAATAATTCATGCTTCCAGCCGGGATTAAACTCTTTCCAGCACTGAATTCTCTTATCAATCTCTAGAGGAAGAGCATCATGGTGCCAGAATTGAACAATAGTTTTTGATTGTTTGGCGGGCTTTGTTTTCATCGCTTTCAAGCTAGCCTCACTCAACCAACCCATGTTCGAGGGCGTAGCGCACCAGTTCGGTGCGGCTGGAGGTGCCGGTCTTGATGAACAGGCGGCTCACGTACTTCTCCACGTTGCGGATCGAGGTTTCCAGGCGGCGGGCGATCTCCTTGTTCATCAGCCCCTCGGCCACCAGCTGCAGCACCGAGGCTTCCCGCGGCGTGAAGCTGATCCCCGGGTCCTCCACGGGCTTTTTGGCGCTGCCGCCGGTGGCCAGCAGGGAGCGGATCTCGGTGATCTGGCGGGCCATCTGGCCGATGTCGGCGTCGGCGAAGCGGGCGGCTTCGGCCAGCAGCCGCTCCTGGCGGCGCACGGCGTTGCGCACCCGGGCCACCAGCTCATCGGGATCGAAGGGCTTGGGGATGTAGTCGTCGCAGCCGGCCTGGAAACCGGCGATGCGGTCGGCGGTCATGCCCTTGGCGGTGAGGAAGATCACCGGCGTGCCGCCCAGGCGCTCGTCGGCCCGCAGCTTCCTGAGCAGGCCGTAGCCGTCGCAGCGGGGCATCATCACGTCGCTGATCACCACATCGGGCAGCAGGCCCTGGGCCTTCTCCCAGCCCTCCTCGCCGTCGGCGGCGGTGGTCACCGCGAAGCCCTCATCCTCCAGGTAGGCCGTCACGGCGGTGCGCAGGCCGGGCTCGTCGTCCACCAGCAGCAGGCGGATCGGCGTTGGCGAGGGGCTGGTCTCGGCCGCCTCGGCGGCGGCGTCCACCCCAAGGTCCTCGGCGGCCTGGGGGCTGGTGGTGGGGTCGGTGCTCATGGCAGTCAGTCTGCAGATCCTCAGCGGGCCCGTCCAGGCAGCACCTGCTCGGATTCCGGCAGGGTGCCGCTGTAGCCCAGCTCCCGGGCCAATCCGCCCAGCGCGGCGGGGTCGCGGCCGGCCTGCTCGGGGTGGCACACGGCCCACCACACCAGGTGGTCGAGGCGGTTCACCGGCGTGATCAGGCCGCCGGGGTTGAGCTCGCGCACGATCCAGCGGTCGCCTTCGCGGGTCATGCGCAGCGGGGCGGTGGGCGAGCAGTTGAGGGTGTCGGCCGAGAGCGCCACCTCATGGCCGTGCTGCTGCCAGAGCTGCACGCGGCGCAGGTCCGGATCGAGCGGATCGGAGCGCACGCCGTACACCCCCAGCACCCGCAGGCCCCGGGTGCTGGCCCGCTCCTCCAGCACCACCAGGCCCGGCGGCCGCTCCGGGGGGGCCGCCTGGGCCAGGGCCAGCGCCAGCAGGGCCGGCAGCAGCAGCGGGGGGCTTGTCAGCATGGGTGCAGGCATCCACCGCCATGCTCGCCTACCTCGACCACCAGGCCAGCACGCCCTGCGATCCGGCGGTGCTGGCGGCGATGGCGCCCTGGTGGAGCGAGCATCCCGCCAACCCCTCCAGCCGCGGCCACCGCCCCGGCCTGACGGCCGCCGCCGCCGTGGAGCGGGCCCGGGGCCAGGTGGCGGCGGCCCTGGGGGGCGAGCCGGGCTGGGTGGTGTTCACCAGCGGCGCCACCGAGGCCAACAACCTGGCCCTCAAGGGGGTGGCTGAGGCAGCCCTCGAGCGCGGCGAGGCGCGCCGCACCCTGGTGAGCCTGGCGACGGAGCACCGCGCGGTGCTGGATCCCCTGCGCTATCTGGAGCGCCACGGCTTCCCGCTGCGCCTGCTGCCGGTGGACGGCGGCGGCCTGGTGGCCCTGGAGGCCCTGGAGGCAGCCCTCACGCCCGATGTGCTGCTGCTCAGCGTGATGGCCGCCAACAACGAGATCGGCGTGCTGCAACCGATCGCGGCGATCGCCCGCCTCTGCCGCCGGCACGGCGTGCTGCTGCACGTGGACGCCGCCCAGGCCGCCGGCCACATCCCCCTGGCGATGGCCGAGCTGGGGGTGGACCTGCTCAGCCTCAGCGGCCACAAGGTCTACGGGCCCAAGGGGGTGGGGGCGCTGCTGGTGCGGCCGGGCCTGCCCCTGGCGGCCCAGATCCACGGCGGCGGCCAGGAGGCGGGCCGGCGGGCCGGCACCGTGGCGGTGCCGCTGGTGGTGGGGCTGGGAGAGGCCCTGGAGCGGGCGGTGGCCGACCGGGAGGCGCGGGCCGCTCGGCTCGGGGCCCTGCGCGATCAGCTCTGGAGCGCGCTGGAGGCGATCGGCGGCATCAGCCGCAACGGGGCCGCCGCGCCGCGGCTGGCCCACAACCTCAACGTGACGGTGGCCGGCGTCGACGGCGCCGCCCTGCACCGGCTGGTGCGGCGCTCGATCGCCGTGAGCAGCGGCTCGGCCTGCAGCCAGGGCTCCCCCTCCCACGTGCTGGCGGCCCTGGGCCGCAGCCGCGCCGAGGCCGCCGCCTCGATCCGCTTCGGGCTGGGGCGGGGCACCACCGCCGACGAGATCGAGCTGGCGACCACGGCGGTGCGGGACGCCGTCGCCCAGCTGCGGCCCTGAGCCAGCCGGTAAGGGTGCGGCGCTGGGGGGCGCGGTTACCCTCCCGTTCAGCGACCGATCCGGCCATGACCCCTTTCCCCGACGGTTCCGGCCGCCTGCAGATCGGCCGGGCCGTGGAGGAGGGCTGGGCCGCCTTCAGCCGCGCCCCCTGGCCGTTCGTGCTGTTCACCCTGCTCACCGGCGCCCTGTCGCTGCTGTTCCAGTCGCTGGCCAGCCTCGACAGCCTGCCGGAGGCCAGCCAGCCGCCCCTGGCGGTGCAGGCCGTGGGCGCCCTGGTGGGAACGGTGGGGAGCGTGGTGGTGAGCCTCTGGGCCACGGTGGGGCTGGTGCGCGGCGCCTGGACGGCCCTGGAGGGCGGGCGGCCCGCCTTCGCCACCTTCAGCCGCTGGGACAGCGCCGCCGCCGGCCGGCTGCTGCTGCGCCAGCTGACCCTGGCCCTGGTGCTGCTGGTGCTGGTGCTGGTGGCGGGCGGGCTGGCCATCGGCGCCGGCCAGCTGTCCACCGCCGTGGCGCTGATCCCGGGCCTGGTGGCCTTCCTGCTGCTCACCTACCTGCTCGTGAACCAGACCTTCCTGCCCCAGCTGGCCCTGCTGGAGGGGGACGGTCCCTTCGCCACCCTCCAGCACGGCCGGCGGGTGGTGGACCCCCAGTGGTGGCAGGTGCTGCTGCTGCTGCTGGTGCAGGGAGCGATCGTGCTGATCGGCGCCCTGCTCTGTGGCGTGGGCCTGCTGGTGGCGGCACCCCTGAGCCTGTGCGTGGCCACCGCCGCCTACCGCCAGCTGTTCGGCACCGACGACCGCACCGGCCTGCTCGATGGGCCGCTCAACGACTCCAGGTGGTGAGCAGCACGAATCCGCCCGCCCCCAGCAGGGCCAGAACGGCCTGAGCCGCCCGGCTCACCAGCATCCCGGCCACCACCGCCAGGCCCACCAGCAGCGAGCGGCGCAGCCGCAGCAGCCCCAGCGGACCCAGGGCCGTGGGGGCGGTGAGCAGTTCCCCCAGGCCGGCCCCCAGCAACGGACCCACCAACGCCCCCAGCAGCGGGCCGCCGACGGGCAGGGCCGGCAGCAGGCCCAGCAGCCCCACCAACAGCCCCAGGCCGGCGCCGATGTAGGCCCAGCGGGTGGCCTGCAGGCTGGCCGGGCCGAGCACCAGCCCCAGGGCTTCGGCACCCCAGCCCAGGGCCAGCAGCAGGCAGGCCAGGGCGAAGGCGGGCCAGCCGGCGCTCCAGCCCACCGCCCACAGCCACAGCCCTGCCCCCACCGGCAGCAGGGCCAGGCCGGGCAGCAACGGCAGCAGGCTCCCCGGGATCGCCAGCAGCTGGATCAGCAGGGCGAGCCACCAGAGCAGATCCTGGGAACTGACGCCGGCCATGGGGTTGGTGATCTGCATCGCGCCCGCTCAGGACCGCCGCCGGGCGATGCGCAGCTTGGCGCTGCGGCTGCGGGGGTTGGCGTCGGCCTCCTCGGCGCTGGCCACCAGCGGCTTGCGGGTGATCCGCTCGAGCCGGTCATCGCTCAGAAACGCGGTCTTCACGCGGCGGTCTTCGAGGGAGTGGAAGCTGATGATCGCCAGCAGGCCACCGCTCACCAGCCAGTCGGGGGCGGTCGCCAGCAGCCGCTCGAGGGCAGCGAGCTCGTCGTTGACGGCGATGCGCAGGGCCTGGAAGGTGCGGGTGGCGGGATGGATCGCCCCCGGCCCCCGGCGGCGGCGGGCCCGCGGCGGGTAGCAGCCGGCCACGGCGTAGGCCAGCTCAGCGGTGCTGCGGGGCCGGGCCGGATCGGCCCAGGGGCCCTGCTGCTTGATCCGCCGGGCGATGCGCCGCGACAGCCGCTCCTCCCCGTAGCCGTAGATCAGGTCGGCCAGCGCGGTGTCCTCCAGCCGGTCGATCAGCTCGGCGGCGGTCTCCCCGCCCGTGGGGTTCATCCGCATGTCGATGGGCCCCTCGAGGCGGAAGCTGAAGCCCCGCGCCGCCACATCCAGCTGGGGACTGCTCACCCCCAGATCGGCCAGCACCGCCAGGGCCGGCTCCTGCGGCTGGTAGGCGGCGAAGTTGGCGGCCACGATCGTGGCCCGATCACCAAAGGGGGCCAGGCGCTCAGCCGCGGCGGCGCGGGCCGTGGGGTCCTGATCCAGACCCAGCACCCGCAGGCCGGGATGGGCCTCGAGCAGCAGGGCGCTATGGCCGCCGCCACCGAGGGTGCAGTCGATCAGGAGCCCGCCCTCGGGCCGCGCCGCCAGCAGCTCCGCCAGGGGCGCCAGGCCCGCCAGCAGCGGCTCGGCCAGCACGGGCCGGTGGGCGAAGACCCCAGCAGCGTCAGGGGAGGGGGCGGCGGTGGTGATGGCAGGGGGTGGTGACTGGGCTTGCGGCATCGGCCATGGAGCCATCCTCAACCCACACAACGACGGTAGAATTGAGCCGGTTTTCTACCCTGGGGTCCATGGGGATGAACATCAAGGACCCCGAGGTCCACGCCATGGCCCGGGAGCTGGCGGCCCGTCGCTCCACCACGGTGACCGACGCGGTGCGCCAGGCCCTGCGGGCGGAGCTGGAGCGCTCCCCCAGCCCGAACGGCCCTGAGGTCCTCAAGGCCAGAAAAGCCGTGATCCGCGCGATCTGTGCGCGCGTCAGCGCCAGGCCCGGATGGCAGGGCCGCACCAGCGAGGAGCTGCAGGACGCCCTCTACGACGAGGACGGACTGCCGACATGAGCAGGGTCGCCAACGAGCTGGTGATTGACACCTCGGTCCTGATGGCCCTGCTGCTGCAGGAAAGCGACGCCGAGGCCCTGCTCGATGCGGCTGCGCGGGCATCGAAGGTGCATCTCAGCACCGCGTCTCGCCTGGAGCTGGGCCTGGTGGCGGAGAGCGCCCGCCACGGCGTCGAAGGCCATGAGGTGGAGCAGCTCCTGCTGGCCCTGGAGGTGCGCCTGGTTCCCTTTGACCAGCACCAGCTGCACTGGGCCCTTGCGGGCTGGCGGCGCTTCGGCAAGGGGCGCCACGAGGCGGCGCTCAACGTCGGCGACTGCTTCAGCTACGGCCTGGCCATGGCACTCGATCTGCCCCTGCTGTTCAAGGGCGACGACTTCGCCGCCACGGACGTTGCGCCGGCCCTGCCTTCCTAAGATCGCCACCAAAGCTCGAAGGCCACGGCCCCATGACGCAACTGGAGACGCGCACGGAGCCGATGGTGGTGAACTTCGGGCCCCACCACCCCTCCATGCACGGGGTGCTGCGGCTGGTGGTGACCCTCGACGGCGAGGACGTGGTGGACTGCGAGCCGGTGATCGGCTACCTCCACCGCGGCATGGAGAAGATCGCCGAGAACCGCACGAACATCATGTACGTGCCCTATGTGAGCCGCATGGACTATGCGGCGGGCATGTTCTATGAAGCGATCGTGGTGAACGCACCGGAGCGCCTGGCCGATGTGCCGGTGCCGAAGCGCGCCAGCTACATCCGGGTGCTGATGCTGGAGCTCAACCGCATCGCCAACCACCTGCTCTGGCTGGGTCCTTTCCTCGCCGACGTGGGCGCCCAGACGCCGTTTTTCTACATCTTCCGCGAGCGGGAGATGATCTACGACCTCTGGGAAGCGGCCACCGGCCAGCGCCTGATCAACAACAACTACTTCCGCATCGGCGGGGTGGCGGCCGACCTGCCCTACGGCTGGCTGGAAAAGTGCCTTGACTTCTGCGACTGGTTCGGTCCCAAGATCGATGAATACGAGAAGCTGATCACCAACAACCCCATCTTCCGTCGCCGCATTGAGGGGCTGGGTGCCATCGACCGCGAACAGGCCATCAACTGGAGCCTGTCGGGCCCGATGCTGCGCGCCTCCGGGGTGCCCTGGGATCTGCGCAAGGTGGACCACTACGAGTGCTACGACGAGTTCGACTGGGATGTGGCCTGGGAGAAGGAGGGTGACTGCTTCGCCCGCTACCGGGTGCGGATCCAGGAGATGCGCGAGTCGCTGAAGATCCTCAAGCAGGCCTGCACGATGATCCCCGGCGGCCCCACCGAAAACCTGGAGGCCCGGCGCATGGCCGAGGGCAAGGGCAGTGAATTCGCCGGCTTCGACTATCAGTACGTGGCCAAGAAGGTGGCCCCCACCTTCAAGATTCCCGAGGGCGAGCTCTACACCCGGCTGGAGTCGGGCAAGGGGGAGATCGGTGTGTTCATCCAGGGCACCAACGACGTGACGCCATGGCGTTTCAAGATCCGCGCCGCCGATCAGAACAACTTGCAGATCCTCCCCCACATCCTCAAGGGGCACAAAGTGGCCGACATCATGGCCATCCTGGGCTCGATCGACGTGATCATGGGCTCTGTCGATCGCTGAGCAGCACAGCCCCCTGGAGGGGGCAAGGCCGCTGAAGCCGTTTCTGCGCCGGCTCCAGCACGCCGGCGTCCTGTTGCCCGCAGCCCTCACCGGCTACCTGTGGCTGAAGGGCGGCCATCCGGCCCTGCCCGGCTGGCCCTGCCCGCTGCGGGCCCTCACCGGCGTTCCCTGCCCCACCTGCTTCCTCACCCGCGCCACCGAGCTGGCCCTGCGTGGCGACCTGGAGGCCTCCCTGCAGCAGCACGCCTTCGGGCCCCTGGCCGCGGCGGCGCTGGTGGGCTGGTCGGTGCTGGCGATCCGCCGGGGCCGGCTGCTGTCCAGGCGACTGCAGGGCTGGCCGCTGGCCGCCGGCGCCGCGGCCCTGGTGGGCTACTGGCTGCTGCGCCTGGTTTGGGGGGGCTTCCCGAGCGGATGAACCCAGCCATCCCAGCCGCCCGTGACACCATGGCGCCCTCGATCGAGCATGGCGCCATGGACCCCGCCAGCTGGCTGCTGCTCTGCCGCACCGTGCGCTTCGGCGACACCGATGCCGCCGGGGTGATGCATTTCCACCAGCTGCTGCGCTGGTGCCACGAGGCCTACGAGGAGAGCCTGGAGCGCTTCGGGATCCCGGCTGCTGAGGTGTTTCCTGCCGCCGCGGCCGGCTCCGGCACGGCAGCACCCTCAGTGGCCCTGCCGATCGTGCACTGCCAGGCCGACTACCGAACGCCACTGGTCTGCGGCGACCCCCTGGCGATCCAGCTGGAGCCGCGACGGCTCGATCCCGGCAGCTTCGAGGTGAGCTACAGGTTTCGCTGCGGTGAGCGGGAGGCGGCCCGGGGCCTCACCCGCCACCTGGCGATCGAGTCGGCCAGCCGCCGCCGCTGCCCCCTGCCCGAGCCGATCAACCGCTGGATCGAGGCTTCGGCCGTGGGACAGGGGATTCAGCCGCTCTGAGGGCGTCAGGGCCGGCGGAACACCAGCCACAGGGCAGCCAGCTGCAGAGGCAGCAGAGCGGCCAGCACCGCCGCCAGAGGCAGCTGAAAGCCATCCTGGGGAATCGCCCCCATCACCCCCACACTCAGCAGGGCCGCGCCGGCGAGCACCAGCAACGGCCCGCGGCGCCGCAGCGCCAGGGTTCCTTCAGAACCAGGGCTTTTCGACATCGAGGTAGGTGGTTTCGAACTCCTCGTTGGTCTTGGTGAGGTAGATGATGCCCTCGATCAGGCCGATGACACCCATCACAAAACTGGCCACACCGCAGGTCACCACACCGCCGGCCAGGGACACCACCAACATGATGATCGCCGGTTTGGTGTAGCCGAGGATGAACTTGTGCACACCGAAGGCACCCAGAAAGATGCCGGTGAGTCCAGCCGCCAGCTTCTTGTTGCTGATTTCGCTATCGCTGAAGGTGCTCATCGGCGCTGGCATCACCAAGGGTGTGGCCCGCTTCTAGCGCCATCAGCCAGCGCTGCCAACGGGCCCGTTGCCATTTGCCCAGCGCAGAGGGGGCCAGCTCCAGGCAGAGCAGCCAGCGGCGGGGCCGCTCAGCCGGCGCCCAGCTGGCCACCAGCCGCTCCAGCCCCGCCAGCAGCACCGCCGACCGCTCCGCCGCTCCGGCCTCCGGCCTCGGCCGCACCAGGGCTTCCAGCCGCTGGCCCCACTCCCGGTCGGGCACGGCCAACAGCAGCACGGCCTGCAGCGGCAGCCCTGCCGCCGCGGCCGCGGCCAGCAGCCGCTGCTCCAGCTGCTCGGGAAACACGGTTTCGCCGCCACTGTGGATGGCGCCATCAAGCCGGCCCAGCAGCTCCAGCCCCTCCGGCCCCAGCCGGCCGGCATCCCCGCTGGGCCACCAGCCCTGCGGATCCAGGGACAGGGGCCGCAGCCGGCCCGCCTCCAGCCAGCCGGGGCTGAGACGCCCGCAGCGCAGCTCCACCGCACCGCCGGCCGCCAGGCGCAGCTCCACCCCCGGCAGGGGCTGGCCGCAGCCGGCCGCCCCTGCCAGAAACCGCTGGGGCGCCAGGGCCGTGACCATGGCGGCGGTTTCCGTGGCCCCGTAGCAGGGGGCCAGGGGCAGGTCAGCGGCCCGGGCCCGCGCGGCCAGCTCGGGCGGCAGCGGCGCCCCACCCACCCAGATCAGCGCCAGGCGGCGCAGCCAGGCCTCACCAGCCGGGTCATCCAGCAGGCGCTGTAGCTGGGTGGGCACCAGCGACAGCAGCACGGGACGGTGTCGGGGGAGGGGAGCCGCCTGGGCCAGCAGGGCCGGCTGGCGCATCCAGGCGGGCTCCAGCCGCCGGTGCTCCGCCCCCCACTGGCGGGCCCGCAGCCAGGGCAGCAGCCCACTCACGTGATGGAGCGGCAGCGGATTGAGGTGCAGGCAGGCGGCGGGGTCGATCCCCAGCCCCTCCAGCCACTGGCCCGTGGCCGCAGCCGACGCCTGCAGCCGCTCGAGGGGCAGCAGGCACCAGCGGCGACCGCTGGCACCGTGCCCCCGGCTGCCGCCGCTGCCCAGCACCACCCCCGGCCCCCAGCGGCGCTCCAGGGGCCCCAGGCCCCCGGGGCCCACCGCCGCCGCCAGGGCCAACCGCTCCCGCTCCACCGCCGCGGCCATGGGCACGATCCGCCCCTCCCTCCAGGCCAGGGCCAGCTGCACGGGCCGCGGGGCCGCGTCGGTCGGCGGCTGGGGCGTCACCGGCAGCCCCCCGCTGCCTGCCACACCAGCAGCGGATCGGCGCTGGCCA
>SLIG01000024.1 GCA_007135755.1 Cyanobium sp.
CGAGGGTGTGCCGGTGGTGATCTCGTTCACGGTGGAAACCGACGGCCGTCTGCCCAGCGGCCAGCCGCTGGGCGAGGCGATCGAGCAGGTCGATGCCGCATCCGACGCTGCTGCGGCCTATTTCATGGTCAACTGCGCTCACCCCAGCCACCTGTTCCCCACCCTGCAGGAGGGCGGCCGCTGGCGAGAGAGGATTCGCGGGCTGCGGGTGAATGCTTCCCGCAAGAGCCACGCCGAGCTCGATGCGGCGGAAAGCCTGGATGCAGGCGATCCACAGGAGCTGGGTGAGGAGTTCCGGCGGCTGAGTGAGAGCCTGCCAAGCCTGGCGGTGCTGGGAGGCTGCTGCGGCACCGACCAACGGCATGTGGCTGCAATCGCCCGCGCCACCCTGCCCGTGCTCTGGGAGGCCCTGCAAGGGCTCTGAACCCAGCAGATGCATCCGCCGGGGCTGCTCTCCATCGCTTGGCCCACGACCTCCACCACCGCCTCCGGGCCCACCGCGAGCAACTCGGTTTGCCCCGCCACGCCCAGTGGGATCGGTTGGGACTGATGAGCGTGCGCAGCACCATCCATGGGCAGCTGGAAGCCCTGGCGGAGGTGGAGGAGCATCCCTTTCAGGAGGGCAGCGAGGCCGGCACCAACCTGCCCCAGCTGGCCGGAGCGATGGGCCAGCACGTCAAGACCAAGGTGCTTCCGGAAGCAAAATGTGCGGCCGGAAGCAATCAGTGCCTTGATGTCAACAAAGAGCAGGGCACGAAGAGCCGACAATCGACAAGAAAAAACGCCCGGGGATGAACCCCGGGCGTTGATGATGGGTTCGTGGTGCCTCCCTCACCAAAGAGAGTCTGAACAAACTGCTGCATCTGGAAAGAACCTTGCAGCAGTCGTGCTCATGCAGGTCAAGAACGAGCGGATTGTGCGGGCGGAGCTGCTGGCGCTGGCACCTGGGGCCAGGTGTCGATTGGGACGTTCCGTTGGGTCCGGGGCACCTCAGGCTGGGCCGTTAACGATGCAATGGACGGCGATAGGGCGGTTTCAACAAAGCAGCCGCTCTATGCCAGGAACGTCAGAGATCCGTCGAGAGTGTTGGAGCAGGGGCCGGATCGTCAGCGCGCTCCTCTCTGGTGCTCAGGGGGGCTGTCTTCCATCCGTGGAGCCTCCGAATCGGTTGAACCCACCTTCGGCATTCCAGGCGCCAAGGGCAATGGGTGTTGATGCTCATTGCCTCACCCCAAGGGACGAAGCGACTTCGTCTCAATCCAGTTTGTGGACCCCGTTGTGGATCCTGTTGTGGATCGCGGCACTTGCCTGCAGGAGAGCACCAGCTACGTTGAGCGTGGCGAGGGTCAGCCCCGGAAAGCTCCCTGGGGCTGATTTTCTTACGACGCTCGCCATGGCATCGAGCCGGCAACTCAAGCCGACAACATGAAGCCGGGAATCTGAACGACAGACGATGGAGTCACCCGTGTGGAGTCAGCCCTGTCTGTGCCAGTGCCGCTGATTGCCGCCGGTCTTGTGGTTGTGCTGGTGGCTTGCTCCATGCTCTAGCCGGCACCCACAAGGCCAGCGTGGTTGCTGGTTGCTGGCCTTGAAACAGTTGCCTCGTTTTCACGGCGGAGGGCAGTGGACATGCTGAACGTAACGGCTCAGCCTTGTTGACTCGGGGATCATCTGGCCCACTTCCTCGACATCCTGGAGACCATCGGTCACCGCGCTCTCAGCAAGGGCTTCTGTTGATCTCAACGGTCTCGCCGACAACAGCGATGCCACGCTTGCAACGGATCATCGACGTCAGCAGCAAGCGACTACCACCCACCTGATCTGCTCTGTGTCGTTTTGACTCGAAAGACTGCACATGAACACTTATGACTGTCGATCCCTCTGTTTTGTTTAAATCGCTGGCCCCCAGCCCGCTCCCTGTTCAGCATGGGCAGGAGCAAGCGGGAGAAGGGTTGCGAAGCCTGCTCGAAAGACGGACCGAGCGAATCTGAATAAACAATTCTGAATAAGCAATCCTGAATAAAAATCCTGAATGAACAATGACGACGAGAAGAATGACCAGAGGGGAAGCTGTCCTGATCACGCGTTCGATCAGGATCAGAAATTCGATCAGGCCGGGAAGCGGGGCTGGCGGCAGGGGACTGAGTGAACTCCAGGCCAGGTGCGGCAGTCTGATGCCGATCGTGGCTGCCGGTCAGCGGTACATGGCGCAGCATTTCGGTCAGTCCAATGCCCTCTCTGAGATGGCGAAGGCTCTGGGCATCACCGACGAGTGCCTGCTGTTCAGTTTTGATCAGGTTCGCGGTATGACTCCGGCAGAAGCATTGCTGGAGTACCGCCTCAACAAGCTCTTCGCTGCGCTGACTGATCAGCCGCGCCAGGGATTGAGCCGAGCCATCCGCGTCTGTGGACTGGGGGAGACCGCGGAGGTGGTCACACTGTTCGAAAAGACGTTCGGGATCGACATGCCGTTGTTTCTGCTCACCTGCCGCCGAGCCGCTGATGACCGCGTGTTTCGTCGTCAGCATCCGGAACCGGAAGCCCTGGTGCTGCCCGTCTGACGAGGCCCGGTGATGATGAGTTCGCCGCCGCCAGGCAGGACCCAGAGCCGCAGGGCAACGCCTGAGCCTGCGGGGGGCTGGGCTCCTGAACCGGGCTGAGCTGGTGTCAAGTTCGGCAGTCGTGGCGTCACCTGGCACCGCAGCAGACCCGAACAGACCCAGTGGCGATGGCGGTGGGCATGCTGCAGGCGTTCGTGGTGGTGCCAGTGGCTGTGCTCATCGCGAAGGAGCAGCACAATCCCGGAGACCTTCAATCCAGCCGCGATCAGCAGAGGCACTGTCGGGGCTGCCCCCAGGGTCCGCAAGGCCAGCAGAGCGAGCCAGATCGAGAGGCCATAGCCCAGGGCACCGATCAGCAGCAGGGCAGCGATCGCCGGCGGTGCGCACGGGCGTTTCTGGGTCGACCCGATGCCCCACCCGATGCTGGTTCCGATGCCGCTCCGAGGCCCGCCAGCTGGCCTTGGCGCTCAGGCGTCATGCGCGAACCGATGTCCTGGGCAGCAGCCAGGCCCCGAAACGGGCATACAGAGCCGGCAGCACCAGCAGCGTGAGGGCCGTGGAGGTGATCAGGCCGCCAAGCACCACGATCGCCAGGGGCTGGAGGATCTCGTTGCCGGCCGCGAAGGCCAGGGCGAGAGGCAGCATGCCCAGGGCCGAGGTGAGGGCGGTCATCAGGATGGCGTTGAGCCGATCCAGGCTGCCGCCGCGGATCACCTCCGCCAGGGCCTGGCCGGCGGCATGGCGGCGGTTGTAGTTGTCCACCACCAGCAGACCGTTGCGCACCGCCACACCGAACAGGGTGATGAAGCCGATCAGCGAGGCCACCGACAGCACCCCGCCGCTGAGCAGCACGGCCACCAGTCCGCCCACCAGCGCCAGGGGCAGGTTGATCAGGATCGCCACGGTGGCCGGCCACGACGCCACCGCGATCCACATCAGCAGGGCCATCACCACAGCAGCGATCAGGCTGTAGATCAGCAGACTCGCGGTGGCGCGCTCCTCGGATTCGAACTGGCCGCCGTAGCGGATCCCATAGCCGCTGGGCAGCTGGATGCTGCGCTCGATCGTGGCCTGGATCTCGTTCACCACCGGGCCCAGGGCGCGGCCGCTCACGTTTGCCGACACCACGATCAGCCGGGAGACGTTCTCCCTGTTGACGACATTGGCCCCCATGCCGAACTCCACACTCGCCAGATCCCCCAGGGGCACCATCGCCCCTGCCGGTGTGGCGATCGGGATGGCGCGCATGGCATCCAGGTTGTTGCGAGCCGCTTCCGGGATGCCCACGAACACATCGATGCGGTGGGGACCATCCACGACCTGGCTCACCACCGTGCCGTTGAGGGCGATCTCCACCTGTTCGGCCAGTCGCTGCATCGACAGGCCCCGCGCCGCCGCCGCCTCACGGTTGAACCGCACCTGCACCTGGCGGATCGGCAGCTGGGGTTCCAGCTGAAGGTCCACCACGCCCTGGATCGGTTCGATGGCATCGCGCACCTGCTCGCCGATGCGGCGCAGCTCCGCCAGATCCGGGCCGTAGATCTTGATGGCGATGGCGCTGCGCACCCCCGAGAGCACTTCATCCATGCGATGGGAGATGAAGCCGCCGATGTTCGGGGCCACGCCGGGCAGGCGCAGAAAGGCCTTGCGCAGCTCAGCGATGGCGGCGGGGCGATCGGCCATGGCCCGATCGCTGAGCTCCACATCCACGTGGGCCAGGTTCACCCCGGCGCCGTCGGCATCGCCGGGAGCGCGGCCGGCCCGCACCTGCACCCAGTCGATGAGCGGGTTGCCCTGGAGGGCCTGGGTGAGGGCCAGGCCGGCCCGGCTGGTCATCTCCAGCGACACCCCCGGGTAGAGCACCATCGAATTGACCAGCGACCGCTCGCGGAACTCGGGCAGGAACACCCGCCCCAGGCTGGGCAGGATCAAGGTGGTGGCCACCAGCAAAGCCAGGGCCAGCGCCAGGATCCGGCGCGGTGAGCGCAGCACGGCCTCCAGCAGCGGGCGGTAGAGGGTTTCGGCCTGGTTGGCGATCCAGGTGTTCTCGGCCGGCAGGCGCACCGGGGCCAGGAGGATCGCGCACAGGGCCGGCGACAGGGTCACCGCCACCAGGGTGGAGGCCCCGATCGAGGCCAGATAGGCCAGCCCCATCGGCGCGAAGATCCGCCCCTCCACCCCCGTGAGCGAGAAGATCGGCGCGAACACCACCAGGATGATCAGGGTGGAGAGGATCACCGGCTGGCGCACCTGCACGGAGGTGTCGAACACCACCTGCAGCGGATCGGCGGGCCGCTCAGCCTGCTGATTGCGGCGCAGGCCGCGGTAGCAGTTTTCCATGTCCACGATCGAGTCGTCGACCACCGATCCGATCGCCACCACCAGACCGCCGAGGGTCATGGTGTTGATCCCCAGCCCGAGGGCCTTCATCACCGACAGGCCGATCAGCAGCGACAGCGGAATGGCGCTGAGGCTGATCACGGCGGCCCGCCAGTTCATCAGGAACAGCACGATCACCAGCGACACAATCACGACGCCCTGCAGCAAGGAGGAGCTGACGTTGGCGATGGCGGTGTCGATGAAGTTCGACTGCCGGAAGGTGCGGTGCAGGGCGACGTCGGCGGGGAGGGTGCGGCCGATGGCGGCGATCCGTTGTTCCACGGCCCGGGTCACCGAGGGGGTGTCCACATCGGGCTGCTTGTTGATCATCAGCACCACCGCCGGCTCGCCGTTGAAGCTGGCGTCACCGCGGCGCAGGGCCCCGCCCCGGCGGATGTCGGCCAGCTCCGAGAGCCGAAGCACCTCTCCGTCGGCCGAGCTGACGATGGAGCGGCCCAGGTCATCGGCGCTGCGGGCCGTGCCGTCCACGTGGATCAGGGTTTCCTGCCCGCCGCCGATCAGGAACCCCCCCGGGGCCGCGGCGCTGGCCTGGGCGGCGGCGTCCGCCACCGCCTGCAGGGACACGTTGCGGCGGCGCAGCGTGTCGGGATCCACCCAGATCTGCTGCTGCAGGTCATCGCCGCCGTAGAGCGTCACCTGGGCGACGCCGGGGATCTCCAGGAGTTGGTGCTCAACGCTGGACTGCACCAGCCGCCGCAGCTCCAGGGGGCTGGTGGGCCCTGATCCCTCGAGGGTGAAGGCCACCTGGAGGATCGTGCCCAGGGGCGACACCAGCGGCGAGATCTGCGGCGCGCTGGCGCCATCGGGGAGTTCGTCGTTGATCGGCTGCAACCGTTCGGCAACGGCCTGCCGGGCCTGCTCGATGTGTGCGTTCTGATCGAACACCACCTGCACCATCGAGAGGCCCACCCGGGAGGAGGAGCGCACTGTGGTGACCCCGGGCAATCCGTTCATGGCCGATTCGATCGGTAGGGTGATGCGCGCCTCCACCTCCTCCGGCGAGAGGCCATCGGCGCTGGTCTGCACATCCACCTGGGGCGGTGCAAACGGGGGAAACACATCCAGCGGCATCTGGCGCACCGCCACCAGCCCCCAGAGGCTGACCACGATCGCCGCCGCCACGATCAGCCAGCGGCGGGCGATCGAGAACCGCAGCGTGGCGTTCAGCAGGCGCTCAAGCATCCTTTCTGCCGCCGCGGCTGAGGGCGAACGCGCCTGCTGCCAGCACCACCACAGCGCCGGCGAGCAGGGCCGGAGCCGGCAGGCTGCGACCTGCGGCTGGCTGTGCCTGCTTGCCGCCCGACTCGTCCGCTGACTCGGCCCCTGCCCCTGCCGCCGGTTCGGCCTGCTGCGTTTTCAGCGATTCGGCATAGAGCGAGAGCGCCCCTGAGATCACCACCTCATCGGTGGGATCGATGCCCGTGGTCACCACAATCCGGTCTCCCTGGCCGCCGCCGGTCTCCACGTACACCGGGTCGTAGGTCGTCGCGGTCTGCACGAACAGCAGCGGTTGGCCATCGGCGTCCACCAGGGCGGTGGCGGGCACCGTGAGGCCATCGGGGCCGGCCTCCGGCCTGGCCGTGGCCACACCCATCAGGGCATCGCTGTCGGGGTTGCGCCGCACCTGCCGGGCCGCGCCCTGCTGCTGGAACTCGTCGCCATGGCCCACATGGGCCAGGGCCACCGGAGCGGCGGCTGGGATGGCGATGAGGGCGGCGGCCAGGGTGCCTGCGGAGAGGCTGGCGCTGGCAGCGAAGGGGATGAGCCGGTGGATCACAGCCGGGGGGGCGAACGGTGGACGGAGGATCGCGCAGCCGGGATGAAAACCAGGTGAAAGTGCCTGCGCTGCCTACCATCTCCCTGCCGGAGCCCAGAGCCGATGCCGCTGCGGATCCTGCTGGTGGACGACGAGGAGGATCTGGCGGCCGCCATCCAGGCGGTGCTGCAGCGACAGGGCCATGTGGTGGACCGCTGCGGCGATGGCCTTGAGGGCTGGGCCCTGCTGGCCAGCGAGCTGGCGCGCTACGACCTGGCGGTGGTGGACTGGATGCTGCCGGGCCTGAGCGGTGTGGAGCTCTGCCGCCGTGCCCGGGCCGCTGATCTCTCCCTGCCGCTGCTGCTGCTCACCGCCCGCGCCACCACGGCCGATCGGGTGGAGGGGCTCGATGCCGGTGCCGACGACTACCTCAGCAAGCCCTTCGCGATGGAGGAGCTGCTGGCCCGGGTGCGGGCGTTGCAGCGCCGCCATCCCGGCTATCGCGAGCCGCCCCTGGAGGCGGGCGCCTACCAGCTCGACCCGGCCGAGGGCCGGCTGCGGGTGAGCACCGCCGCGGGTGTGGTGAGCGTGGAGCTGTCGGCCAAGGAGCTCCAGTTGATGGCCTACTTCCTTGGGCATCCCGGCCAGATCATTCCCGGCTCGCGGCTGCGCAGCCAGCTCTGGGATCTGCATCAGGATCCGGTGAGCAATGTGGTGGCGGCCCAGGTGCGGCTGCTGCGGCGCAAGCTGGCGGGCCATGGCCTGGCCTCACCGATCGCCACGGTGCCCGCCAAGGGCTACCGGTTTGATCCGCGGCTCGGCTGCGAGCCGTGAGCGAGCACAGCCGTTCACTGGAGCCCGGGCTGCTCTGGCGCGCCCGCCTGCGGCTGGCAGCCCTGTCGCTGCTGGTGATGGGCACGATCCTCTACGCCGCGGGCCTGGCCATGGGCCGGCTCCTGCTGCAGACCCAGGAGGCGGCCATCCAGCGCGAGCTGCAGACGCTGGCCGGCACCCTGCACGACAGCCTCAAACCCGCCCTGCCGCCGGCCGCTCAGCCCTCCGCCTCCCTCGTGGCCGTGCTGCCCGGCCTCTGCGTGGTGGGTGAACCCTGCTCTGCGCCGGCTGGCCTGATCCAGCCCCATGCGGTGAGTGCCAGCGATCCGGAGCGCTTCCAGCTGCGGCTCCTGGATCGTCATGGTGGCCTGGTCGCCTCGTCCCCGGGCGCCCACCCAGCGGCAGCGGCAGCGCAAGAACAGCCCGTACAGCCGGGCCCGCAGCTGCAGCGGGACCCCGCCGGTGCGCGCTGGGCCACTTACACGATCCATCTGCACCATTCCCACGCCCCCGGAGAACCCACCTGGGGCTACCTGCAGATCGCCAGCAGCCTGGCCGGCCTGGATGCGGAGGCGGAGCGGCTGTGGTGGCTGGGCCACGGGGTGTTTGCCCTGGCGATGCTGGGGATGGCGGCCGCCAGCTGGTGGCTGGCGGGGCTGGCGATGGCGCCGCTGCTGGAGGCCTACCGGCGTCAGCAGCAGTTCAGCGCCGATGTGGCCCATGAGCTGCGCACGCCGCTGGCCAACCTGCTGGCCGTGGTGGAGGCGGAGCGCAACGGTCCGCCGCCAGGGACGTTGGCCGGCTCGAGCCTGGACCGGGTGCTGGTTCAGGGACGGCGGCTGCAGCGCCTGATCGCCGATCTGCTGCTGCTGGCCAGCCTGGAGCGCCCCTGCCCCCAGAGCCTCAAGGCGGTGTGTGATCTGGACGAGATCACGGCCGACGTGGTGGAGGACTTCGGCGAGGCGGCCACCGCTGCCGGCGTGACGCTGAAGCAGGCCAGCCACGCGCCCGGCGCCAGGGTGCTGGGCATCGCCTCGGAACTGAGCCGGCTGGTGATCAACCTGCTCAGCAACGCCATTCAGCACAGCCCGGCTGGTGGGACGGTCTGCCTGGAGATGGATCAGCGGGGCAGCGAGATCAGCCTGCGCATCCGCGACAGCGGGCCCGGCATTCCAGCGCTCGAGCAGGTGCGCATCTTTGATCGCTTCACCCGCGTGGATCCCGCCCGTTCGCGCCAGCAGGGGGGAACGGGCCTGGGGCTGGCCATCGCCCAGGCGATCGCCCGCCGCCATGGCGGGCTGATCACGGTGCGATCAACGCCCGGGGAGGGCAGCACCTTCAGCGTTCAGCTGCCGGCCGCCGGCCAGCGCAGGCCTGCCAGCGCTCGAGCATGCCCGTGAGCTCGCCGTTGGTTTCCACCGGCACGCCGGAGTGTCTGGCCACGGCGCCGATGCTCTGGAGCCGCGGAACTGCAGGCGCCGCGAGGGGGTGCGTGGCGAGCGGCAGTCGAGGCCCTTGACTCTCCACCTGCTGGAGCCTCTACGGTTGAGGCATCACGACCTGGACCAACCCGTGTCTGCCCGGATCTGAGCATGAAACGTCTGCCAGCCGTTTGGATCGCCGTTTGGATCGCCTCAGCCCTGGCCGTCACCGGCACAGCTGCGATCGGCATCCGGATTGCCCAGTCGGCATCGACCGCGCAAGCCATGGCCAGCTGGCCGTGGCCGGGCAGAGCGGCGCTGCCTGATCCTCCTGCGGCAGATCTGCCGGTGGACGCCTACCGCTCGGCCAGCTGCGGCTGCTGCAAAGGCTGGCTGGATCACATCCGCGCTGCTGGCTTCACCGTTCGCGATCACGTCGTGGAGGATCTGGAGGCGATCAAGCTCAGCCTTGGCGTCCCTGCAGAGCTGGCCTCCTGCCACACCGCGACAGTTGCCGGCTACGTGATCGAGGGCCATGTGCCCGTCTCCGCGATGCAACGCCTGCTGAAGCAACGCCCGGAGGCGGCGGGGATCGCGGTTCCGGGCATGCCCCTGGGCTCCCCCGGCATGGAGTCCCCTGTGGGAGCTGAGCCCTACACGGTCTTCTCCTTCATGGGCGACGGGGCCTACCGCCCCTTCCAGCGGATCGAGGTCTGAGGCCACAACCCATGCAGGCAGTCAGGTTCAGCCGGCGTTCGTTGCTCACCCTGGCGGGGGGCGCCGCCGCCACCGTTGCGGCTGCCTCCGTGTGGACCCGTTCGCGCCAGCTGCGCCACGGTGCAGGCATCCATGCCGCGGCCGAGGGAGCGTGGCGCTCCACCGGCGGACAGCTGGAGGTGGATCTGGTGGCCAAGGACACGGCCGTGGCCATCCCGGGAGGCCCCGCCCGGGCGCTCACGTACAACGGGCTGCTGCCTGGTCCGGTGCTTGAGGTGAACCCCGGTGATGCCGTGCGCATCCGCCTGCACAACCGGCTCGATCAGCCCACCAACCTGCACTACCACGGCCTCCACATCCCCCCAGGCGGCACGGCCGACAACGTCTTCCTGAACGTTGCCCCAGGGGCGAGCCAGACCTACGACTTCACCGTGCCCGCCGACCACCCCGCCGGCACCTTCTACTACCACCCGCACCGCCACGGCACGGTGGCCGATCAGGTGTTCGGCGGGCTGGGCGGGGTGCTGATCGTGCGCGGCGAGCTCGACCGCATCCCCGAGGTTCAGGCCGCCCAGGAGCAGGTGCTGTTTCTCAAGGATCTCCCGGCCGGCAACGACGGCACCGGAAGGGGGATGGGCATGGGGATGATGCTGGGTCGGGAAGGACCGGTGCTCACCGTCAACGGCCAGGTGGCCCCGGAGCTGTCGGTGCCGGCCGGCGGCCTGCTGCGGCTGCGGATCGTCAACGGCTCCAACGCCCGCTTCTGGCGGCTGGCCCTGGACGACCATCCCTTCCACCTGATCGCCACCGATGGCGGCGCCCTCGAGGCGCCGGTGGAGCTGGAGGAGCTGCTGCTGGCCCCCGGCGAGCGGGCCGAGGTGCTGGTGCAGGCCAACCGCGGCGGTGGCCGCTACCGGCTGCTCAACCTCCCCTACGTGCGGGTTCGCGGCGGAATGATGGGCGGGATGGCCCCCGGCCGGGGCATGAGCATGGGCCCGCGCGGTGGCATGGGGATGGGCCGGGGTCCCGGAGCCGGGTTCGGCCCGGGATCAGCCTCTGAGCCGCAGGGCCAGCTTTCGATCGCCACCCTCAGCTACGCAGGATCCGTCGACCCCCTGCCCTTGCCACAGCGGCTGCTGCCGGTGGAGCCGTTGCCGGAACCGGTGCGCACGCGCCGCTTCGAGCTCAACCACGGCATGGCACCCGGCCAGGGCATGGTGTTCCTGATCAACGGCCGCCCCTACGACCACCACCGCACCGACACCCGCGTTCGCCTCGGCGACACCGAGGACTGGGATGTGGTGAACACCGGCGTGATGGATCACCCCTTCCATGTGCACATCAACCCGTTCCAGGTGATCAGCCGCGATGGCACTCCCGAGCCCGTCCGGGCCTGGAAGGACGTGGTGCTGGTGCGGCCGGGAGAGACGGTGCGGATCCGCACCCGCTTCGCTGATTTTCCCGGTCGCACCGTGTTTCACTGCCACATCTTCGATCACGAAGAGCTGGGCATGATGGGCAACCTGGAGATCGACGCCTGAACGCCTGCGGCGCCGTCAGCAACCCATCAGCGCAACAACGCCGCCAGTTGATGCACGAATTCCTCATGGCGGCCCCGGAGCGCTGAGCGTTCCGGAAACACCGAGAGGTTGCGCCTGATCGAGGATGCACAGCCTGTCAATACCGCGTCCATGCCGGCACCGCCCAAGCAGGAGGCCCAAGCCACCGACCCAGGCCTGCGCCCCCTCGACCCGGGCGCCATCGAGCAGCCTCTGTACGAGGAATGGCGCGAGAAGGGCTATTTCGGTGCATCCGCAGACGCGGTGCTCCACGAGGGCCGCGATCCCTATGTGATCGTGATCCCGCCTCCCAACGTGACCTCGGTGCTCCACATGGGGCACGGGCTCAAC
>SLIG01000122.1 GCA_007135755.1 Cyanobium sp.
ACGCCATCGACCTGGGCTGCCGGCCCGTGGTGATGGCCGATTTCGGGCTGCGCCAGGATCTCGGCACACCCTTCTTCGCCGGCTCCGGCCTGCTGCACCGCCTGGAGCAGGCCGCCGACCTGGACAGCCTGGCCACGGGCCCGGACCCCGACCCAGACTGGCTGGAGTGGGTGGGGTACCACCCCCGCTTCTCGCCGGACAACCTGCTCGAGGCCCTGCAGATGCTGGCGGGGCGACCCGAGCGGCCTGAACCGGTTCTGCATCATCCGGGCTACGTGATCAATGCCGCCGAGCTGGCCAGCAACCAGCTGCGCCGGGGAGCGGAAGCGGCCATCCGCCGCGGTGACCGCGATGAGGCGGTGCGGCTGCTGGAGATCGCCCAGCTGCAGCGTCCCGACAACCGCAACATCGCGCGGCGCCTGGCGGCCGTGCGCCTCCCCAACCCCATCGCACGCCGGCTGGCCCTGCTGGTGACCCCGGGCTTTCGGCCGTAGATTCTGTCCAGCAACACGCGTCAGAAGGAGAGTCGGTGCAGGCGGTACAGATCGAGCGCAACTTCACCCAGTTCGTCGTCTTCGCCGAAGACTCGATCCTCTCCGCTCTCAACAAGATCACGGCCAACAAGAGCCGCCTGATCTTCGTGGTGTCGGAGGGGGGCATCCTGCAGGGGGTGCTCAGCGACGGCGACTTCCGACGCTGGATCGGCAGCAGCGATGCCATCGACCTGGGACGGCCCGTCACCGCCGCCATGAATCCGAGCTGCGTCTCGGCTCCCGAGGGCACCGCCACGGGCGATCTCGCCGAGCTCTTCTCCCAGAAGATCCAGGTGATCCCGCTGCTCGACAACCATGGGCGAGTGGTGGCCGTGGCTCGCGCCGGCAAGCGCCAGCTGCAGCTGGCCGGCCGGGCGATCGGCGACGGGGCTCCAGCCTTCGTGATCGCCGAGATCGGCAACAACCACAACGGCAGTCTGGATCTCGCCCTGCGTCTGATCGATGCCGCCGCCGCGGCCGGCGCCGACTGCGCCAAGTTCCAGATGCGCGACATGGGTCGCCTCTACGTGAACGCCGGTGACAGCAACGACATGGCCTCGGACCTGGGCACCCAGTACACCCTGGATCTGCTGGAGCGCTTCCAGCTCAGCGACGAGGACCTGTACCGCTGCTTCGAGCACACCCGCCAGCGGGGGCTGATTCCCCTGTGCACCCCCTGGGATGAGGCCAGCCTGGACAAGCTCCACGGTTGGGGCATGGCGGGCTTCAAGGTGGCTTCGGCCGACTTCACGAACCATGATCTGCTCAGCGCCATCGCCGCCACGGGGAAACCACTGATCGCCTCCACCGGCATGGCCACCGAGCAGGAGATCGTGGCTGGCATCCGCCACCTGCGCCAGCAGGCCGCCGCCTTCGTGCTGCTGCACTGCAACTCCACCTACCCCACGCCCTTCAAGGACGTGAACCTGCGCTATCTGCCCCGGCTGGCGGAGCTGGCCGAGGGTCCAGTGGGCTACTCGGGCCACGAGCGGGGCTACGCGGTGCCGATCGCCGCCGTGGCCCTCGGCGCCGCCGTGGTGGAGAAGCACCTCACCCTCGACCGCGCCATGGAGGGCAACGATCACAAGGTGAGCCTGCTGCCCGATGAGTTCCGGGCCATGGTGGCCGGAATCCGGGCCGTGGAGGGGTCGATGGGCTCAGAGGCGGCCCGCAGCATCAGCCAGGGTGAACTGATGAACCGGGAAGTGCTGGCCAAGAGTCTGGTGGCGGCCTGCGCCATCCCCGCCGGCGTGACGGTGACCCGCGAGATGGTGCGCATCCAGAGCCCGGGGCAGGGGCTGCAGCCCTACCGGCTCAACGATCTGCTGGGGAAGGTGCTGCACAGCGCCAAGGGGGAGGGGGAGTGCTTCTTCGCCTCCGATCTCGACCAGCCCGCCGCCCAGCCACGCCCCTACCGCTTCGCCCAGCGTTTCGGAGTGCCGGTGCGCTACCACGATCTGCACAGCTTCTCCGGCGCCAGCAACCTCGATCTGGTGGAGATCCACCTCAGCTACAAGGATGTGGAGGTGGACATCGATGCCGTGCTCCCCACCTGGGTGCCCATGGGCCTGGTGGTGCACGCGCCGGAGCTGTTCGCCGGCGACCACACCCTCGATCTCTGCAGCCACGACGCCGACTACCGCCGCCGCTCAGTGGCGGAGCTGCAGCGGGTGATCGACCTTTCCGAGCGCCTGCGGGGACGGTTCGACTGCCCCGAACCGGTGCTGCTGGTGACCAACGTGGGCGGCTTCTCCAGCCAGCGCCACCTTGATCCCCGGGAGCGGGAGGCGCTGCTGGAGCGGCTGGTGGAGAGTCTGGCCCAGCTGCGCTGCGAGGGGGTGGAGATCATCCCGCAGACGATGCCGCCCTTCCCCTGGCACTTCGGCGGCCAGCGCTTTCACAACCTGTTCGTGGATGCCGACACGATCGAAGCCTTCTGCCGCAGCCAGGCCATGCGGGTGTGCCTGGATGTGTCCCACTCCAAGCTGGCCTGCAACCACCTGCACGCCCCCTTCTCGCTGTTTCTGGAGCGCATCCTTCCCTTCACCGCCCACCTGCATCTGGCCGATGCCGTGGGAGTGGATGGGGAGGGGCTCCAGATCGATGAGGGCGAGGTGGACTGGGCCAGCGTGTTCCGGCTGCTGGGCAACCTGGCGCCGCGGGCCTCCTTCATCCCCGAGATCTGGCAGGGGCACAAGAACAACGGCGAAGGCGCCTGGCTGGCCCTCGAGCGCCTGGAGCACCATCAGCTGGCGCAGCAGCGCACCCCCGTCGCTGCATGATGGCCGCCGACATCCCGACAACGGCTTTGGGCGAGCACTTCATCCTTTTCGAGCGCCTACCCCTCATCTACGGACGGGTGCCGAAGGTGGCCAACACTTCCGTGAAGGCGGCGCTCACCCGTCTGCTGGAGGAGCCGCCGGAGGAAGGCTGGCGCACCACCGCCGATGCCTTCTGGCGCAAGGCCACCCACGGTGAAACCAGCCTGATCGATGCCGATGCCGCCAACCAGCGGCGCGCAACCCATCTGATCTTCAGCTTCGTGCGGAATCCCTTCGACAGGCTGGTGTCGGCGTACAACAACAAACTGATCGAGATCGACGCCCCTCCCGCCGGCATGGAGCGGATGGGACTAGTGCGTCACATGCCCTTCGAAGGCTTTCTTGAGGTGGTGGCCGGCACCGCCGACCAGGATCTGGACGTGCACCTTCTCCCACAGAGCTCGATTCTCTGCCGCGATGGCGTGCCGGTACCAGGATTCATCGGCAAGCTGGAGGCGATGACAGAGCACTGGCGGGCCCTGCACCGCCGCCTGCGCCAGTGGGGACTTCCGGCCCTGGGTCGTCTGCCCGCCAAGAACGTACGACGGGACGGGGAGTCCAACCTCAGCAGCTATTTCCAAAGCCCGCGCCTGATTCAACTGGCCCTGGATCGGTATCGCCAGGACGTGGAACTCTTCTACCCGGACCAGCCCACCGATGATCTGGCACGGGGAAACTTTGCCCAGCCCCCCGCCCTGTGGGAGCGCTGCAGCGACCCTGTGGGATCCCTGACGTAACATCCGTAACCAAGTCGAGGGTGCTCCCTTTGGGCCTCAACCGCCGTCTGCGCAAGGTGATTGAGGCGGGACTGAGGGGGGAGCACCAGCAGGAGGTGGATCGTCGCCGACGGGCCACGCCCAACTTCATCATCATAGGCGCTGCCAAGTCGGCTACGACCACCCTGACCACGATCCTGCCCCGCCATCCGCAGTTGTTCGTCAGCAAGCCGAAGGAGCCGAAGTTCTTCGGACGCCGGTACGACAAGGGCTGGCGCTGGTATGCACGCCTGTTCCGCGCTGGCCGGGCCTATCCCCTGCGGGGCGAGGGCAGCACGATGTACGCCAGCGCCCTGAACACCTTTCAGCACGCCCCGGCGCTGATGCACCGCTACCTTCCGGAGTTGAAGCTGGTGTACGTGGTGCGGCATCCGCTCGATCGCATCGAGTCCCAGTGGCGCCATCGCATGGGTCGCAAACGGGGAACGCCCCCCTTCGGGGCTCTCCTGCGCTCCCGCCACCTACGCAAGCTGGTGGTGGGTTGCTCCCTCTACCACGAGCAACTGGAGCGCTTCCGGGCCTTCTACCCCGATCACCAGATCCACTGCCTCACCTTCGAAGAGCTGGTGAGTGATCCCCATGCCACGCTTCGTGAGCTGCTGGACTTCCTCGGGGCCTCTAGCAGCCCTGAACACATCGACCTTTTGCTTGATGAGGGGCGACTGCCGCGGGTGAATGAAGCAGGCGACAAGGGCCGCGAACTGATCCCGGCCCCCATCTGGCCGGCGAAACTACGCCGCCAGGTGGTGGAGCTGGTGCGGCCCGATGCCGAGCAGATGCTGGCCTACATGAACAAGCCGCCAGGCACCTGGGTGTTCTGATCCCGGTGGCTCCTCATGCGACCGATCTCGACCAGCAGTTGAATGCCTTTGCGGACGGCTTACCAGGAAAGCCGATCCAGACCACTGAGGCGATGCCGGGCTGGATGGCCCTGACAGCCTCGGCCAGCGTCCACCACAGCCCCTCCTGGCGCGTTGCCGAACGGCAGGGGCGTCACCGGTGTCGTGGTGTGCTGCATGCCGCAGAGGCGCAGGATCTGAGCACAACCAGGGGATATGGGTGCCGAACTCAACAGCTCCCCTGGCCTGCCTGCTGGAGGATGGCTTCCTGTCCGCGACCCGGCTGCTGTTCATCGAAACCGCCACCCCCGCCGGCAGCGACCTGAAGCCGAAGCTGGGCAACACACCTGATCTGCTGATCGCAACCCTCTGCCGTTGCCAGGTCTACGCCGGCAGTGGGGGCTCCGGCACCTGAACCAGGGGCCGGGATAGGGCGCGCAGCTACGACTGCCTGACCACGGGCCGCCGGGAATCCATCTTCAGGCATCGCAGCCTGTGCCAGACCGCTCCTGGACCGGTAACGCTCCTGCAGAACCTCGACGGCTCTGTGGCGACGCTCCGGCCTCAGAAGTTTCCCGTCGCACCGCAAGGTGCGCCTGACGGCGCAACAAGATCCTTGAGCGTCGCCTTCTCCAGCTCGGCTTCTGCAAGAAGCTTCTTGAGCCGGGCGTTCTCTTTCTCGAGTTGGGTCAGTCGCCTGGCCTCCTCGGCCTGCATCCCGCCGTACTGCTGCTGCCAGCGGTGACACGTCGGCTGCGTCACCTCGATGACGCGGCAAACGTCGGCGACGGTCTTGCCCTGGGCGATCAGCTGCTCGGCGGTCTTGAGCTTGCGGATGATCTGCTCCGCTGTGTGCCTGGTGCGGAAGCCTCGCGATTCCCCGCTGGAGCAACGCTTCCAACGGGAGAGCCTGGTGGTGCTGGCTAACCTCATGCGCCTGCAACGCGTGGCCACTCCCCTGGCCCATCTGCACCAGGGCCAGTCTGCGAGAAGTTGGCCGAGATGTCAGTGTCCGCGAATGCCCTGAAGCTATTGGTGATGAACCCCAAGAAGCGCCTAGAGAATATTTTGTTTTGGATAGTTTCGCCAAGACCTTGACAGAATAGACTCCTCTCAAAAAGTCTCTACGCTGCTCATTTCAGCTGGCGCCCCTCAACGGGTGCAAATCTCTTTGGGGCTCAGCCGCTGCTACGCCGAGGCCGCTCCTGCCGAATTACACCACTCACGGCACGATGCTATCAATACAGTCATAATGCTTCCAACACGTCGGCACCAAACCGAGATCAGCCTAAGCTCATGAATGAACATGGACAGAAGCAAAGGCAACATACTCACCTGGAAGCAGCTAAGGAAAGTGCGACTATTCAGTCACGGCAAGAGACTCTTGAAGTCTGGTGATTACGTCCGAGCCTACATTATCTTTGACTGGCTTGCCGAACACAAACCAGAATGCATGGAATACCAGCAATGCCTGGAACACTGCAGGGCAAGCATCACAAGAGAATACAAGCATTTATCTTCTTGCGGCAGACTATTTTACAGCAAGCGCCATTCCAAAGAATCTCTAGATTCACGACTTATTGCAATGCTGCTTCCGGTCGCAGACAGAGACTGCCTTCACGATATCTTAACAGTTATTAAAGAAATAAGAAATCCCTACTATTCGATCCCCCTAGAAGCTAACTGGCATGCCCAGCATCATGATTTTTCCAATTGGGCAGATTCCATGAATAAGTATTTGAGACTATTTACCATGTCTTGCTCGAATTCTGTTCACATCAGAAATGACTCTTCCTCGGCAAATCCGAAGCACATCCTGGAATCGCTTGAAGTCGAGGACACTACTTATCAGCAGAAGATAGCTGATTCCACAAAGAAGATTAGCATCGTAATGTCAGCCTACAATGCGGAGCATACTATCGGCTATGCGATTAAGTCCCTCCTGAATCAGAGTTACATCGACTTTGAATTGGTGATTGTTGACGACGGCAGCAGCGACAATACAGCGGGCATAATCAAAGAATTTGCACGGTTAGACGAAAGGATTAAACCCATTTTTCTTGAGCAGAATATGGGTACGTACTATTGTCGAAATATTGCGCTATCCAGAGCCTCTGGGACTTATATCACAACTCACGACGCCGATGACTTCTGTCACCCCTTCCGGCTGAGCATGCAAGCCCAGTTCTTCGAGGAAGACAATAGCAGGGCAGCCGTCATCAGCCAATGGCTACGCATCAAACCCACTGGGGAAATACTTTATCACAACAAAAGAGGCGGCGACTTCCTCCATGGCGGTCTTGCAACAATGATGTACCGCAGAGACATCGTGGATCGGCTTGGATTTTATGATCAAGTCAGATTCTCAGCAGATACGGAGTACTTATTTCGAATCCGCTCTGTCTTTGGCCATAACTCTGTAGGCATTTTACGACAACCATTGGTGCTAGCTGCAGCAACGAAAAACAGCCTGACTGGCGCGAAAGCCTCGTATGCCGACAGTTTTCTTGGCGACTGCGAAAACAGATTCAAGTATCGTCAAGCCTGGGAACAATGGCACAAACAAAAAAGCCCAGATCTCTACATGCCAATGAATCCAGTCACAAGACCATTTTCAGCCCCAGAAGATATGCTAACGAAAAGATGCGCAGAAAAGCAGGCAGACCTATCCTCTGGAGGCCAAATCTAGCATGCCATTCCCACTGTCACGAAAACTCTTGGCAATAGAGATTTGAGTAGTTACTGAGCATGGAGATGGTGGATAATCCCCTTCTCCTAATGCATTGAACGCATGGCATGGGCCGTTTAGTCACACCATTCGCCTGTTTACAGTGTCGCCAGAAATTGCCAGCGCCACAGGAACCGCATTCGTGAGCAGCGCCAGCCAATTCCCCTTTCAGAGGTTCTTGGCCATGCCGCGCGCAGCCGAGTCTTCCGAAAGTCGAACTACTGCTTGATCACCCGGAAGCTTCCGCTCGAGGGGCAGGGGCCCAGCTCCAGCGGGGAACCCTGCGGCTCCACCTGCAGCAGACGCATCAACGCCAGCCCTCTCAGCGGGGCTCGCAACTGTTGACTCCCCACCAGCGCCTCCACCAGCCGAAGCCAAGGGGGTTGACGCAAGACACTGAGGATCGGCGGGAAGGGTGGCGATGATGGCCGCGCTTCGGACTCTCAGGACCACACCCTGCTCCTAAAGCAGCAACAGGAGCACCAGATCCCGCGCGACGAGACCGCCCCTTGGGGACAGACCTGCCGAGCGGGGCAACATCGTTGCCGGAGGTTCTGCACTAACCCTGCGCAAACCCTCCAAGGGCGTTCACATGAAGTCGGTTGAGGCCTCCCTCATGCCCATAGCTTGGGCCCCTTCGCTGGCAGAACCCAGAGTTACCAGGTGACAACCAAATCGGATAAGAGTTAGTGAGGCAAAGCGCCCCATCAACACATTGACGTCGAACAGACTCTGGAGTTCCCTGAGCTTGACAATGGCAGTGGGGCCCCAGCTTCAGCCAGCAGGAGCCTTGCGGTGCTTGCGGCGTGGAGGCTGGCCAGCCTGGGTGCCTGCTGCGCGGTCCCGATCTACCTGGGCGGCGCCGTGGGACTTGGCCTGCCGCGCTCCCGGGGGCGGCGGGGCACTGAGGCGAGGGATGCCGGCCTTGTCGAACATCTGCTCCAGTTCATCAAGGTAGACGGAGAAGGCCTCCAGCTGCAGAGTCTCCTCACGCAACTCTTTGGGCAGCACCGCCGAGGGATTGCTGAGGCCGGCCTTGAGACGGCGCTGGCGGCGCAAGGCCACCGCCTTCTTGAGCAGGTCGAGGTAGGCGGGGTGCTGGGGATCCTCAAGCAGGGCGCGGGTGAGCTTCTTGATGGCGGGCAGGGGCTGCTCGGCAGCAAGGTGGCCCTTCACCTCGGCGGCCGTGCGCCTGCGCAGATCCTTCCATTCCTGCAAACTGCGCTTGCGGCCCGCGACGGGCAGCAGCCGTGGTCGGGAAGAGGTCTTGCGGGTTTTGGGAGCGGCTCGCTTGAAGCCCACCAGCACAGCCAGCCGGCGCAGGGGGGCCAACAACCGCTGCCGCCAGCCGGGACGCTTGGAACGGCGCTTGGCGGGCATATCCAGTGGGGACATTCAGGGTTCCAACTTTACGTGCGTTGCGCCCTGGGCCTCCAGCTGGCGGCAGGCCGGGTCCCGCAACAGCACGCCACAGGGCGATGCTCGTGCGGGTGGGCTTTCCCAGGGCCAGGTGAGCCAGGGTTTGGAGCCGGCGGAATGCAGCACAGAGAGGCCCTCTGGGCAGCCGCCCAAGTCGCACTCCAGATCCTTGACATTGCAACAGATCCTTCACATCGCTGTAGAAATTGAGCGGCATCCAGTCCAGACCTGGAAGGCCAACAGCAGGGTCCACACCGTCTGATCGGCAACGCGTTCGAGCAGCGGGCAGGCGGGTTGAGCAGAGTGCAGGATCAGCACCCGCAGCGGCTACTCGAGGGCATCGCGGAGTGCGGGGCCTGGCAGCGTGAGCATCCCGGAATTGAACACGGGGCGTCCGGTCATAGGGGACACCGCCGCTCAAGAACGGTCGCCTCAGGCGGGCACTGTTGGGCTCACCGTGCCAAACGGTCGGCCCAGCTGGTGTCGGGCCTGCAGAAGAGTGTGGTGGCGGCTTGCCATGCCGGCGGAGACGGGCCAGGACGTGCTCCTGGGTGATCCAGGCCGCTGTAAACCACTGCAGAGGCGTCAGGGATCAGCGGCGGTTGATGATGCCCAGGCTGAAGGAGCCCACGCCCCACACAACAATCAGGCCGCCAATGGTGGCCAGGAAGCCTCTCCAGCGCCAGTCCATCGCCTGATCGGTGGGCTCCACTGGTTCAGCAAGGCGCACCAGGAACTTCAGCTGCTGCTGCACCCGCTGTCGATTGGCATCAGCTGAGGTGATCGCCGACTTGAGTGCCTCGGTGGCCAGCAACACCTCGGTTTCAAGCTTCGAGCCCTCAGCAACGATACGGTTGAGGTCTTTGCCCTCCGGATCGACGAGCAGATTGCGTTCCTCGCGGATCTGGCGTTCAAGCTCTCGCACCTGGTCGGTGACGTAGGCCACCTCAGGAGTGCTCTCGTCCTTGAACTGGCGCTTGAGGCTGGCCTCCTGCACCTTGAGATCCACCAGCCTGCTCTCCAGCTCACTGATGAAGCCGCTGGTCGCAACCGCCGTCTGGGCCGGGTCGAACTCACCGTATTGATTCTTGAAATTATTCAAGGCCACGGTGGCCTTGTCTAGCTGCTCGCGGGCGCGGTCCACCTCCTTTTCGAAAAATTGCTGCTGGTTGAGACTGATGTCCTGGTTGGTGCGGTTCAGGAACTGCTCAGCTTCCTGGAGCAGCAATTGGTTGAGGCGGTAGGTCGGAGCAGAATCAAGCCCCACGGTGGTGAGGTTGATCACGCCCGT
Organism: Cyanobium sp.; assembly: GCA_007135755.1. GTDB lineage: Bacteria > Cyanobacteriota > Cyanobacteriia > PCC-6307 > Cyanobiaceae > NIES-981. The sequence continues at coordinate 9,908 of SLIG01000122.1, forward strand.
GAGGTCTTCGGGGGCGATGAACACCTGGCGGCGGAAGAAGGCCAGCTGCTCATCGAAGCTGGCTCCTTTGGGCAGCCCTGCCAGGGGGTCTCGCTCAATACGACCCCAGGTTTCCTCGGGGGTGAGCTGCAGAAACACCCGGCGCATCACCTCAGGTGAAGTGAGGTAGACCGCCAGGAAGCGGCCGTCCTCCAGGGAGCCGAGCATCACAGGCCCAGCCAGAGTCGTGCCGAGCAAGGTGCCACCTGGAGCCGCCTGGGCCTGGGGCAGCCGCACGATGAAACTCGACTCCACCTGGTAGCGGTTGCGCCCTATCGAAAAGAAATAAAGCCCTGAACCCAGCACCACCAAGGCGGCCAACAGGAAGGGAACGGGGATGCGCAGCATCGGTTCCAGTGGTGCCTTGAGCCGGTCCCTCATGCGGCGGAGTTCCCCCACCTCGGCCTGAGGTGGAATCTCGGCACCATCAGCGCCGGTATATGGCACGTCAGCCTGGGGGAAAGTACCCGGCACCAGTGTGCTGGAAAACCTGCCAGGACCCTGAAGGCCTGAAATCCGCCCCACGACCCAGTGACGCGCCTGGTGGAGACGGCGGGTCAGGGCATCCGAAGTGCGCCGCAGCAAGCGGTTGTCACGGGTTTGCTGAACCAAGTGGAACGCTGCCGACGACAATTTCGTAAGAGTACCAGCAGTTTGTGGGGTCTTGGCGGCGGGGCCAGCGGCTCAGAGAGCCTAATCACTATCGTCAGGGCCGGGCATCGGCTCGGTGGCGTAGAGCAAGTCTTCGTTGTTGGAGTAGATGAGCAGGCCGACACCGATCGATCCCACCACCCAGGCCCAAAAATAGAGGGCACTCACCCCAGGTGCCGGATAGGCCGGATTGCAGCTCTGGCGCAAGAGCTCCACGCCATGGGCGATCGGGTTCCAAAGGATGAACGGCCGAAACTCATCGGGTATCTGCCGAATCGGGAAGAAGATGCAGGAGGTCCAGAGCAGGATGCGGCGAAGAAATGATTTCACGATCCAGGCAAGGACCGGCAGGAGATGGCCGATGATCAGGGTGGTAAGCCCAACGCCAAAGCCGATGAGGCCAATCCCGACGAACAGAAAAATGCCCTGACCGGGATTCTCGACTACCAGACGCCATTCCCAGAAGCTGATCGCCGACACGAACAGCAACATCATCGTCCCGAAGATCTGAATGATCAGAAGGGCATTGCCCATCAGTGAATCCAGAGGACGCAGGCGCCGGTAAAAGTAGAGGTCGCCCCCCTTCTCCACACCGCCGATGGCCTTGATCGCCACATCGGCGAACATGAAGAAGGGGATGAAACCCAGGGCCAGCCAGAGCACCAGATTAAGGTAAACTCCCTCGCCGGCCCCGCGGATGAGGATGCGCAGGGCCAGGAAGGTGCCGATCAGAGCGAGGGGTTCGATAAAGATCGACGCCACTCCGAACAGCCCTTTAGCCGCGCGAAGCTGCGACTCCCTCCGAGCCACGGCCGAGACGATGCGGAACTGCAGGAGCAGCTGGGAAAAGGCGTTCCCCAGGGACCGGCGCGGCATGGATCAGCCCATC
>SLIG01000183.1 GCA_007135755.1 Cyanobium sp.
AGGAAGAGACCTACAACATCGTGGCCGCCCACGGCTACTTCGGTCGCCTGATCTTCCAGTACGCCTCCTTCAACAACAGCCGCAGCCTGCACTTCTTCCTGGCTGCCTGGCCGGTGGTGGGGATCTGGTTCACCAGCCTGGGCGTGAGCACGATGGCCTTCAACCTGAACGGCTTCAACTTCAACCAGTCGATCCTCGACGCTCAGGGCAAGGTGGTGCCCACCTGGGCTGACGTGATCAACCGCGCCAACCTGGGCATGGAAGTGATGCACGAGCGCAATGCTCACAACTTCCCCCTCGACCTGGCTGCCGCGGAAGCCACCCCGGTGGCCCTCACGGCCCCGGCTGTGGGCTGAGCTGGACTGCCCGGCTGCATACCCGGCAACGCCCCATGCCCTGGCCCCCTCCTTGGAGGGGGCTTTTTGCTGTCCTGCCTCGAGCGGGCCGGCACGGGCTTCAGACTGAGGAGATCCCCCTTGTGCCGCCCGCACCGTTGACCGCCGCGTCCGCCAGCACTCCCGCACCGGCTCGTCAGCGCTGGCCCTGGTGGCCCCTGCTCCCCCTCTATCCCTACGGCCGCCGCCGCACCCTGGTGCGGGAGCTGATCCCCGGCCAGGTGTGGAGCTTCGAGCAGCTGCAGGGACTGTTCTATGTGGCGGTGCCGATCCGGATGACGGTGGTGCGGCTGCACCAGGGGCTGATGCTCTACGCCCCCCTGCCGCCCACGGCCGAGCTGTTGGCCGCCCTGCGCGACCTGGAGGCCATCCACGGTCCGGTGCGCACCATCATGCTGCCCACCGCCTCCGGTCTGGAGCACAAGCTGCCCACGCCGGCCCTGGCCCGGGCCTGTCCCCAGGCGGAGCTCTGGGTGACGCCCCGCCAGTGGAGTTTTCCCCTGCGCCTGCCCCCCAGCTGGCTGGGTTTTCCGGCCGCCCGCACGCGGGTGCTGTTCGAGCAGGGTCTGCCCCACGCGGACGAACTGGTCTGGCAGGCCCTGGGACCGCTCAACCTCGGCCTGGGCACGTTCATGGAGGTGGCCTGCCTGCACCGGGCCAGCGGCAGTCTGCTGGTCACCGATGCCCTGGTGGCCATCGGCGCCGATCCGCCGGCCGTGTTCGATGCGGATCCCACCCCGTTGCTGTTCCACGCCCGTGAGCGGGGCGATCAGCCCCTGGTGGACAGCCCCGAGCAGCGCCGCCGCGGCTGGTGGCGGCTGGTGCTGTTCGCCTCCTACCTGCAGCCGGCCCCCCTCACCGTGGCCAGTGTGGGCGAGGTGCTGCGCCATGCCTTCGCCCCTGGGCTGCGCAATCCCCGCAGCCACTTCGGCCTCTACCCGTTCCGCTGGCACCACGGCTGGGAGCAGGCCTTTCGCGAGCTGGCGGGAGAAACCATCGCCCGTCCCCAGGTGGCGCCCGTGCTGGAGCGGTTGGTGTTTCCCCGCTGCCGCCCCGCCCTGCTCAGCTGGATTCGCAGTCTCGCGGAGCTGGAGGACATCCGCTGGCTGGTGCCGGCCCACTACGAGGCGCCGGTGGCCTGCACAGCTGAGGAGCTGCGGCAGCTGGCCGATCAGCTGGAGCAGCGGCCCTGGGCCCCGGATCAGGGCAACTGGTCGACGTTGGCCGGAATTGACCGCACCCTGCTGAAACTGGGGCTGGTGCCCGCTGAGCCCGCTCCCTGACCTGGAGGAGTCAGAGGCGCAGGGGGCCGGGATCGGCGTCCAGGTTGTCGCCGCCGGAGTCACCCATCAGGCTGGCCTCCAGTTCCATGCGCTGCTCCATCTGGCGCAGGAAATAACCCGTCATCATGGCCGAAGCCAGCAGTCCGGCCAGGTTGTCGCGGCTGGTCTGCACCTTCACCTCGAAATGGTCGGCGGGGAGCATGCCCAGCAGCCCCTGCACGTTGTGGCGGATGATGTCCTGAATCTCGCCGCTGGCGGAGCGGGCCACCCGCTGGAGCACATCCGGCGATTGTTCCTGGAGGTACTGGATCAGGGCGTTGCCGCTGATCGCCTCGTTGTCGCTCGTCAGGAACTCAGGGTTGAACATCCTGCCTGTGCGCTGCGTCACGGGTGCACCCTAGTGCAGGCTCAGGGCCTGGCCCAGCCGGTGCCCATCGGGCCGAAGCGGCCCAGGGGCCAGTAGCGCCACACGGCGGTGCCGATCAGCTGCTCCTCGCTGAGGGGACCCCAGAGGTGAGAATCCAGGCTGGCATTGCGGTTGTCCCCCAGCACCAGGAGCTGGCCGGCGGGCACCGTGAGCGGCTCGAGGCTGTAGGCGATCGGTTCGGCGGTCCAGTCTGGTGCCACCACGGCGCCGTTGCGCCAGAGGCGGCCGTCGCGCACCTCGATGCGGTCGCCGGGCAGGCCCACCACCCGCTTGATCAGGGCACTGGCGGGGTCGTAACCGGCCTCCTGGAGCAGCGGCGGCGGATGGAAGACCACCACGCTGCCAATGGGCAGGGGCCGATGCAGACGCACCCGCAGCTTTTCCACCAGCACCCGGTCATTCAGCTGCAGGGTGGGCAACATCGATCCTGAGGGAATCCAGCGGGGCTCGATCACGGCCCAGCGCAGCACCAGGGCCAGAACCACCCAGGCCAGCAGGGGCAGCAGCTGGCGGCGGATCGCCCCCCTGCGTCCGGGATTGTCTCCGCCGGCAAGGTCGTTGGAGCTGGCCACGCCGATGGGAGCACTGCAGCATCCATCCTGCAGTGCTGCTCTCCTCGGCCGATGGCTCCAGACGCTGGCACTCGCGACGGTGACCCTCAAGACGGTGGCCCTGCCCAGGGGGGCCCTGCCCATGGTGGCCCTGGCGCGGATGGACTGGCGGCCGCCAACCTGCGGTCGGCCCTGACCCTGCTCGCCACCCTGGTGGCGGGCGGCGTGAACCATCTGGTGCTCGCTCCCGGCAGCCGCTCCGGCCCGCTGGCGGCGGCGGCGGGGCTGCTGGAACGGCGCCGGGACCTGTCCCTGCACACCGCCATCGACGAGCGCTCGGCCGCCTTCTTCGCCCTCGGCCTGGCGCGGGCCAGCGGCCGGCCGGCCGCGGTGATCACCACGTCCGGCACGGCGGTGGCCAACCTGCTGCCGGCCGTTGTGGAGGCCGATTACGGCGCCATTCCCCTGCTGCTGATCACTGCCGACCGCCCGGGCCGGCTCAAGCACTGCGGCGCCAACCAGACCGTGAACCAGGAGCGGTTTCTGCTCGCCAGCGTGCGCTGCCTGGGGCAGGGGGATCCCGCCGGCCTGGCGGCGATGGAGCCCGACTCCCTCCAGCAGCTGGCGCGCCGGGCGCTGGTGGCGGCGACCGGCGGGTCACCCGGGCCAGCGGGACCCGTGCATCTCAACCTGCCCTTCGAGGAGCCCCTCCATGCCGGCGCCGAGGTTCTGGAGGCCGAAGCCGGGGCGCCCTCTGCCGCACCCACCTCACCCGCAGCCACCTCGCCCGCAGCCACCTCACCCGCAGCCGCTGTGCCGGAGGCTGGGTCGCTGGAGCCGATCGGACTGGCTGGCCTCGACCCCCGGCAGCCCGGCCTGGTGGTGGCCGGTCCGTGGCGTGGGCGCCCCCAGGCCTGGCCGGGCTTTGTGGCGGCCCTGAGGCGTTGGCAGCAGCTCTGCGGCTGGCCGGTGCTGGCCGATGGCCTCAGCGGCCTGCGCGGCGTGGCCGGTTTGACCACGGTGGCGGCGTACGACCTGCTGGAGGCGCCGCCGGCCCACCTGCTGGCCGGCCAGGTGCTGCGCCTGGGGCCGCTGCCGGCCAGCCGGCGTCTGCACCAGCTGCTGCAGCGCTGCGGCGGCCGGCAACTGCTGATCAGCGAGGGCGACCCGCGCCGCCTCGATCCCCTGGGCTGCTGTCCCCAGCAGTGGTGGGGCGGGCTGCAGGCCTGGGTGGAGCAGCTGCCGCCGGCTGCCCTGGAGCCGTCGCCAGCCAGCCGGCGCCTCGCCGATGCCTGGTGGCGGGCCGAGCGCGATCTGCAGGTCTGGCTGGATCACGAGCTGAATCTGCGGCGGAAGGACCCAGCCGCCGCTGGCAGCGGCCCTGGGGGTCTGGAGGGGGCCGGTGCGCCCTGGAGTGAGCCGGCCCTGGCGCGGCATCTGGCGCGCGAGCTGCCGGCGGAACTGCCGCTGGTGATTGCCAACAGTTCGCCGGTGCGCGACTGGGAGAGCTTCACTCCCGCTGACGGCCCCGGGCGGCCCATCCACAGTTTCCGCGGCGCCTCGGGCATCGACGGCACCCTCTCGCTGGCCTGCGGCGTGGCCGAAACGCTGGGCCAGGCTGTGCTGCTCAGCGGGGATCTGGCCCTGCTGCACGACAGCAACGGCTGGCTCTGGCACCGGCAGCTGGGGGGGCGGCTCACGGTGCTGCTGATCGACAACGGCGGCGGCGGCATCTTCGAGCAGCTGCCCATCGGCGCCCGTGGCGATGGACCCCTGGATTTCGAGCGCCTGTTCGCCATGCCCCAGGCCGTTGATCCCCTCGCCCTGGCGGCAGCCCACGGCGTGCCCGGCCGCGCCCCGGCCAGCCCTGCGGCCCTGGAGCGGGATCTGGCCTGGGCCCTGGAGCTGCCCATGGCCCTGCTGCTGCTGCGCACGGACCGGCGCCGGGACGCGGAGCGCCGCCGGCAGCTGCGCAGAATGGCGCCAGTTCCCGCCCCTGCGCCATGACCGCGGCACCGCCGGCCTGGCAACCCGTGAACTGGAAGCCGCTGGGGGCTTACGAGGACATCCGTCTCGAGCGCAGCGATGAGGGCATCGCCCGCATCACCATCAACCGCCCGCACAAACGCAATGCCTTCCGGCCGCGCACGGTGCAGGAGCTCTGCGCGGCCTTCTCGCGGGTGCGCGACGACCCCCGGCTCGGGGTGGTGCTGTTCACCGGCGCCGGACCGGCGGCCGATGGGGGCTGGGCCTTCTGCGCTGGCGGTGACCAGAGCGTGCGTGGGGAGGGGGGGTATGTGGATGAGGACGGCCTGCCCCGCCTCAACGTGCTGGATCTGCAGCGGCTGATCCGCAGTCTGCCCAAGGTGGTGATCGCCCTGGTGGCGGGCTACGCCATCGGCGGCGGCCAGGTGCTCCACCTGCTCTGCGATCTCTCCATCGCCGCCGACAATGCCCGTTTCGGCCAGACCGGCCCGCGGGTGGGCAGCTTCGATGGTGGCTTCGGGGCGGGCTACCTGGCCCGGGTGGTGGGTCAGCGCAAGGCCCGTGAAATCTGGTTTCTGTGCCGCCAGTACGGCGCCGCCGAGGCCCTGGAGATGGGTCTGGTGAATGCGGTGGTGCCGCTCGACCAGCTGCAGCAGGAGGGGGTGCGCTGGGCCCGGGAGGTGCTGCAGCACAGCCCCACGGCGATCCGCTGCCTGAAGGCCGCCTTCAATGCCGAAACCGACGGCCTGGCGGGGATCCAGGAACTGGCCGGTCAGGCCACCCACCTCTTCTACCGAACCGAGGAGGGCCAGGAGGGCCGCAACGCCTTTCTGGAGAAACGCCCCCCCGACTTCTCCGGATCCCCCTGGCTACCGTGAATTGCGAGCCGGCCGGTTCGACGGGCACCGCCACGGCGCAGCTGCCAACCCCCCAGCTGCCAACCGCCCAGCTGTCACCCGCCCAGCGGACCTCACCGCTGTGCCGCCTCCTGTCCGCCCTGGCCGTGACGCTGGTGCCTGTGGCCCTGGTGTCCGGGCTGGCCCTGGCTGCCACCGCTCCCGGCACCACCCCCGAGGCCGCGGCTGGGCCGGCCGCAGTGTCCCGCGCCGGCGGACAGCGGCAGCTCGTGCTCGATCGCAGTGCCCGCCGGCTGCTGGTGCTCGAGAACGGCCGTGAACTGCGCCGCTATCCGGTGGCCGTGGGCCGGCCGGGCTGGGAAACCCCCGTGGGCGACTTCCGCGTCATCGAGTTGGTGGCGCATCCGATCTGGGAGCACCCCGCCACCGGGGTGCGGGTGCCCCCGGGTCCGGCCAATCCGCTCGGCAGCCGCTGGATCGGCTTTCACCACGACTGTGACGGCCGCCGCGGCTTCAACGGGGTGGAGGTGCTCACCGTGGAGGGCTGCGTGAGCTCGGGCTTCCATGGCACTCCCCAGCGCGAGAGCGTGGGGCGGGCTGTCTCCCACGGCTGCGTGCGCCTGTTCGACGAGCACGTGCGGGAGCTGTTCGAGCTGGTAGAGATCGGCACCCCCGTGACGGTGCTGCCCTGAGGCTGACCTGTCTGGGGGAGCAGCGGCGCACCACAACTACAGTTGCGCCCAGCCTGCGCCCTTGCCTGGATGCGGATCCTGTTTGCCGCCGCGGAATGCGCACCCCTGATCAAGGTGGGGGGGATGGGCGATGTGGTGGGTTCCCTGCCGCCGGCCCTGGCCCACTTCGGCCACGACGTCCGCACGATCATTCCTGGCTACGGCAAGCTCTGGTCGCGGCTGAGCATTCCCGAGCAGCCGGTGTGGCGTGGCCACACCATGGGCAACGACTTCGCCGTCTTCCAGACGGTCCATCCCACCAGCGGACTGCCCCTCTACCTGGTGGGCCATCCGGTCTTCGATGCCGAGCGCATCTATGGCGGTGAGGACGAGGACTGGCGGTTCACCTTCTTCGCCAGTGCCACGGCTGAGTTCTGCTGGCACCACTGGAAACCCCAGGTGCTGCACTGCCACGACTGGCACACCGGCATGTTGCCGGTGTGGATGCATCAGGACCCGGAGGTGAGCACCGTGTTCACCATCCACAACCTCCGCTATCAGGGTCCCTGGCGCTGGAAGCTCGACCGCATGACCTGGTGCCCCTGGTACATGCAGGGCGATCACACCATGGCGGCGGCCCTGCTCTATGCCGACCGCATCAGCGCCGTTTCGCCCACCTACGCCGAGGAGATCCGCACCGCCGAGTACGGCGAAAAACTGGAGGGGCTGCTCAACTTCGTGAGCGGCCGGCTGCGCGGGATCCTCAACGGCATCGACACCGAGGCCTGGAACCCGGCCATCGACACCACCCTTCCGGCCCGCTTCAGCGCCGAGGACCTGGCGCCCCGGGCGATCAACAAGCGGGCCCTGCAGGAGCGCTTCGGCCTCACGGTGAACCCCCGCAGCTACCTGATGGGGATGGTGAGCCGCCTGGTGGATCAGAAGGGGGTGGATCTGCTGCTGCAGGTGGCCGACCGGGCCCTGGCCTACACCGACAGCCAGATCGTGGTGCTGGGTACCGGCGACCGGACGTATGAGTCGGGGCTGTGGCAGCTGGCCGCCCGCCACCCGGGCCGTTTCGCGGTGTTTCTCACCTACGACGACGCCCTCTCGCGGCTGATCTACGGCGGCAGCGACGCCTTCCTGATGCCCAGCCGTTTCGAGCCCTGCGGCATCAGCCAGATGCTGGCGATGCGCTACGGCTCGATCCCGGTGGTTCGCCGGGTGGGCGGTCTGGTGGATACCGTGCCCCCCAACGATCCCGCCGCCGATGACGGCAGGGGCAGTGGCACCGGCTACGGCTTCGACCGCTACGAGCCGATCGACTTCTACACCGCCATCGTGCGGTCGTGGGAGGCCTACCGCAATCCGCTCGCCTGGGCCCAGCTGCAGCGCCGTGCGATGGCCGTGGATTTCAGCTGGGACCGCTCCGCTGTCGCCTACGAGGCGATGTACCGGGAGGTCTGCGGCGTCAAGGAACCCACCCCGGAAGCGGCGGCGGTGGAGCAGTTCTCCCAGGGCCAGGACGCCGATCCCAGTCGCAAGGGCCTGGCGGCGCTGCTCAAGCGCCGCTGAGGGCGGCCCATGGAGGTGGTAGCGGTGGACGAGCAGCCGACGCCGCCACCGGGCCGGGACCTGCCGGCCCCCTACCAGGACCCCTGGATGCTGCTGGGCCGCGATCTGCGCGCCCTGCTGGCCACGGCCCGCCTGCGGGGCTGGGAGCTGGCCCGGCGCAACCGCCAGGGCGACCTGGCCGTGCCGGGCTTCTGGCCCCGTGGGCTGAGGGCCTGGTTCTGGCCCCTGGTTCTCACGCTGGCCCTGGTGCTGCTGCTGGCGCTGGTGGCGCTCGTGCCGCCGCTGCTGCGGGGCCCTTCCCCAACGGTTCTGGAGCCCCCGCCAGCCTCCGGTTCCGCACCCCAGCAGCCCTCTGAGTCACCCTCTGAGCCGCCAGTTCAATCACCCTCTGAGCCGCCCGCCGACCTCTCCGCCCAGGAGCCCCCAGCGGCCGCTGAGCCGCTGCAGGACGAGCCAGCGGCAATCGATCCCCTGCTGGTGCTGCTGCAGCCCGCCGACCCCCGCGGCCTGATCGGGGCGGTGCGGCAGCAGCCCGCCCGCAGCTGCCTGCAACTCAATCTCAGCGACCGCTTTGCGGCCCTGGCTCCCGCGTTGCAGGAGCAGCAGGCCGAGGCCTGGCGCGTCCGCGCCCTGGAGCTGGGCTACGAGCGTCTGGAGCTGGTGGACGGAGCCGGCCGGCTGCTGGCGCGGACCGCCCGGGTGGGCTCAGGCATGATCCTGCTCAGCTCTGCGGCCCCAGCTCCGGATGCCCCTTGATCTCCAGCAGGTTCAGCGGCTCTGGGGAGAGCCGCTCACCCCCTGGGCAGTCGGCCCCGGGGGGGTGGTGAGTTCGGTGAGCACCGACAGCCGCCACCTGAGCCCCGGGGCCCTGTTCGTGGCGCTGGTGGGGGAACGCTTCGACGGCCATGCCTTCCTGGAGCCCGCCCTGGCCGCGGGCAGTCGCGCCCTGGTGGCCGAGCGCGACCGCCTCGATGGCGGCGCCCTCCAGGCCCTCACCACAGCGGCCGCGGCTGCCGGTGCGGCCCTCTGGCTGGTGGACGACAGCCTGCAGGCCTACCAGGACCTGGGCCGGCTCTGGCGCGAGAGCCTCAAGGCTCCGGTGGTGGCGGTGACCGGCTCGGCGGGCAAGACCAGCACCCGCGAGCTGATCCGTGCCGTCCTGGCCCCCCTGGGCCCGGTGCTGGCCTCCAGCGGCAATGAGAACAACGATGTGGGTGTGCCGCTCACGCTGCTCAAGGCCACGCCGGAGCACCGCGCCCTGGTGGTGGAGATGGGCATGCGCGGCCTGGGCGAGATCGAGCGGCTCAGCCGCTGCGCCCGCCCCGATGTGGCCGTGATCACCAACATCGGCACGGCTCACATCGGCCGCCTGGGAAGCCGTGAGGCGATTGCCACGGCCAAGTGCGAGATCGTGGCGGTCCTGGCAGCGGGGGCTCTGGTGGTGATCCCGGCCGGTGATCCCCTGCTCGATGCCACCCTGGCGCGGGTGTGGAGCGGCCGGGTGTGCCGGGTGGCCCTGAGCGATGATCCCGGCGCGGCCGATGCCGATCTCCAGGGGCTGCTGGACGCCGAGGCCGGCACCATCACCGTGGCCGGTGTCTGTCTGCCGCTGCCCCTGGACGGCCGCCACCAGGCCCGCAACCTGTTGCTGGCCCTGGCCGTGGCCCAGGAGCTGGGGTCGCCCCCCGAGCGCGGCAGCCTGGCGGCCGTGGACCTGCCGGGGGGCCGCAGCCGGCGGCTGGAGCTGGGGGGTGTGCAGCTGCTCGATGAGACCTACAACGCCTCCCCGGAGTCCGTGCTGGCCGCCCTCGAGCTGCTGGCCGCGCAGCCTGCGGGCCGGCGCTACGCGGTGCTCGGCACGATGCTCGAGCTGGGGGATCGCAGTGTGGAGCTGCATCGCCAGGTGGCCGAGCGGGCGGTGGCGCTGGGTCTCGACGGCCTCGTGCTGGTGGTGGCTGGCGCTGAAGGGGAGGCAATGGCAGCGGTGGCCGACGCCCTGCCCCGCCTGGCCCGGGCCGCCGGACCTGACCAGGCCGCCAGCTGCCTGGCCGGCTGGCTGCAGCCGGGCGATGCGGTGCTGCTCAAGGCCAGCCGCGGCGTGGCCCTGGAGCGCATGATCGAACCCCTGCAGCGGCTCCTGGGCTGCTGAGTGCCGGGCTGCCGGGGCGCTGCGGATCAGCCCTGGGGGCCGGGCCAGTTCTCCTTCACCAGCTGGCGGGCCCGGCCCAGGGCCAGGGCCCCGCTGGGCACATCCTTGGTGAGGGTGGAGCCGGCGCCCACGGTGACGCCGCTGCCCAGGGTGATCGGGGCCACCAGCACCGAATTGGCGCCGGTCTTGCTGCCGGCACCGATCAGGGTGCGGTGCTTGTTCACGCCGTCGTAGTTGGCGGTGATGGTGCCGGCGCCCACGTTCACCCCGGCGCCCAGATCGGCATCACCGATGTAGCTGAGGTGGTTCACCTTCACCTCTTCGGCCAGGGTGCTGTTCTTGATCTCCACGAAGTTGCCCACATGGCTGCCAGGACCGACGCGCGTGCCGGGCCGCAGCTGGGTGAACGGTCCGATCGCGCAGCCCTCGGCCACCTCGGCCTGGCGCAGCACGGCATGCAGCACCTGGCAGCCTTCGCCCAGGTCGCTGTTCTCGATCAGGCAGCCGGGGCCGATGCGGCAGCCCGCGCCGATTCTGCTGGCACCGCGGAAATGGCACTGGGGTTCCACCACCACATCGCGGCCGAAGCGGGTGGCCTCGCTGAGGGTGCAACTGGCGGGATCGGTGAAGGTCACCCCCTCGCGCATCCAGTGCTCCCGCAGCCGCTGCTGCAGCACCGCCTCGCACTGGGCGAGCTGCAGCCGGTCGTTGATGCCGTTGATCTCATCGGCATCGGCCACCGCCAGGTGCATGGCCGGGCTCAGCAGGGCCACCGTGTCGGTGAGGTAGAGCTCGCCCTGGTCGTTGTCGCTGCGCAGCCTGGGCAGCACGGCAGCCAGCTGGGGCCAGTTGAAGCAATAGATGCCGGCGTTGATCAGGTCGACCTGCCGCTCAGCCTCCGTGCAGTCGCGGTGCTCCACGATCTTCTCGACCCGGCCGTCGTGGGCGGCCAGCACGCGGCCGTAACCGCTGGGATCGGCCAGCCTGGCGCTGAGCAGGGTCACCGCCGCGCCGCTGGCCCGGTGGTGCTCCAGCAGCTGCTGGAGGGTTTCGGGGCGCAGCAGGGGCACATCGCCGTTGAGCACCAGCAGCTCGCCTGTGAAGCCCGCCAGGGGCTCCAGCAGCTGCTGCACGGCATGGCCGGTGCCCTGCTGGGGCTGCTGCAGCACGAACTCCAGCCCCCCATGGCTGCTCAGGGATTGCTCCACCCGCTCGGCCTGGTGGCCCACGATCAGTAGCCGGCGCTCGGGCTGCAGCCGCTCGCAGCTGCTGAGCACCCGCTCCACCAGGGTGGCGCCGGCCAGGGGCTGGAGCACCTTGGGCAGATCGCTCTTCATGCGGGTGCCCTTTCCGGCGGCCAGCACGGCAACGGCGAGCATGGGGCGCGAGGCGGCTGGGCGGGAATCTACGCGGGCTGCCAGGCCGTGCCGCCGCTGCCGTGCTCCAGCCCCCAGCGGCGCCGCCAGGCGCTTGTGGACGCCGCTGTGCTGACGGACTGGGCCCGGCGGCGGGCACTGAGGATCTCCT
>SLIG01000070.1 GCA_007135755.1 Cyanobium sp.
CCTGCCTGGAGGGCAGTGCCACCGTGGCCCTCACCACCAGCCGAGGGGAGGTGCGTCTCGAGCTCGACGGCGACGCGGCGCCGCTCACGGCCGGCAATTTCCTGGATCTGGTGCGGCGGGGTGTGTACAACGGCACGGCCTTCCACCGGGTGGTGCGCGACCCCACCCCCTTCGTGGTGCAGGGCGGCGACCCCCTGTCGGCGAATCCGATGACGCCCACCAGCCAGCTGGGCAGCGGCAACTTCGTGGATCCCGACAGCGGCCAGGCACGCCTGATCCCCCTGGAGCTGACGCTCAGCTCCGAGGACACCCCCCGCTACGGCGAGGTGCTCACCAGCCCGACCGTGACCCGCCAGCTGGCCCTGGTGCACCAGCGCGGTGCGGTGGCCATGGCCCGCTCCTCCGATCCCAATTCCGCCAGCGCCCAGTTTTACGTTGCCCTCCAGGCCCTGCCGGAACTGGACGGCCGCTACGCGGTGTTCGGTCGGGTGAGCGAGGGGATGGACGTGATCGACCGCATTCAGCAGGGCGACCGCATCGTCAGGGCCAGGGTGCTGGAGGGGGCTGAAACGGCGAAGCCTTAGGCCGGGACGCGTTTCTCCGAGCTGGTCACCTTGAGGAATTCGGTGTTCACTCCCGAGGCCCGCTCCAGGGCGACCCGGCCGGTGCGCGCGATCTCGAGGATCCCGTAGGGCTCCAGCAGCTGCTCGAGGGCCACCAGCTTGCCGGGATCGCCCACCACCTCCAGGGTGAGGGCCTCATCGGCCACATCCACCACGCGGGCGCGGAACACCTGCACCAGCTCGAGGATCTCGCTGCGCTGGCGCACCGGAGCGGCCACCTTGAGCAGCATCAGTTCGCGCTCCACGGCCGGAATCGTGGACAGGTCGACCACGCCCAGCACGTTGATCAGCTTGTCGAGCTGCTTGGTCATCTGCTGGAGGGTGCGGTCGTCGCCCTCCACCACCATGGTGAGGCGCGACTTGCCGCTGTTCTCCGCCGGCCCCACCGCCAGGCTCTCGATGTTGAAGCCGCGGCGGGCAAACAGTCCCGAGATCCGGCTCAAGGCTCCGGATTCATCCTCCACCAGCACCGAGAGGGTGTGCTTCATGGCCTGCACCTGAGGCAGCCAAGCTACCGCTCCGGCTGCGCCTTGAGGGCCGCCGGCAGGCGGGCCAGCCAGCCCAGCAGGGCCCCGTTGAACTGCTCCGGGGTTTCGTCGTGGGGGCAGTGGCCGCAGTGCTCCAGCACCTCCAGGGGCAGTCCGGGCCGCAGGGCGAGCACCTGGGCGGCCACGCGCACCGGCACCAGCTGGTCGCGCTGGCCCCACAGCAGCAGCATCGGCTGGGACAGCCGCCCCAGCAGGGCCGGTGCGGTGGCGCCGTGGGGGCGCAGGGCCATGGCGATGCTCATCGCCCGCAGGGCCCGCACGGCCCCCGGCCGCCGGGCCGGGCGGGCGATCAGGCGGCGCAGCTCGTCATCGCCGATCACCGGGCTCGCATAGGCCGACTGGATGCCCAGGTCGAGCAGCGGCGAGTTGGCCAGCAGGGGCACCAGCAGTTCCAGGGGCAGCAGCCGGCAGAGCACGATCACCAGCCAGCGCTTCAGCCGCCGCCGCCAGGGGGGGCGCCGCGGTGGCCGCGCCTGGGGGGCGCTGAGCAGGGTGGGATCGGGCAGGGGCACGGCCGCCACGGCCCGCACCCAGGCGGGAAAGAACACGGCGCAGCTGAGCGCCACCAGGCCGCCGAGGGAATGGCCCACCAGCACCGCCGGCCCGCCCACCACCTCGGCCAGGAAGGCCTGCAGCTGCCTGGCCCAGAGGCGGTTGTCGAGGCGCAGGGCGGGCTGGCTGGAGGCCCCGAAGCCGATCAGGTCGATGCCGTACACCTGCCATCCCGCGGCCGCCAGGACGGCGGCGTTGCGACGCCAGTGGCCGCTGGCGGCGCCGAAGCCGTGCACCAGCAGCAGGGGGGGGTGGTGGGGCTCGCCGAGCACCCGCCAGTGGCAGCTCTGGCCGCGCCACAGCCAGCGGCTGTGGCGGCCCCAGTCGGCGTCAGCGGGGGGGCTGGCGGGGTCGGGGGAGGAGTCGGGGTCCGGCTTGGCAGGCTGGGGCTTGGCTCTCACGGCGGCTCGTCCCTGGATTCCCGCGCTGCTGATCACTATTGCGAAGCTGCGGCGCAGGTGCGGCTCGGCGCTGGCTTCTTCCGGCCCCAGTCGCGCCCCAGCCGCGATCTGGGGGTGCTGCTGGCCCGTGCCCTGACCGCCGACGGGCCCCTGGCGGCGGGGCCCCTGCGGGTGCTTGATGCCATGGCCGGTTGCGGCATCCGCGGCCTGCGCCTGGCTCTGGAGGCCGGTGCCGCCGCCGTGTGGGCCAACGACGCCGACCCCGACCGCCTGCCGCTGCTGCAGGCCAACCTGGCACCCCTAGGGGCCGCCGGCTGCGAGCTGCGCACCACGGCCCTCACCGCCCAGCAGCTGCTGGGCGGTTGCCTGGAGCGCCGCCAGCGCTTCGAGCTGGTGGATCTGGACGCCTTCGGCTGCCCCACCGCCCTGATTCCCCTGGCCCTGGAGGCGGTGGCCCTCAATGGGGTGCTCGTGCTGGCCAGCACCGATGGCCGCTCCCCCACCGGCCACGACCGCCCCGCCGCGGTGCGGCGCTTCGGGGCGGCGGCCCGGGCCCATCCCGCCAGCTGGGAGCTGGCCCTGCGCCTGCAGATCGGCAGCGTGGCGCGCTGCGCCTGGGCCCTGGGGCGCGGGGTGGAGCCGCTGCTGGCCTTCAGCGAGGGCCGCACCTTCCGCACCGCCGTGCGCCTGCGCCGCCATCCCGCCCAGGGCGAGGAGGGCCAGCTGGGGCTGCTGGCCCTCTGCCATGGCTGCGGCGACCAGCAGGTGCAGCCCCTGCTCAGCCTGCGCCAGTGGCAGCCCTGCCGCTGCCCTGCCGGCAGTGCGCCGCCGCTGGCGATCAGCGGTCCGCTCTGGATCGGCCCCCTGCAGCATCTGTCCACCCTGGCGGCGATGACCCGCCAGGCGGCCGCTGTGCCCGCCAGCGCCTCCCCCGCCACCCTCAGGCTCCTGCGGGCGCTGGGGAACGACGCCGGTCTGCCCGCCCGCTGCTGGCCCCTGGCGGAGATCTCCCGGCGCCTGGGCCGCGGCGGGCCCCCGAAGCTGGCGGCCCTGGTGGACGCGTTGCGCCAGCGCGGCCACAGCGCCGGCGCCAGTGGCGTGGTGGCGGGTCAGCTGCGCAGCGATGCTCCCTGGCCGCTGATCCTGGAGCTGGCGGCGGCCGCTGCACGTGACGCCGCTGCCGGTGACGCCGCTGCCGGTGACGCCGCTGCCCGAGACACTGCTAAATAAGATCCCTCACCGCTGCTTCGGCCATGGCCTCCGAGATCTTCGGCATCGCTGCTCTGTTCTGGGTGCTGATCCCCGTGGGTCTGCTGGGCGGCGTGCTGCTGCTGCGGGTGGCCGACAACGACTGATCAGCGAGCGATCGGCCCCGGGCCTGGGCCTCTCTCGCCCCGCAGGGCGCACCCCTAGGCTCAGGCCCGCTTGCGCGTCGTTCATGCAGCTCCTGGTTGTCGGCGGAACGGGGACCCTGGGTCGACAGATCGCTCGTCAGGCTCTCGATGCCGGCCACCAGGTGCGCTGCATGGTGCGCTCCCCACGCCGGGCGGCGTTTCTGCAGGAATGGGGCTGCGAGCTCACCCGCGGCGATCTGCTCGAGCCCGACAGCCTCGACTACGCCCTCGAGGACCAGGAGGCCGTGATCGATGCCGCCACGGCCCGCGCCACCGACGCCGGCAGTGCCTACGAGATCGACTGGAACGGCAAGCAGAACCTGTTCGCCGCCTGTCAGCGGGCGGGGTTGAAGCGTCTGGTGTTCATCTCGCTGCTGGATGCGGCCAGGCACCGCGATGTGCCGCTGATGGACATCAAGGCCTGCACCGAGCAGTGGCTGGAGGCTTCTGATTTCGACTACACGATCCTGCAGGGCGTGGCCTTCATGCAGGGGTTGATCAGCCAGTTCGCCATTCCGGTTCTGGAGGGCCAGACGGTGTGGGTGAGCGGCACGGCCACCCCGATCGCCTACATGAACACCCAGGACATGGCCCGCTTTGCGGTGGCGGCCCTCGACCATCCCGAGACGGTGCGGCGCTCCTTTCCGGTGGTGGGGCCGCGGGCCTGGATCACCGGCGAGATCACCCAGCTGTGCGAGCGCAACACGGGCAAGGACGCCCGGGTGTTCCGCGTGCCGCCCTTCCTGCTGGGGATGATGCGCTCGGTGACGGCTTTCTTCGAGGCCAGCCTCAACGTGGCCGAGCGGCTGAGCTTCGAGAAGGTGACCGGTGGCGGGGCCCGGCTGGATGCGCCGATGGAGGAGAGCTACGCGGCCTTCGGCATTGATCCGGCCAGTGTCACCACCCTCGAGGACTACCTCAAGGAGTACTACGACACGATCCTCAAGCGCCTGCGGGAGATGGAGGCCGATCTGGACAAGGACGCCAAGAAGAAACTGCCCTTCTGAACCCCAGCTGAGGCCAGGCGGATGGTTCGCCTGTACTATTGCTCCGCTGATGCCTGCCGCCGATGTCGGTTGCCCAGATCAAGAACCTGCAGCGCCGCCTGGCCAACCTGGAGAGCGAGGCCGTGGAGGCCCTCAACCAGGCCTGTGGCCATGAGCTCTGGCAGAGCCTGGGCTTCGATGCCTTCGACAGCCTCGACGACGCCGATCGCCGCGCCCGCGCCAACTACTACTACGGCCAGCTGCAGACCGTGCGTGAGCTCAAGGACGTGCTCGGCTGAAGCTGCCAAACCCCCCTATCCGCCGCCGCCGGTCTGGCCGGACTTCCCGCCGCCGGCCCGCCCGCCGCGACCCGGGGAGTCGCGCTTCAGGCGCTCCAGCCTGATGCGCTCGGCGGGTGTCACGTCCCGCCAGCTGCCCGGGGCCAGGCCCTCCAGGCTCAGGGGTGGCTGGCCGTCCATCAGATCGATCGCCACCCGCAGCAGCCGCAGGGTGGGATAGCCCACCGCCGCGCTCATGCGCCGCACCTGCCGGTTGCGACCCTCGCGCAGCTCCAGCTGCAGCCAGCTGGTGGGGATGGAGCGGCGCTGGCGGATGGGGGGATCGCGTTCGGGGATCGCCGCTGCTGCCAGCTCCGCCGGGTGCAGGACCCGCGCCCGGGCGGGCAGGGTGTGCCGGCCCTGAACCGGAACGCCGGCCTCCAGCCGGGCCAGCGCGCCCGGATCGCCACTGATCTCGCCCTCCACCTGCACCCAGTAGCGGCGCCAGTGGCCGCGGCCCGGGTCGGTGAGCCGTTGCTGCAGCCGGCCGTCGCCCGTGAGCAGCAGCAGGCCCTCGCTGTCGGCGTCGAGCCGGCCGGCGGCGTAGACGTCCGGCACAGGGATGAAGCTGGCCAGGCACTGCCAGGCACTGCCGGGTTCGGGGCTGAACTGGCTCAGCACCCCGTAGGGCTTGTGGAAGAGCAGCGTGCGCGCCCAGGCCGGGGCTTCAGCTGTGGCGGGCATTCCAGAGATTCACCACCCCGATCGAGATCAGCAGCAGGCCCAGATCCAGCGACAGGGGGGGAAAGACCATGGCGGTGGCGTCCGGGGTGGGCGGTTGGCGCCGACCCTACCGCTGTTGGCCCTCCAGCGAGGCCGGTGAGGGGGCGAGGGTGCCACCTAAGCTGAAGGCAGCTATTTCCTGGGATGGGCGCCGCGCCGCATGATTGAGACCTCTGGTGTGATCGAGAAGGAGCAGGGCAACGGGTTCTACCTGGTGACCCTGGAGCAGCCCGCCGGTCACCAGTGCCTCTGCCGTGCAGCCGGCAAGCTCACCAAGTTCCGCATCAAGCTGCTGGCCGGCGACAAGGTGCTGGTGGAGATCAGCCCCTACGACCTCACCCGCGGCCGCATCACGTACCGGGAGCGCAATGCCAGTGCCGGCCCGCGCCCCGGTGGCAACCGCCCGGGCGGGCCACGGAGGCGCTGAGCGCACCCGTCTTCAGGCGGGCACGCCGAGCAGGGCTTCGATGGCGGCCTTGAATTCGCTGCGCTGCTTCACGCCCTTGAACTGCTGCTTGAGTTCCTTGCGGAAGAACAGCTGCACGGTGGGGGTGCCGGTGACGCCGGCCTGCTGGGCGATCTCCTGATCGGCCTCGATGTCGATCTCCACGCCCTGGGCGGCGCCGCCGAGCTCATCGAGCACCCGCTTGAGCTGGGGCTTGAGCACGTGGCAGGGGCCACAGGTGGGGGAGGTGTAGACCACCAGCAGGGGCTTGTCGCTGTTGTGGTAGAGCTTGCGCAGGGCGAAGCTCCCTTTCTGCCAGAGGGCGTTGGCGTCGAAGTTGGCCTCATCGCTCTCGGCGGTGCGCGTGGGCTCACCCACCTCCTGGGGGTCCACCGCCGTGCGCTTCACCTCCACCGCCAGGTTGTGGTGGCTGAGCCAGCGCTCGGCGGCCAGGGCCGCCTGGCAGCCGCTGCCGGCTGCGGTGACGCCCTGACGCCACTCGGCATCGGCCACGTCGCCGGCGGCGAACACCCCCTCCACGCTGGTTTCCGGGCGGCCCGGCTGGGTCACCAGGTAGCCGTGGCTGTCCACCGCCAGCTGGCCGCGCACCAGCCGGGTGTTGGGGGTGTGGCCGATGGCATAGAAGAGCCCCTTCACCGGCAGCTCCTCGGTGTCGCCCGTGATGGCGTCACGCAGGGTGATCCCCTCCAGCCAGTCGGTTCCGCTGCAGTCGGCCACCTGGCGGTGCCAGTGCACGGTGATGTTGGGGTTGGCCAGCACCCGGTCGGCCATGGCCTTGCTGGCGCGGAGTTTGTCGGAGCGCACGATCAGGTGCACGTGGTCGCCGTACTTGGTGAGGTACACGGCCTCCTCGCAGGCGGAGTCGCCGCCGCCCACCACGGCCACGGCCTGGTTGCGGAACTGGGGGGTGGCGCCGTCGCAGATGGCACAGGCGCTGATGCCGCTGCTCCAGAAGCGCTCCTCCTGGGGCAGGCCGAGCCGGTTGGCGCTGGCGCCGGTGGCCAGGATCACGCTCTGGGCCTGGTAGGTGACGCCGTCAGCGGTGATCCGGAAGGGCCGCACCGAGAGGTCGATGGCGGTGGCATCGGCCAGCACCAGGGTGGTGCCCCAGCGCTCGGCCTGGGCCTTCATGCGGTCCATCAGATCCGGACCCAGGATCCCGTCGGGGAAGCCTGGGAAGTTCTCCACGTGGGTGGTGGTCATCAGCTGGCCACCGGGGATGCCACCGTCCTGAAAGCCGGTGATCATCAGGGGATTGAGGTTGGCGCGGGCGGCGTAGATGGCGGCGGTGTAACCGGCGGGCCCCGAGCCCACGATCACCAGGTTTTCAACGTCTGGACGGGCAGCACCCACGGCTTATGCGGATCGACTATGAGTTGAGCCTAGGGGATGGCCGCTCCTGCTGTCGCTCCTGGTCACTGGGACCTCAGATCTCCAGCAGGCCGTCGGTTTCCAGATCGCTGCCGGATTGGAACGGGCCACCGCTGGGTTTGCCCAGATCCCGGGGCACCATCAGCACGCTGTCGGCGATCAGCTCGGGATGCTCATCGAGGCAGAGCAGCCATTCCCGGAATTCCTCGGTGAGGGCGTAGCTCTCCTCGAAATGCTCCAGGCAATCGAGGGTGGCCTGGCGGGCCAGGGCCCAGCTCACGGCAACGGTGAGGCGGCGATTCCCGATGGGGTCCATGGTCCGCCTCTCCGCGCGTGGCACCACGTTGCCTGGCCAGCGGCCTAACTGACGTAGTGGTTGACACAACGTTGTTAACGCTTGAGCGGATTCCGGCCCGCATCCTCCTCGCTCGACCGTTCTGTGCTAGAAGCCGCCCCCGGAGCCTTGCACCGCTAAGCGCTGCGCCGTGCGCCCGGCAGAAAGGGCGGCAGCTCCGGCCCGCGCACCCGCAACAGGGTGCCCGCCCGCTCGTCGATGGCCTGCAGGGGCAGCCGGCCGCTGCGGGCCGCGCCGGCGGCGGGCTCTTCGGCGCTGCTGGCCGGGCGCTGGCGCAACAGGTAGGGCTCACTCAGCGACCAGCTGCGGGCGTAGCTGATCAGCAGCGGGTCGGCCGGGGCATACACGTAGGACGGTTGGCGCGGGACCGCCTCCAGGGCCGCCCGCTCGCCATCCATGCGCACCGCTCGGGTGATCGCCTGCACGAAGCGGCTGCGGGTCACCACGGTGGTGAGGTAGGCCACCACCCGCACCCGCGGCGCGTCGAAGCCCTCGGTGGCCATGTCCACGCTCACCAGCCAGTCGGCCTCCCCCTCCTTGAAGGCCGCCAGGCCGGCGGCCGCCTCTGCATCCTGGGAGTGCACCAGCAGCACCCGTTCCCCCTGCTCCTCGAGCAGTTGCCCCAGCCCGCGGGCGTGGGCAATGTCGCGGGCGATCACCAGCCCGCCGGCACCGGCATGGCCGGGCCGCAGCTGCTCCAGCCGGCGGCGGGCCCCCAGCAGCACCCGCAGGGCGATGCTGCCCCCATCCCCCAGGCGGATGGCGCGGCGCAGGTTGCGGGCCCGCCAGCTCTCGCGCTCCTCGGCCGACAGCGGTGAGGTCTCCGCGTCGCCGCTGCCCTGGCCGTCGGGGCCGGGCCGGCCATGGTCCACCCAGCCGTCCTGGAATCGGAACTCCAGCGGCCGCACGTCGCCGGCGGCGATCAGCTGGCGCGGCTCCACGCTGAGGTCGGGAACGATGTGCTCCACCAGCTGGCCGCCTTCGCGCACGGCCTGGCGGCGGGCGGCGCAGAAGGCCAGGTTGTCGGCCCGGAAGGGGGTGCCGGTGAGCCCCAGGCGCAGGCTGGCACCGGTGCACAGGCCGGTGAAGGCCTGGCCCCAGGCGGCGGCCTCCGGTTCGTCGGGGTCGAGGCCCAGGTGGTGCACCTCATCGGCGATGGCCAGCCAGGGCCCGGCAGCCGCGGTGGGCCAGTGCTGGCGCAGGCTGGGCAGATGGCGGGCGGCGGCCTGGTAGCTGAGCAGCAGCCCGTGCCAGGGGCCATCGGCGGCGAGGGCGGCGGCGCCGAGCTGGGGGTCCCAGCTGCGCAGCTCCAGCCCCACGGCACGGGCCGCTGCCTGCCACTGGCGGGCGATGGCGCTGCGGTGGCAGAACACCAGGCAGCGCTGCAGCCGCCCCTCGCGCCGCAGCTGCCGGAAGCTCAGCAGGGCCCCGAGGGTCTTGCCGGCACCGGGGCCGGCGTGGATCAGCACGTCATGGCCACCGTTGCTGGGCTGCACAAGGCGGGCCCGCAGCAGCTGGATCAGCTGGCGCTGCCAGGCGCGCGGCTCGATCCGTGGCAGGGCTTCTGCTGCTGAGCCGGCGGGCCGCTGCGGCTCTCCGAGCTGGAAGGAAAACGGATCGCTGGCCCTGCCCATGGCGGCCATTGTGCGCCGGGTGTCAGGCCGCCGGTTGCCGGGGTATTGCGTGGGTAACTCCCCACAAAGGCGGCGGATCCGTTGCCGATGGACCCGGCCAGGCCCCCAAATGGATGCAGTGCGCCCCCCTGCGTTGACCCAGCTGTTGATTCCCCGGGAGCGCCAGCCGGGCGAGGCCCGGGTGGCGGCCACACCGGAAACCGTGCAACGCCTGGCCGCCAAGGGCCTCAGCTTCCATGTGGAGGCGGGCGCAGGCCTGGCCTCCGGCTTCAGCGATGCCGACTACGCCAGCGCCGGGGCCGCGATCAGCGAGCCCGGCAATGGCCTGTGGAGCGAAGTGGACGGGCTGCTGTGCGTGCAGACCCCGCCGGCCGCCCTGCTCGAGCGCCTGCGCAGCGGCGCCCTGGTGGCCGGCATGCTCTCCCCCTACCGGGCGCTGGAGCTGGTGGAACTGCTCAACCGCCGCCAGGTGTCGGCCCTGGCGCTGGAACTGCTGCCACGCATCAGCCGCGCCCAGACCATGGACGTGCTCTCCTCCCAGGCCAACATCGCCGGCTACAAGGCGGTGCTGCTGGCGGCGGCCGCCCTGGATCGCTACGTGCCGATGCTGATGACCGCCGCCGGCACGATCCAGCCGGCCCGGGCCCTGATCCTGGGCGCCGGCGTGGCGGGGCTGCAGGCCCTGGCCACCGCCCGGCGGCTGGGGGCGGTGGTGACGGTGAGCGACGTGCGCCCGGCCGCCCGCGAGCAGGTGGAATCGCTGGGCGGACGCTTCCTGGCCCCGCCCGAGCAGGAGAGCGCCCCTGGGGAACAGGGGGGCTACGCCCAGGCGGCCAGTGAGGCCTTCCTGGCGGCCCAGCGGGAGCAGCTGGCCGAGCAGCTGGCCGTGGCCGACATGGTGATCTGCACGGCCCAGGTGCCTGGCCGGCCGGCGCCGCGGCTGATCAGCGAGGCGATGCTCGATCGCATGCGGCCCGGCTCGGTGCTGGTGGATCTGGCCGTGGCTCAGGGTGGCAACAGCGCCGCCACCGTGCCCGGCGAAACGGTGCTGCGCAAGGGCGTGATCCTGATCGGCGCCGATGCCCTGCCCAGCAGCGTGCCCCACCACGCCAGCGCCCTCTATGCCCGCAACCTTGCGGCTCTGCTGGAGCACCTGCTGGGCCTGGCTGGCGAGAGCGGCGGCGGGGACGGCGAGGGGCGAACGCTGGGGCTGGATCTGGAGGACCCGATCGTGGCCGGTTGCCTGTTCACCCATGCCGGCAGCTGCCTGAGGCCCGATCTGGTGGGGGTGGCTGAGACTCCCGTGGGGGCCCGCTCATGAGCGACTTCTCTCAGGCTCTCTGGGTGCTGCTGCTGGGCAGCCTGCTGGGGCTGGAACTGATCGGCAAGGTGCCGCCCACCCTGCACACGCCGCTGATGAGCGGCGCCAACGCCATCAGCGGCATCACCGTGCTGGCCTCGCTGACGCTGCTGGCCCGCGCCGATGGCAACCCGGCCCTGCTGCTGCTGGGGGCGGTGTCGCTGGGCTTCGCCCTGTTCAACGTGGTGGGGGGATTCCTCGTGACCGATCGGATGCTGGCCATGTTCCGCCGCCCCGGCAGCAAGCCGGGCGCCAGTCAGGGAGGCCGCTGAGATGGAGGCCACGTTGATGGACACGATTTCGGGCCTGCTGCCCTACGCGGTGGACCTGGTGGCGGTGCTGCTGCTGGCCCTGGGGATCAAGGGGCTGGCCAAGGTGCGCTCGGCCCGCAGCGCCAACGGGCTCGCCGCCCTGGCCCTGGGCCTGGCGGTGCTGGGCCTGCTGATCGAGCTGCAGCCGCCCCTGCTGGCCTGGGTTGGCATCGCCGTGGGCGCCGCCGCCGGCGGCCTGGCCGGCCTGCTCACCGCCCGGCGGGTGCCGATGACCGCCATGCCCCAGACCGTGGCCCTGTTCAACGGCAGCGGCGGCATGGCCTCGCTGCTGGTGGGCCTGGGCGTGGCCCTCTACGGAGGCGCCGCTGCTGGCGCTGAGGCCGCTGAGGCCG
>SLIG01000057.1 GCA_007135755.1 Cyanobium sp.
AACCAGGGAAACGGGCCTGCCCACCCCTTGCAACGCCAGGCGTCTGAGGTGGGCTCGCTCAGCCCCGGCTACGCCGGGGCTGAGGCCCAGGGCATTTACACCACTGCTGGGGACGCCAGCATTATTGGGTAGCTTGTATATCTTAGTTTTCAGATCTGCTAAGGCAATACCATTCTTAAGAAAGTCTATCCGCAGCATCGTGGCCAGCGGGGAGGTCCGGTTGCAGCTCTTCCTGCTAGTTTCTGACTCCTGGGGTTTGAGCATTTCCACCAGTGTCTGCCAAAGCTCCACCGCCTCCGTTCGCGCCCGGATTTTCTTGCGTGGAGTTTTCTGCTTTGTGGTGGAATGCTCGTCCTCAGAGGCGCCGCGTTGCTTGCCTCGCAGAACCGCGGCCTTTCCCTGAGATCTCTTGGCACTTCTCCCAGGCGTCGACTGGGCTTTCAAGGGTCTTTGGGATAAAGGTATGAGGATGTTAAAGTGGCCTAATATTGTGCACTCTGTGACGTGCCATACGCCCAGATTCCTAAAGTCATTCATGCTCTGTGGATGCAGGGAGAAGATAATGCTCCGAATATTGTCCAGAGTTGCTTGAATCGCTGGCGAGAGCTTAATCCTAAATATTCGATCGAGGTCTATTGCCTGCGCGACATCCAGCAGTGCCTTGTTGATGTCGGTGGGATCCAGTCGGTCATGACCGTACAGGCAAAGTCAGACATTTTTAGGCTTTGGCTGCTTCGCCGATACGGGGGTATCTGGGTGGATGCGACCACCATGCCAGCACTTCCTTTGGACCACTGGCTTCCGCGTGTATCCAAGACTGGCTTCTTTGCTTTTCGTGGTCACTTATCGCCACTTGAGATTGATAGCTACTTTCTGGCGTCTGCTCAAGGACACCCTCTCGTTTCTCACTGGTGGGATGAGACTCGGAGGTATTGGAATAGGCCTCGTAAAAAGATGTATATGAATTCATGGCTTGAAAACTACAGCCCAGGCATCCAGGAGTCCATTGTCCGTGGCGAATCCGACGTCCATCCATATTATTGGGTTATGCATCTATTCAAGCGAGTTCTTGCAACTGAACAAGGCATGCAAGACGTGTGGAGTGCTGTGCCTCGAATTGATGGAGGCCTCTGCCATTCGTTGCAACTTGGGCTTGTTAAGGGTTCCAATGGAAGTTTAGTCGATCTGATCCGTATTGCTTCTTCGTCTTCGCCGCTCGAGCTAGCGCCTCTTGGCCAAGACGAATTAAAAGCCATTGCTCGAATGGCCCCTATTCAGAAGCTCGCAAGGCGGCTTAGTGAGTTGCCTGTAGACTGGGATGGCCTCTTCCGGGACATTCATGGGGGCCGGCACTACACAAAGCGAGAAGCTATTTATTCTGCGCTTCGGTGGCTTTTTCGCTCGACTCAACCAGTTTCTTCTCCTGGAGAAAGGCAAGGATTGAGGCCACGCTCTCCTCAAGAGTAAGTTTTCCTGTTTCTATGCGCAGCGCTGGTTTTTCAGGCTCTTCATAGGGGCTGGAGATCCCTGTGAAATCCTTGATCTCTCCGGCCCGGGCCTTAGCATAGAGTCCCTTGGGATCTCTTTGCTCACACACCTCCAGTCCGGCGTCGCAGAAGATCTCGATGAAGTCGCCCTCGGGCACCAAGGCGCGCACCTTGTCGCGATCGGCCCTGAATGGCGACACGAAGGCGGTGAGCACCACCACGCCGGCATCGAGGAACAGCTTGGCCACCTCGCCGATGCGGCGGATGTTCTCCTCCCGGTCGGCATCGGAGAAGCCCAGGTCCTGGCAGAGGCCATGGCGGATGTTGTCGCCGTCGAGCACGTAGGAGGCGATGCCCTGCTCGAACAGGACCGAATTCACCGCATTGGCCAGGGTGCTCTTGCCCGAGCCGCTCAGGCCCGTGAACCAGAGAATCGCGCTGCGGTGTCCCCGCTGGTGCGCCCAGGCGGCGCGGGTCACCGTGCTGTGGTGCCACACGATGTTGGTGCTGTTGCCCTGGCTGGTGAGCGCTCCGTAGGCGGGGTTGCTGGCGGGGCTGGCGGTCATGCGGCTGCGGGCGGTGAAGTCGATCGGGCCATTCTCCCCCCAGGCCCGGCTCCGCCCAGGATCAGACCGTGCTGTTCAGCGGATTGCTCCAGCGCAAGCCGGGGAAGCGGGAGAAATCGCTGTCGTTGGAGTGCACCGTCGCCTGGTTTTCGATGGCCAGTGCCGCGATGTGGGCATCGCTGATCAGCGCCGCGGTGAGGACGCCGGTTTCGCAGAAGCCCGTCAGGATCGTCAGGTGGCGCGGGCCCGGCTGCAGGACCCGCACCGATGGCTGCTCCAGCCAGCTGTGCAGATGGTGCAGGGCGGTGGCCATCTCCATCGGCCTCACCAGCACCGTCCGGCTGGTCATGATCCGCAGGAAGCCCAGAGCCACCACCCAGGGGATCGCCACAGGCTGGCTGCCACGAACAGCACACTCCCACCACTCCCTGGCCCGCTGGTGGTGCGGGGCGTCGGAGTTGTAGGCGTAGACCAGCAGATTCACATCGGGGATGATCACGGTCTGGAGATGATCAACGTGCCTGGCCTTGCGGCATCTGGGCCGCCATGAACCGTTCCGCCTCCAGCTGATCCACCAGCTGGTTGAGCCGCAGGGGATCGATGCCCGGCATCAGCCCGCAGGCCTGGGGCTGCACCACAAAGGCCGCCGTGCCGGTATCTGCTGGATGGTCGCCCGTTGCCAACCCTCTGCGGATCGCGGCATTGACAACGTCCTTGAAGCTTCGTCCTGACAGACGCGCGGAGCGATGGAGCGCTTCGGCGAGGTCGTCGTCGAGCGTCAGCGTGGTGCGCATGGGCCCGTGGCAGTGCGGTGGACATCATGATGTCACCAGTCAAGCGCGTCAGGATGTGCCAAGCCTCAGAGCCGCGGGGCATGGAGGGCTTCACCTTTGGACTTAGTCCTTGGCTAAGCTGGATCAGCTGATTGGCGCTCAAGCCATGGATGCCGTCCCGCCTGCCTCAGTTTCAGATCCGGACGCTCGGAGCACCGCTGTTCCCCTGCGAACGGTGAATGTGCACCAGGCGAAAACCCACCTCTCGCGCCTGATCGACGACGCCCACGCCGGCGAGACCATCCTGCTCGCCAAGGCCGGCAAACCCTGGGCCCGGCTGATGCCCCTGGCGCCGCCATCGCCCCAGCGCATTCCTGGCCGCCTGCGCAGCCGGGGTCCCCTCAGCCAGCCCGATGGCCTGCTCGAGCCCCTGGAGCCCGAGGAGCTCGCCGCCTGGGAGAACGGCCCGCTGACGCCCTGGATGCCCCAGCCTTGAGTGCTCCACCCGCCTACCTGCTCGACAGTCACGTGCTGCTGTGGTGGTGGTTCGATCCCGAGCGCCTCTCAGCTCCGGTGCGGGCCCTGCTCGTCGACCCCGGCACCGCGATCCTGGTGAGTGCTGCCTCGGTGTGGGAACTGAGCCTCAAGCACCATCAAGGCAAGCTGCCGGAGCTGGACACCGCCATCGCCGACCTGCCGGGCCTGCTGCAGGCCGATGGCTTCCAGCCCCTGCCGATCGCCCTGGCCCATGGGCTGCGGGGCGGCGCTTACCGCCAGCCCCACCGCGACCCCTTCGATCGCATGCTGGCGGCCCAGGCCGAACTGGAGCGGCTGGTGCTGCTCACCGCCGATCCGGCGTTGGCTGCCTTCCCTTGCCTGACGCTCTGGTGAGGGCCGAGCGGCTTGGCCTTCAGCCCCCCGCCTGCTTCGGCCGGTAGCCCGCCGCCTCCAACGCCGTCAGGGCGGCGGCCACCTGGTCGCCCTGCAGTTCGATCAGGCCGTCCTTGAGGGTGCCGCCGGTGCCGGCGGCGGCCTTGAGCTGCTTGAGCAGGGCCTTGAGCTCAGCCTCGGGAGCATCCAGGCCGGTGATGGCGGTCACGAGCTTGCCACCCTTGCCTGCTTTGGTGCGCTGCACCCGCACCCGCTGCTGAGCCTTCGCAACCCCAGGGGCGCCTGCCGCGGGGCGTTGCTGGGCGGCGGGGAGCCCCGAGCCGCTGAATTCCTGCCAGCCACCTGTTCTGGCCATGGGCGCACGTCCGTCAACCGCCCTCCATCGTCACGCGTCAGCTGCCACACCCACTGCTCAATGCAGCGGCCGCCAGCCGTGCATCCGCCGAGATCAGCACGGCCCCGTGGCGCAGCGCCAGGGCCAGGTAGCTGGCGTCATAGACGCTGAGGCCGAATTGCTGACTCAGTCGCAGGGCCGGCAGACAGAGATCGGCCGTGGGTGCGGTGCGCAGCGGCAACTGCTGCAGTTCTTGCAGGAGGTCCTCGGCTTCCCCGGGGCTGAGCAGGTCCCGCGCCACCTGTTTGCCCACCACCGAGGTCATCTCCAGCCAGCAGAGATCCGGCACCAGCAGCAGGCCCTCGCCGCGGCAGCCGCGCTCCATGACGGCCTCCAGGGTCGCCGGCAGGGGGCCATCGGCCAGATAGAGGCGCAGCAGGGCCGAGGCGTCGAGAACGTGAGACGCCTCGGGGGATCGCGCTTCAGCGGTCACGGTCGGCGCGCAGGTCGTCCAGCAGGCCGGGTATCGGGCGGTCCCGCATCCGTTCTCGCCACTGGCGGGCACGCTCCATCGCGCTTGGCTGGCTCAGTCGCACCTCCCGCTCGATCAGCAGCCGCGCCTGTTCCTGCATGCTGCGGTGATTGCGGGCAGCCAGGGCCTTGAGTCCGTCGTAGATGTCCTGGGGGATCCCTCGCAAGCTCAGTGATGGCATGAAGCGGGTCAGCGCTGAGATCAAAACGATATCGACTTGTCACGCCTGCGCCTGCTGATCTGGCGCTCCGCCCGCCGGGCGCCCCCCGCCCCAGCCGCTGCCTACGCTGGCCGTAACAGCCCCGGCCCCTGGTGACCAGCACCGTTCCCCCCCGCAGCAGCACTCCGGCCGGGCCGGACGCCCTTCAGCCCCAGGCCCGGCCCAACGCCGCCGGCCGCTTCGGGCGTTTCGGTGGCCAGTACGTGCCGGAAACCCTGATGCCGGCCCTGGCCGAGCTGGAGGCCGCCGCCGCCGAGGCCTGGGCCGATCCCGCCTTCACCGGCCGGCTCAACCACCTGCTGCGCACCTACGTGGGCCGGCCCAGCCCCCTCTATGAGGCCGAGCGGCTCACCGAGCACTACGCGCGCCCCGAGGGCGGCCCGCGCCTCTGGCTGAAGCGGGAAGACCTCAACCACACCGGCGCCCACAAGATCAACAACGCCCTCGGCCAGGCGCTGCTGGCCTTGCGCATGGGCAAGAAACGCATCATCGCCGAAACCGGCGCCGGCCAGCACGGCGTGGCCACGGCCACCGTCTGTGCCCGCTTCGGCCTGGAATGCGTCGTCTACATGGGCGCCGAGGACATGCGCCGTCAGGCCCTCAACGTCTTCCGCATGCGCCTGCTGGGCGCCACGGTGCAGCCGGTCACCGCCGGCACCGCCACCCTCAAGGACGCCACCAGCGAGGCGATCCGCGACTGGGTGACCAACGTGGAGAGCACCCACTACATCCTCGGCTCGGTGGCCGGCCCCCACCCCTACCCGATGCTGGTGCGCGACTTCCACGCCTGCATCGGCCTCGAGGCGAAAGCCCAGTGCGCCGAGGCCTTCGGCCGCCTCCCGGATGTGCTGGTGGCCTGCGTTGGCGGCGGCTCCAACGCCATGGGCCTGTTCCATCCCTTCGTGGAAGACACGAGCGTGCGGCTGGTGGGCGTGGAAGCCGCCGGCGAGGGGGTGGCCTCAGGCCGCCACGCCGCCACCATCACCGAGGGGCGAGTAGGCGTGCTGCACGGTGCCATGAGCCTGCTGCTCCAGGACGGCGAGGGCCAGGTGCAGGAGGCCCACTCGATCAGCGCCGGCCTCGACTACCCCGGCGTTGGCCCCGAGCACAGCTACCTGCGTGAGATCGGCCGGGCCGAGTATCTGGCCGTCTCCGACGACGAGGCCCTGGCCGCCCTGCGCCTGGTGAGCGAGCTGGAGGGGATCATCCCGGCCCTGGAAACGGCCCACGCCTTCGCCGCCCTCGACCAACTCTGCCCCACCCTCGCCCCCGGCACCGAGGTGGTGCTCAACCTCTCGGGCCGCGGTGACAAGGACGTGAACACCGTGGCCGAGCGGCTGGGGGGTCTGAACGGCTGAACTGGCCTGAGCGGCTGATCCGGTCCTGGGCAGGTCTGCTGGCCAGGGTTTCAGCTCAGGGCAGGATCCGTGATGGTGCTGGTCCACCTGGCCGTGCTGGCCCCGTCGTTGCCGGTCTGGGGTTCCCACGGGAAGCGCGGCAGCCGCTCCAGAGCTTCGCGCTGAACCTCCACCCAGGTGTGCAGAAACCCCTGCAGGGCCTCTGAATCCGCCCCCAGGCGCAGCTGCTGGGCCACGCGCAGTTCGTCGCGGCGCAGGATCACCAGGTCGAAGGGCGGCCCCACGGTGAGGTTGGAGCGGCGCGTGATCACCTGCGACACCAGGCACAGCCGGGCCGCATCCTCCAGCGACATCGCCGTGTTGGCCAGGCCATCGAGGGGCGGCTTGCCGTATTTGCTCTCGCCGATCTGCAGGAACGGGGTTTCGGTGGTGGCCATCACCGCATTGCCCTGGGGATAGATCATGAACAGCCCATGGGGCTGGCCGGCGATCTGGCCGCCGAGGATGAACGAGGCCGAGCCGCTGGCCCCCGCCTGGGAGAGCACCGGCTTGAACTCCGCCTGCACCTCGCGGCTGATCTGCCCGATGTAGTCGGCCACCTCGAACAGGTAGTCGGCATCCAGCAGGGAGCCGAGCCGTCTCTGCTCATCGGTGCTCTTGCCCTTCTCCTCGCTGGCCCCCCGGCCTCGCTGGGCCCGGTCGAGATCGCGCCGGATCCGGTTCAGAACCGCCTGGGTGGTGGCCAGGTTGCCCGCCGCCAGCAGCACGATCAGGCGGTCGTCGGAGGGCCGGAAGATGTGCATCTTCCTGTAGGTGGAGATGTAGTCCACCCCCGCGTTGGTGCGGCAGTCCGACGCCATCACCAGCCCCGCTTCCAGCAGGAAGCCCAGGCAATAGGTCATCGGCTCGTCGCCTCAGCTCAGCAGTCGCTGCAGGCTAGAGGCCACCGAGCGCACCGCCGCCGTGGCGGTGGCGTAGGCCATGCGCATCGGGCCGATCAGGGCCACGTGGCCCACGCCGCCGTCACCACTGCGGTAGGCGGCCTGCACCACCGCGCAGCCGGCCAGGGCGGCGTGGGGGTGTTCGTCCCCGATCCACACCGCGTTGGGGCGGGGGCCCAGCACCTGCTCGGGTTCCTCCTCCACCAGCTGCACCAGCGGCCGCAGGCTGGCGGTGTGGCTGAAGTCGGGTTGGGCCAGCAGCTTGCCCAGGCCGCTGGCCACGGCGTCGCGGCCGGGACCGGGGCAGGGCAGGGCCTGGGCCTCCACCAGCTGGCGCAGCAGCCGGCCGCTGGTGGCCAGCTCCCGGGGCAGCTGCTGCCAGGCGATGGTGCCGCCTGTGCGCAGCTGGTCGTTGATCCAGCGCTCCAGAACCGCCAGTTCCGGTTCGCTGCCGGCGGGCAGGCGCAGGTTGTGGCTGCTGGTGTGGGTGGGACCGTGCACCAGGAACACCAGCAACCGCTCGCCGCTCGGCACCAGCCGCAGGGCCTGCAGCGGGGGCTGGTGCAGCGGTCGGCGCGGCCGGGTGATCAGGCTGAGCAGACCGGTGAGGTCGGTCAGGCGCCGGCCCAGGTGCAGCAGCAGGTCGTCGAACGACGGCCACTGCAGGCTGAGGGCGGCCAGGTCGCGCTCCAGTTGCAGGGCGGCGGCGCCGGGGGCGGGCAGCAGCTGGTCCACATACAGGCGGTAGCCCTGCTGGCTGGGTACACGGCCAGCGGAGGTGTGGGGCTGGGTGAGCAGGCCCTGCTGCTCCAGGGCGCCCATGGCCGAGCGGACGGTGGCGGGGCTGGTGGGCAGGCCGAAGCGCCGCACCAGGGTCTTGCTGCCCACCGGCTCCATGGTGTCCACGTAGTGGCGCACCGCCAGGCGCAGCACCTCCTGCTGTCGAGGGGAGAGGGCCTGCACCGGTTGCCGTGGCGAGGTGAGTTCCCTGATCGTAGGCACCTTGCGCAGGGATCTGGATGGCCACCGCGACCGCCGCTGCCGGCGTTGTCTCAGTAGCGCGGCACGCTGGGGTCCACCTCCACGCTCCAGGCGTCGATGCCGCCCTGCAGGTTCCACACCTCTCCGTAGCCCTGCTGGTCCATCAGCCAGCAGGCGAACTGCCAGCTGCGGATGCCCGCATGGCAGAGCACGGCCACCGGCCGGTCGCGCTCCAGCCGCTGGTCCAGGTCCGCCAGCCACTCCTGGGATCGGCTCAAGGGCAGGTGCAGCATCGGGTGGGGCAGCCGCGCCCAGGCCAGCTCCTGGTCTTCGCGCACATCGACCAGCTGGATCGCCTCGCCCCGCTGCAGGCGCTCCTGCAGCTCGCGGGCGGAGATGCTCAGCGGTGTGGTCACGGGACTGGTTCGGTGCAGGATGGGCCCATCCTGCAGTGGATGCATGAAGGCCCGCCGATTCCTGGCGGTGGTGCTGGCGGCGGTCCTGGTGCTGCTGGCCCTGGCTGGGGCCGCCTGGTGGCTGGTGTGGCAGCGGTCCCCCCTCCAGCTCCAGCAGCAGGCGCTGGCCGTTCCCCGTTCGGCCCGGTTCGTGCCCCGGGATGCCGATCTCAGCCTCTATCTGCTCAGCGACGCCGAGCAGCCCCTGGCCTACGCCCGGGCTGTGGCGCCGCCCCGGCGTCGCGCCGAGGCCCGCGACGCGGTGGCACGCCTGCGCGATGGGGCCTTCGCCGCGGCCGGCCTCGACTATCCCGGTGAGCTGGCCGGCTGGCTGGGTCCCGAAACCGGCCTCTGGCTGCTGGCCGGCGCCGACCGCACCCCGAGCGGCTGGGTGCTGGCTCTCAGCAGCCGCGACGGCGACGGGGCCCGCCGGTTCCTGCAGCGCTTCTGGCAGACCCGCAGCCTGGCCGGCACCGACCTGCAGGTGACCAGCTACCGGGGCATGGGCCTGATCAGCGGCCGCGGCGCCCTGCTGGGCAGCGAACCGGTGCCGATCGCCACCGCCCTGATCAACGACGACCTGGTGTTGCTGGCCTCGGGCCGGGGCCCGCTGGAGCAGGCCCTCGACGTGTCCCAGATCGATGAGCTCAACCAGGCCGCCGATCCGGCCTTCCGGCGTTCTCTTGAGCGGCTGGCCCGGGGCGTGGTGCTGGTGAGCACCCGTACGCCGGCCCTGGATGACTGGCTGGGGGAGACATGGCCCGGGGCCGGTTCCCTGGTGGCGGCCCTCAGGCCCCAGGGCCCCAACCTGCTGCTCGATGGCTGGCTGATGCCGGCGCCCGGCGCTGAGGGCGAGGAGCTGGCCGCCTTTCCCCCCGCCGCTGGCGGCGCCGCCAGCGCTGAAGCCCTGCAGGCCGGGGTGCGCGGGGAGGCCGCCAGCCTCGCCCTGATTCAGGATCCGGCCCACTGGTCCCAGGCCTGGCAGGCCCGGCTGCAGCCCTGGCTCCTGGCCGGCCCGGGCCGGCCCCTGGAGGTCCTGCCCGCCCGGGTGGCTGCGGCGGCTGAAGGCCCGCTGCTGGTGCTGCGCTCGGCCGGCGGCTGGCTGCTGGGCAGTGCGGCCGCCTCCCCCGACCCGGCGGCTCTGGCCGCCCAGCTGGCCGGCGACGGGTTGATCGCCGCTCCCCTCGAGCTCGACGGCGAGACGGTGCAGGTGTGGACCCGGCTGCAGGCCGCCAGCGGCCGCCGCGGCGCCGCGGGCGACCAGCTCCAGGCCACCCTGGCGGCGGCCCGCAGCGAGCGGGACGGCCTGGCCTGGTGGTCCGATTCGCTGGACACCCTCGGCCAGCAGGACCAGGCCCGCCGGGGGCCGCGTCCTCTGCTGGACACCCTGGACGCTCTCGATCTGCCCGCGGCGCCGCTGCGCTGGGCATTGGCGGGGCGGCCGGCCCGGGAGCTGCTGCCGCTCTGGACGCCCTGGCGGCTGCTCTCCGCCCTGGCCGGCGAACCCCTGGCCGAGCCGGTGCAGGGCCTGGGCCTGGCGCTGCAGAGCGAGGATGGCGCTCTGCACCTGCGGGCCCGACTCAGCTATGGCTGAACTGCTGCTGCTGCGCCACGGCATCGCCGAGGAACCCACCCCCGAGCAACCGGACGCCGAGCGGGCCCTGACGGCCGCTGGCCGGCTGCGCACCGAGGCGGTCCTGGCCCAGCTGCTTCGCCTCGAGCTGGGCTGCACCGCCCTGTTCAGCAGTCCGCTGCGCCGCGCGCGCCAGACGGCCGAGCTGGCCTGCGCCGCCGGCCTGGCGCCGGCCCTGCAGCTGGCCGAGGGCCTGGCGCCCGGAGGCGACCCCTGGCCCCTGCTGGCTGGCCTGGCGGCCGGGCAGCGGCTCGCGCTGGTGGGCCATGAGCCCGACCTGGGTCTGCTGGTGGCCGCCCTGATCGGTGCGGGGCCCGGCACCGTGGTGCTCAAGAAGGCCGGGGTGGCGCTGCTGCAGCTGGAGGAGGGCCCGGCTTCGCCCCGGGGCCGGCTGCGGCTGCTGATGGGGCCCCGGCAGCTGCTGGGTGGCAGCTAGCGCTACGGCGCCGGCAGGGCACTGGCCGTAGGGTCACCCCACGTCAGCCTGTCTGCCAGCCCGTGAGTGCCACTGCGTCGCCGCCGCCTTCGCCGCCGCCGTTCCGGCCTGGGCTCGAGGGGGTGCCGGCCACCCAGTCGGCCATCTGCGACATCGACGGCCGCCAGGGCCACCTCACCTACCGCGGCTATGACACGGCGATCCTGGCGACCCAGAGCACCTTCCTGGAAACCGCCTATCTGCTGATCTGGGGCGACCTGCCCACCGCGGTGCAACTGCGGGAGTTCGAACACGAGGTGCAGATGCACCGGCGGGTGAGCTTCCGCATCCGCGACATGATGAAGAGCTTCCCAGCCCAGGGCCATCCGATGGATGCCCTGCAGGCCAGCGCTGCCTCCCTGGGGCTCTTCTATTCCCGCCGCGCCCTCGACAACCCGGAATACATCTACCGGGCGGTGGTGCGCCTGCTGGCCAAGATCCCCACGATGGTGGCGGCGTTTCAGCTGATCCGCAAAGGCCAGGATCCGATCCAGCCCCGCGACGACCTGCCCTACGCGGCCAACTTCCTCTACATGCTCACCGAGCGGGAGCCCGATCCTCTGGCGGCCCGCATCTTCGATGCCTGCCTGATCATCCACGCCGAGCACAGCCTCAACGCCAGCACCTTCAGTGCCCGCGTCACTGCCAGCACGCTCACCGATCCCTATGCGGTGGTGGCCTCGGCGGTGGGCACCCTGGCGGGCCCCCTGCACGGCGGCGCCAATGAGGACGTGCTGGCCATGCTGGAGGCGATCGGCAGCCCTGATCAGGTGGAGCCCTGGCTCGACCGGGCCATCGCCGAGCGCCAGAAGATCATGGGCTTCGGCCACCGCGAATACAAGGTGAAGGACCCCCGGGCGGTGATCCTGCAGGGACTGGCCGAGCAGCTGTTCGACCGCTTCGGCCACGACCCCCTCTACGACCTGGCCTGTGACCTGGAACGGGCGGCCGCCGAGCGCCTGGGGCCGAAGGGCATCTACCCCAACGTCGACTTCTACTCCGGCCTGGTGTACCGCAAGCTCGGCATCCCCAGGGATCTGTTCACGCCGATCTTCGCCATCGCCCGCACCGCCGGTTGGCTGGCCCACTGGAAGGAGCAGCTCGGGGCCAATCGCATCTTCCGGCCCTCGCAGATCTACACCGGCGCCCTGCCCCGCCAGTGGCAGCCCCTCGACGCCCGCTAACTGCACGCCCGCTAAGTTGCCCCCTACCTGAGCAGCCCCCATGGTGAGCACCTCGGCCCCCGGCAGCGCTCCGGGGCTCGACGCAGCCGCAGGCCTCGATCTCCAGGCCAGCTTCGAAACCCTCCTGCAAGGTGTCGGCCTCAGCGCCGGCACGGCCCACCTGCTCTGGCTGCCGCTGCCGATGCTGCTGGTGCTGGTGGCGGCGGTGGTGGGCGTTCTGGTGAACGTGTGGCTGGAGCGCAAGATCTCCGCCGCCGTGCAGCAGCGCATCGGCCCGGAATACGCCGGTGCCCTGGGGGTGCTCCAGCCCCTGGCCGACGGTCTCAAGCTGGTGTTCAAGGAAGACATCATTCCGGCCCGGGCCGACAGCCTGCTGTTCACCCTCGGGCCGGTGCTGGTGCTGATCCCGGTGATCCTCAGCTGGCTGGTGGTTCCCTTCGGTCAGAACCTGCTGATCAGCAACGTGGGGGTGGGCATCTTTCTGTGGATCGCTCTCAGCAGCATCCAGCCGATCGGCCTGCTGATGAGCGGCTACGCCTCCAACAACAAATACTCCCTCCTGGGCGGGCTGCGGGCGGCTGCCCAGTCGATCTCCTACGAGATCCCTCTGGCCCTGGCGGTTCTGGCGGTGGTGATGATGAGCAACTCGCTCAGCACCGTCGACATCGTCAACCAGCAGACCGGTGCCGGCATCCTCAGCTGGAACATCTGGCGCCAGCCGGTGGGTTTCGTGATCTTCTGGATCTGCGCCCTGGCCGAATGCGAGCGCCTGCCCTTCGACCTCCCCGAGGCCGAGGAAGAGCTGGTGGCCGGCTACCAGACCGAATACGCCGGCATGAAGTTCGCCCTCTTCTACCTGGGCAGCTACATCAACCTGGTGCTATCGGCGCTGCTGGTGTCGGTGCTCTACCTGGGTGGCTGGGGCTTCCCGCTGCCGGTGGAGTGGCTGGCGGGCTGGCTGGGCCAGCCCATCGATGCCCCTGCGGTGCAGGTGATCACCGCCTCGGTGGGCATCGTCATGACCGTTCTCAAGGCCTACCTGCTGGTGTTTCTGGCCATCCTGCTGCGCTGGACCACTCCCCGGGTGCGGATCGACCAGCTCCTCGATCTCGGCTGGAAGTTCCTGCTCCCCATCGCCCTGGTCAATCTCCTGGTCACCGCCGGCCTCAAGCTGGCATTCCCAGCCTTCTTCGGAGGCTGAGCCCCCTCTCCGCTCCGGTCAACTGGCCGCCTGGAGCGCCATCATGAGCCCAATCACCGCCTGAGTTCCATGTTCGGATTCCTCAAGAAAGTCGGCGACTACACCCGCGATGCGGCGGGTGCGGCCCAGTACATGACCCAGGGTCTGGCGGTGACCTTCGATCACCTGCGCCGCCGTCCCGTCACGGTGCAGTATCCCTACGAGAAGCTGATTCCCTCGGAGCGCTACCGCGGCCGCATCCACTATGAGCTCGACAAGTGCATCTCCTGTGAGGTGTGCGTGCGGGTGTGCCCGATCAACCTGCCGGTGGTGGATTGGGTGATGAACAAGGAAACCAAGAAAAAAGAGCTCCGGAATTATTCGATCGATTTCGGGGTGTGTATATTCTGCGGCAACTGCGTGGAGTACTGCCCCACAAACTGCCTGTCGATGACCGAGGAATACGAGCTGGCTGCCTTCGACCGCCACAGCCTCAACTACGACAACGTCGCCCTTGGCCGGCTGCCCACAAGCGTCACCAGCGACCCCGCGGTGCACCCCCTGCGCGAGCTGGTCTACCTGCCGAAGGGAGAGATCGATCCCCACGTCGTGCCGGACAGCGAGCCGCGGGCGGGCAGACTGCCCGAGCAGGTGCTCGAGACCCTGCCCAAGGCAGAGCCTCCTGCTGCCGCCCCCCCAGCAAATCCGGACGAGAAGGGCTGATGACCATCGCCTCCACCACCCAGCAGATCTGCTTCGCCGTTCTATCCACCACCGTGGTGGCCGGTGCCCTTGGGGTGGTGCTGCTCCCCAACGTCGTCTACGCCGCCTTCCTGCTGGCCGGGGTTTTCCTCTCGGTGGCGGGTCTCTACCTGATGCTCAACGCCAGCTTCGTGGCCGCCGCCCAGGTTCTCGTTTATGTGGGCGCGGTGAACGTGCTGATCCTGTTCGCGATCAT
Organism: Cyanobium sp.; assembly: GCA_007135755.1. GTDB lineage: Bacteria > Cyanobacteriota > Cyanobacteriia > PCC-6307 > Cyanobiaceae > NIES-981. Next base: position 13,969 of record SLIG01000057.1, read on the forward strand.
GCTCGTGAACAAGCGCGAGGATCTGGCGGCCATTCCCGGCCTGGGCCTGCGCCGGCTGCTCTCCGGCCTGGTCTGCGGCGGCCTGTTCGTGCTCTTGATCCGGGTGGCCTTCACCACCCCCTGGGGCAGTGGCCCGGAGCCCGTGGGTGAGGAGGCCACCATCCGCATCGGTGAGCACCTCTTCTCCGACTACCTGCTGCCCTTCGAACTGGCCTCGGTGCTGCTGCTGATGGCGATGATCGGCGCCATCGTGCTGGCCCGCCGTGATGTGTTCAGCCAGGACATCGGCACCGGTGAGGAGGTGGATCAGGGGCTGATCGAGAAGGCCCGCACTCCCCTGCTGCTCGACCGCAGCGCCCGCTGATCCCAGCCCGCTCCAGGCCAGCCACTCCAGTTCCAGCCGCCACGTCCCCTGCCGATCCCCGCCCCCATGGATCTTTCGCTCTCCTCCGGCATTCCTCTGCAGGCCTTCCTGGTGCTGGCGGCGGTGCTGTTCTGCACCGGGGTGTGGGGACTGATCAACAGCCGCAACGCCGTGCGGGTGCTGATGAGCATCGAACTGATGCTCAATGCCGTGAACATCAACCTGATGGCCTTCTCCAGCTATCTCGACGGCCAGTTGATCCGTGGCCAGGTGTTCGCCATCTTCGTGATCACCGTCGCCGCCGCCGAAGCGGCGGTGGGCCTGGCGATCCTGCTCTCCCTCTACCGCAACCGCGACACGGTGGACATGGAGCGCTTCAACCTGCTGCGCTGGTAGCCGGTCCATGCGCCTGGAGCGGGTGTGGCTGATCGCGCGCTCCGGCAGCCAGGCGGCCCAGCGCCAGAGCCGCCGTTGCGCTGACGATCTGCGCAGTCAGGGCGTGGCGGTCGTGAGCGCCCAGTCCGGGGCCGCCGCCGATCCCTTCCCGGGCTTGCTGGCCACCGAGGATGAGCTGCCAGATCTGGCCGTGGTGCTGGGGGGTGACGGCACCGTGCTGGGCGCTGCGCGCCATCTGGCTCCGCTGGGCGTGCCGATCCTCTGCTTCAACGTGGGCGGCAACCTGGGCTTCCTCACCCACGACCGCGCCCTGCTGCGGCTGGAGAACGCCCCATCCCCGCCCGAGGCGGGCACGAGCCTTTGGCAGCGTCTGCTCCACGACCGCTTCGCCCTCGAGCGGCGCATGATGCTTCAGGCCCGCATCCACCGGGGCGATGGAGTGGAGGGCGAGCTGCACGACCATCACGTGGCCCTCAACGACGTCTATGTGCGCCCCGGGCCCGACGGGCTGCCGCCCACCTGCGTGCTGGAGCTGGAGATCGACGGCGAGGTGGTGGACCAGTACCGCGGTGATGGACTGATCATCGCCACCCCCACCGGCTCCACCGGCTACGCCATGGCGGCCGGCGGACCGATCCTGCACCCGGGGCTCGAGGCCATCGTGGTCAACCCCATCTGTCCGATCAGCCTCTCCAGCCGGGCCCTGGTGGTGCCGCCTCGTGCTGAACTCAGCCTCTGGCCCCTGGGAGAGAGCAGCCGGCGGGTGCGGCTCTGGAAGGACGGTGCCCATGCCGCCACCCTGGAGCCGGGCGACCGGGTGGTGGTGCGGCGTGCCGAGCACCCGGCGCTGATGGTTCAGCTCGAGCAGAGCCCCTCCTACTACCGCACCCTCACCCACAAGCTGCACTGGGCCGGCAGCCTGATGGCGGCCGTGCCGTCGCACAATTAGGCAGCCGCCGCGCGGGTCGTGGGTGTGGAGATCGAACGCCGCTTCCTGGTGACAGGCGACGGTTGGCGGGCCCATGTGCGCTGGCAGAGCGAGCTGCAGCAGGGCTACCTCACCAGCTCACCGGGCGGCTTCACCCTGCGGGTACGCCTCAGCCGTGAGGCCGGTGGCCCCGGCACCACTCCAGCGGCGGCCGCCCAGGCCTGGCTCACCCTCAAGGCCCCGGTTTCGGCCTCAGCCCCTGCGACGTCACCGGCTTCTGCGTCTGAGCCGCGGGCCGGGGAGGGGCTGGTGCGCCAGGAGTTCGAATACCCCATTCCCCCCGCCGATGCGGTGGCGCTGCTGGCGCTCACGCAGTGGCAGCTGCGCAAGCGCCGCCATGGCCTGGATCTGGCTGGTGGCGACTGGGTGCTGGACGTGTTCGAGGGCGCCAACGCGCCGCTGGTGGTGGCGGAGGTGGAACTGGAGTCGCCGGATCAGCCGGTGGCGGTGCCGCCCTGGTGCGGGCTGGAGCTCACGGGCCGCCATGAGCTCAGCAACGCGGCCCTGGCCCACGAACCCCTGGCCAGCTGGGCTGAGCCGCGGCGCCGGTGGCTGCTGCAGGCCCTAGGATCCATCTAAAGGTTTTCTGAAGGTTTCGCCTTGCTGGGTCTTTACGACAGCCATGGGGTTCTGCGTTACGCCGGGCGCGACCGGGCCGACTGTCTGGCTTACGCCGAGCTGTTCGGTCTTGACGAGGCGGCCTTCAGCCTTGAGCCCCTGGTGCTGCGCGTCACGGATCCGGCAGCGGTGACGCCTGCGTCCGTTCTGCAGCCACTCCTGTGATCTGAAGGCGGCTCTGATCTGACGGCTGGCGTGGCCGCCCGGGTCCCAGTGCAGTTGGCAGATGCAGCGTGCAGCGGGCTGTCGTAGCGGGCTCAGTGCAGCGGGTTCAGTGCAGCCGGGTGGGGACGTCGGTCTCGCCCGGCACCAGGGCGCAGCAGGTCACGCCATCGCGGCAGATCTTGCCGTTGTCCATGGCCCAGTTCAGCAGGGCCACGCGGTTTTTGCAGCCGGTCTTGGTGAAGATGTTGCTCACGTGGTTGTCCACCGTGCGCTTGCTGATCGTGAGCTGGTCGGCGATCTCCTGATTGGTGAGGCCTTCCGCCACCAGGGCGATGATCTCCAGCTCCCGCTCCGAGAGCTGGCCCGTCTGAGTTCTCAGTCCCTCTGCAGGCCCATCGCGCCCTGGGCTATGGAGAGGATCTCGACCCATGTCACCACCCAGCCCCTGCCCTGTCACTCTAGGCAGCCACCGGAGCGGTGCATGATGGACGCTGCATCCTGAGGGCCCGGCTTGCTGCTCCAACAGGCTCTGGCCAGTGGCCGCACGGCGATCACGGCTGAAGTCACGCCGCCGCGGGGCGGCGATCCCTCCCGCACCCTCGCGGCCGCCCGCCAGTTGCAGGGTTGGGTGCATGCCATCAACGTCACCGACGGAAGCCGCGCGGTGATGCGCATGAGCAGCCTGGCGGTGTGCCGGCTGCTGCAGGAGGAGGGGCTCGAGCCCGTGCTGCAGATGGCCTGCCGCGACCGCAACCGCATCGCTCTTCAGGCCGACCTGCTCGGCGCCCACGCCCTCGGACTGCGCAACCTGCTCTGCCTCACCGGTGATCCCGTGCGGGCCGGTGACCAGCCAGCGGCCCGGGCGGTGAACGAGCTGGAGTCGGTGCGCTTGCTGCAGCTGGTGGATCAGCTCAACCAGGGAGCCGATCCGGTGGACGGCCGCCTCCCTGATGGCGGTACGGCTTTCTTCGCCGGGGCTGCCGCCGATCCCCAGTGTCCCAGTTGGTCAGGCCTGCGGGCCCGGGTTCGGCGCAAACGGGAGGCGGGCGCCCGCTTCCTGCAAACCCAGATGGTGACCGATGCGGAGGCGCTGCGACGCTTTGTGGAGGAGATTGCCGCTCCCCTGGGGTTGCCGGTGCTGGCCGGCGTGTTCCTGCTGAAATCGGCCCGCAACGCCACCTTCATCAACCGGGTGGTGCCGGGCGCCAACATCCCCCAGGGTGTGATCGACCGGCTGGCGGCGGCCCCGGATCCGGCCAGCGAAGGCATCCGCATCGCCGCCGAGCAGGTGGCCAGCTACGTGACCATCGCCCAGGGGGTGCACCTGATGGCGATCAAGGCCGAGGAGCGCATCCCCCTGATTCTCGAGCGGGCGGGGCTGAGGGCCGAGACCGCCCAGCTGGATCCCGAGCCGATGCTCAGCTCGCCTTGCTGAGGCTGAGGTCGGTGCCCAGCAGTTCCGCCAGCGCCTTCTGATGGGGAGAGGGCTCCAGCACGTCCTGGCGCCGGGCGTCGGTGATCAGCCAGTCGAGGGCGGCATCCTGGAGGTCGAAGTGGTCGCCGTTGCGGTCCACGCAGTAGCGGCCGAACACCAGCTTCTCCGCCAAGCGCACGCCGGCACCGATGCGCGAGTAATCGAAGATGATTGAGTTGTCGATCGTGGCTCCCTCGCAGATCTGGCAACTGGGGCCGATCATCGACGGGCCGATGATGGTGACGCCATCCTCGATCTTGGTCATCCCGCCCACGTACACCGGGCCCTGAACGTTGATCTTGTCCCAGTTGGCGGCCACGTTCAGACCGGTGAATACGCCGGGCATCACCTCCTTGCCGGGGATCTGCACCTGGCGCACCTCTCCCAAGAGCACACTGCGGATCGCCTGCCAGTAGTCGGGCACCCGGCCGATGTCCACCCACTCGAATTCCATCGGCAGGGCGAAGAAGGGTGCTCCGCTGTTCACCAGCAGGGGGAAGAGGTCGGAGCCGATGTCGAAGGGCACCCCGCTGGGGATGAAGTCGAGCACTTCGGGCTCGAAGATGTAGATGCCGGTGTTGATCATGTCGCTGGCGGCCTCGCCCACTGCGGGCTTCTCCTGGAAGGAGAGCACCTGGCCGTTGTCGTCGGTCACCACCACCCCGTAGCTGCTCACCTGATCGCGGGGCACCCGTTTGGTCACCAGGCTGGCCATGGCCCCCTTCTCGCGGTGGCGGCGCAAGGCCTCGCTGAGGTCGAGGTCGATCAGGGCATCCCCGCAGAGCACCACGAAGGTGTCGTCGAAGAAGCGCTGGAAGTTCTGGATCTTCTTCAGGCCTCCGGCCGATCCCAGGGCTTCACCGATCAGCTCACCGTCCTCGATGCGGCCCTCGAAGCTGTAGGCGATCTCCACCCCGAAACGCTGGCCGTCGCGGAAGTAGTTCTCGATCTCCTCGGCCAGGTGGGACACGTTCACCATCACCTCGGTGAAGCCGTGCTGGCGCAGCAACTCCAGCAGGAACTCCATCACGGGTTTCTGCAGGATGGGGATCATCGGCTTGGGAATCGTGTGCGTGATGGGTCGCACCCGGGTTCCTTTGCCGGCCGCCAGGATCATCGCCTTCATCGGCGCGCACTCTCTCAGGTCGGATGGCGAAGCTTAGTCGGTGTTTCAGGCGGCAAGTCCTCGTGTGCTTGGCAGCTGATCGGGCGGCGCCGTCGCCGCCAGGGCCACCGGTTGCGGCTGTTCGCCCATCAGACTCTGCTCAAGCCGTCGCAGCGCCAGGGGGCCGAACAGGCCGCCCTGTTGCTGCAGCTCCAGGCAGCCCTGGTGGCAGAGGAACAGCAACGCCCAGAACACCCCCACCCGGTCGCAGTCCAGCTCCGCCTCGCCGGCACCGCTCAGCACGGCCTGCGTCCAGGCGTTCACCAGCTGCTCGAAGCACACCCAGCTCTCGGCCGGCTGCCAGTGCTGCAGGAATCGGCTGAGGGCGGCGGTGGTTTCCGGCAGTTTTTCCCGGTGGGCCAGGGTGGCCACCTGCTCGATCGCCTCCCGCTCGCTGAAGCGCCGCCGCCGCCGCGGTGTCCTGCCCTCAGCTTCGCTCCGCTCGAGTTGCTCGGCGATGTCCTCCAGCTGGCGAATCAGCTCGCCGAGGGTCACCGGCCGCTGCAGGGGCGGCGGTGCCACCGGCCGCCGCCAGAGGTGGCGCTCCGGCCGCCGGGGGATGGCCAGGCCGGCATTGAGGTCCCAGCCGTCCTCGGCGTCCTCCGCTGCCCAGTGGTCATCCTCCGGCAGTGGCTCGGGCGGCAGGGTGCTGGCCTCCAGCAGCTGGGCCTTGAGGCCCACCAGCACCGAGGCGGCCAGGAAGGCCTCGCTGCTGTCCGCCAGGTCCTGCTCGTAGCTCCCTCCCCGCCCAGGACGGGCCGCCGCCACCAGCCGCGGCACGGCGATGCGTTGGCGCAGCTGGTCGAGGAAACCATCCACTACGGCGATCACATCCACATCCCAGGGGTCGATCTCCCCCCGCTCAGCGGCGTCCTGCAGCAGTCGGATGGCCAGCCTGGCGCCTGCTTGCGTCACTCCTCACTCCACCGTGGTGGGCGCTGCCGCCGATGGGGGCACGCTACCGATCACGGGCCGTTCGCACCAGCGCCCCCCGTGCCAGCCCAGCGCCGGCGGTGGCACGCAGGGCCAAGGTTCAAGCCGGCCAGCCTTCAGCCGCCAATGCCTTCGCCGCTGGCCACCGCTTCGGGCTGGGCGGAACTCTCGCCAGCGGCGGGCAGCAGACCCAGCTGGGCATCCACGGTGGCGCGGTAGCGCTGCAGGTCGTGCTCCAGTTCCTCGATGCGCACCTGCTGGGCCTCGAATTCCCCCTGGCGTTGCAGGGCTTCCACCTTGCGCGTCACCCCGCTCCAGACGGCGAACACCCAGGCCGCCGTGGCACCGATCCCGCCCACCACCAGCAGCAGGGCGGCCAGCGGCAGGGTGGTGGCCATGCCGGGCAGGAAATGAACCGTGGTGGGGGCCGTGTTCTCGAGGGTGAACATCACCATCGCCAGGCCGAAGCTGAAGATCAGCAGAAAGTTCAGCTGTTTCATGGCGGCATCGCTCCAGATGCGGAGCGTAGGTCCAGCGGGTCAGCCCGTCAGCGCCGGGGCCTGGAGGCTGGCCTGTCGGATCAGGCCGGCGGCGGGGGTGGGGTTCACCAGGGCCATGGCCCTGGTCTCCCGCCGCACCAGCGCCTCGATCGAGGCCCGGTAGCTGTCGGTCATGATCCGGGGGTAAAGCCCGATGCCGATGATCGGCACCAGCAGGCAGCTGATCACGTAGATCTCCCGGGGTTCGGCATCCACCAGATTGCTGTGGGAGGCGAGCTCGGCGTTCTCCCTGCCGAAGAAGATCTCGCGCAGCATCGACAGCAGGTAAATGGGGGTGAGGATCACGCCCACCGCCGCCAGCACCGCCATCACCACCCGGAAGCTGAGGGTGTAGGCCTCACTGGTGACGAAGCCCACGAACACCATCAACTCACTCACGAAGCCGCTCATCCCCGGCAGGGCCAGGGAGGCCAGGGAGCACACGGTCCAGAGAGCGAACATCTTGCGCATCTTCTGGCCCACCCCTCCCATCTCATCGAGCTGCAGGGTGTGGGTGCGGTCGTAGGTGGCGCCCACCAGGAAGAACAGGCTGGCGCCGATCAGGCCGTGGCTGATCATCTGCAGCATCGCCCCGCTGGTGCCGAGGGCGCTGAAGCTGCCGATGCCGATCAGCACGAAGCCCATGTGGCTGATCGAGCTGTAGGCGATCTTGCGCTTGAGGTTGCGCTGGGCAAAGGAGGTGAGCGCCGCATAGATGATGTTCACCACCCCCAGCACCACCAGCAGGGGGGCGAACTGGGCGTGGGCGTCGGGGAGCAGCTGCACGTTGAAACGCAGCAAGGCGTAGCCGCCCATCTTCAGCAGGATGCCGGCCAGCAGCATGTGCACTGGCGCCGTGGCCTCGCCGTGGGCGTCGGGGAGCCAGGTGTGCAGGGGCACAATCGGCAGCTTCACCCCGAAGGCGATCAGCAGACCGGCGTAGCAGAGCAGCTGGAACTGGGCCGAGAAGTCCTTGGCCATCAGGGTCGTGTACTCGAAGCTGATGCTGTCGCCGTAGAAGGCCATGGCCAGGCCGGCGAGCAGGATGAACAGGGAGCTGCCGGCGGTGTAGAGGATGAATTTGGTGGCGGCGTACTGGCGCTTCTTGCCGCCCCAGATGGCCAGCAGCAGGTACACCGGGATCAGCTCCAGCTCCCAGGCGAGGAAGAACAGCAGCATGTCCTGCACGGCGAACACCGCGATCTGGCCACCATCCATGGCCAGCAGCAGGAAATAGAACAGCTTCGGCTTGAAGCTCACCGGCCAGGCCGCCAGGGCCGCCAGGGCGGTGATGAAGCTGGTGAGCAGGATCAGCGGCATCGACAGGCCGTCGGCCCCCACCGACCAGGCCAGACCGAGCTGGGGCAGCCAGTCGATGTGCTGGGCCAGCTGCAGGCCCTCCACCGCCGGGTCGTAGCCGTTGAGGTAGCCCCCCACCGTGAGCAGGAAGGTGACCAGGGCCACCCCCAGGGCGAACCAGCGCACCTGTTTCCCGTCGCCCTTGTCGGGAACGAAGGGGATCAGCAGGGCTGCTCCGATCGGGAACAGGATCGAGGCGCTCAGCCAGGGGAAGGGCACGAATGCAGGCAGTCCGTTGGCAGGAGTGTAGAAATACCTCCTGCGTCGCCCCTGCGCCGGTGGGGGGAGTCACACAGTCCGTAGTGGCGCAGCCATCGCAGCAGGAGTGGCGGTGGTGGCGGCTGGGGCTGTTGCACCTGAACCTGCGGCGCGGCCACGGCAAAGCTGCCCCACTGAGCCCGCCCCCGGGGTGAGGCTCGCCGGGCTGAGGCGCTGAGGCCGTGTTGCGCGCCCCGCGCGCACGGCCGAAGCCCTCAGCCCAGCGAGCCGAACAGCACCACCAGGGCGATCACCCCCCCAAACACGATCAGGGCGTAGAACTGGGCCCGGCCGGTTTCGAAGTACTTCAGGCCCTCGCCGCTGCCCAGGGTCATCAGGCCGGTGAGGTTCACCACGCCGTCCACCACCTTGGAGTCCACCTCCAGCACCGAGCGGGCCAGCTTGCGGCTGCCTTGCACGAACAGCTTGTCGTTGATGGCATCGAGATACCACTTGTTGGCCAGGAAGGCGTTCACGGCCGGGAAGCGGCCGGCCACCGCCGAGGCCAGATCGAGCCGGCGCAGGGCGTAGGCCAGCACGGCCACCGTGATGCCGGCCACCGAGACGGCAACCGAGAGCCCGGCCAACGGCAGGAACTCCCCCCAGCTGAAGTGCTCCGCCATCTCGGCGGCCTCCTCAGGATCGAGCAGGCCTGCGAAGCGGCTGTTCCAGGGGGTGCCGAGCAGGCCGACCAGGGCTGAGGGCACGGCCAGCACCGCCAGGGGCATGGCCATCTGCCAGCCGGACTCATGGGGGTGCTCGGCGTGATGGCCGTGCTCCTCGTGCTCCTCGGCGCCCTTGCCGGCGGCCGCCAGCAACTGGGCGGCCATCGCCTTGTCGTTGCCCCGGAACTCCCCTTCAAAGGTGAGGAAGTAGAGCCGGAACATGTAAAACGCGGTCATGCCGGCGGTGATCAAGCCCATCCCCCACAGCAGGGGGTAGGTGTTGAAGGCCTGGCCCAGGATCTCGTCCTTGCTCCAGAAGCCCGCCAGGGGTGGGATGCCGGCGATCGCCACGCAACCGATCAGGAAGGTGGTGGAGGTCACCGGCATGAACTTGCGCAGGCCGCCCATCAGGCGCATGTCCTGGGCGAGCACCGGTTCGTGCCCCACCACCTCCTCCATGGCGTGGATCACCGAGCCCGAGCCCAGGAACAGCATGGCCTTGAAGAAGGCGTGGGTGACCAGGTGGAACATGCCGGCCACCGGGGCGCCGCAGCCCATGGCCAGCATCATGTAGCCCAGCTGGCTCACGGTGCTGTAGGCCAGGCCCTTCTTGAGATCCTGCTGGGTGAGGGCGATCGAGGCGCCCAGAAACAGGGTGATGGTGCCAATCACCGCAATCGTGACCTGCACGGCGGCAAAGGGCTCGTACACCGGCTGCAGCCGAGCCACCAGGAACACGCCGGCGGCCACCATCGTGGCCGCGTGGATCAGGGCCGAGATCGGCGTGGGGCCTTCCATGGCATCGGGCAGCCACACGTGCAGTGGGAACTGGGCCGACTTGGCCATGGGCCCCATGAACACCAGAAGGCAGAGCAGCACGGCCACGCCGCTGCTGAGGCCACCCCCGGCCACCGCCTCCTGAAGGCTGGCACCGATCTCCTCAAAGCCGAAGCTGCCGGTGGCCCAGAACAACCCCAGGATCCCCAGCAGCAGGCCGAAGTCGCCCACCCGGTTCACCACGAAGGCCTTCTGGGCGGCATTGGCGGCGCCGTCGCGGTCGTACCAGAAGCCCACCAGCAGGTAGGAGCACATGCCCACCAGCTCCCAGAACACGTAGATCTCGAGCAGGTTGGGGCTGATCACCAGGCCCAGCATCGAGCTGCTGAACAGGGCCAGGTAGGTGAAGAAGCGCACATAGCCCTTGTCGTGGGCCATGTAGCCATCGGAATACACCATCACCAGCACGGCGATGGTGGTGACCAAAGCCAGCATCACGGCCGCCAGGGCATCGACGCGGAAGCCCATCTGCAGGTTGAAGGTGCCGGCGCTGGCCCAGTTGAACAGCACTTCGGTGGGGCCAGCCCCCGCCAGCTGCTCAGCCAGCACCGCGTAGCTGAGCACCGCGGCCGCCCCCACGCAGCTGATCAGCAGCAGGGCCACCGGTTTGCGCAGCCGGTTGACGGTGCGGTTGAAGCTGATCAGCCCCAGTCCAACCAGGCAGGCGCCGGCCAGGGGGAGCACCGGGATCAACCAGGCGAGTTCAGCGGCTGAGGGCATTCCGGCGCGGGCTCCGAGCGGGCGGGCTGGCCAGGAGTGTAGGCAGCTTGACCCTGCGATCCCCGCGCCTGTCGGGGAACGCCGGTGGCGCTCAGCCCAGCCAGTGGGCCAGGGCGGTGCGCGAGAAGGCGGTCGCGCCCACCCCGATGAAGCGGTGCGCCCACCAGAACAGGCCGATGGTGATGGCGATGCCCAGCTGGGCGGGGCGCAGAAACTCGCCTGCCACCAGCTGCTGGCGGCCATCGAGCACGGCCCGGAAGGGCACCACCGAGGTGGTGGCGCGCAGCTCCTCAAAGGCCTCGCCGAAGCGGTTGCGCAGCCGGCGGTCGCCGTTCCAGACCGCGAACAGGTGGTGGGCGATCAGGCCGACGCAGGTGACCACCATGAAGCTGCTGCCGATCCACAGCAGGTGGGTGCCGCACCAGAGGATCTGTCCCATCGCCTGGGGGTGGCGGCTGATGCGGATGATGCCCGTGGCGTAGAGGCGCACCCGCGGGCGGAGCAGGGCGGGGATCTCCAGCAGGTTGTAGGTGGCCGGGTAGAGGAAGAAGAAGCTGATGGCCGTGCCGGTCCACACCAGGGGCACGATCCAGGGCTGATCCTGCAGGTTCCAGAGCCGGATGCCGTCGTAGCGGTGGGCCAGGAAGTAGGCCACCAGCACCCCTGTCGAGGGGATGCTCAGCCCGGCGAAGATCAGCCGCCAGGCCCGTTCGCCGATGCGCTCCACCGCCAGCTGGCGCAGGGAGGCGCCACCGCTGTGGATCACGGCGAAGGCCAGCAGCAGGCCCAGCATCACCCAGGTGCTGTGGTGGCTGCCGCCCGAGGTGCTGAAGCTGGCCGTCACGGGCTGGATGGGGAGTTGTGAAGGCCGCGATTCTGGCCGCCGGCAGCCCCCCCTAGAGTTTGGGATCCTTGCCGGCGCAGGCCTGCGGGCTTCAGGCCGAACCATGGCAGATCTGCCGTTCACCCTCGACCAGCTGCGCATCCTGCGGGCGATCGCCAGCGAAGGCAGCTTCAAGAAGGCGGCCGACAGCCTCTACGTCACCCAGCCGGCGGTGAGCCTGCAGATCCAGAACCTGGAGAAGCAGCTGAGCGTGTCGCTGTTCGACCGCGGAGGGCGCAAGGCCCAGCTCACCGAGGCCGGTCACCTGCTGCTGAGTTACTGCGACCGCATCCTCAGCCAGTGCCAGGAGGCCTGCCGGGCCCTCGAAGACCTGCACAACCTGCGCGGCGGCTCCCTGATCGTGGGGGCCAGCCAGACCACCGGGACCTACCTGATGCCCCGCATGATCGGCCTGTTCCGCCAGAAGTACCCCGATGTGGCGGTGCAGCTGCAGGTCCACAGCACCCGTCGCACCGGCTGGAGCGTGGCCAATGGCCAGATCGATCTGGCGATCATCGGCGGCGAACTGCCCAGCGAGCTCAATGAGCTGCTGCAGGTGGTGCCCTATGGCGTGGATGAACTGGCCCTGGTGCTGCCCACCAAGCACCCCCTGGCGCGGCTGCCGGAGCTCACCAAGGAGGATCTCTACCGGTTGGGGTTCGTCTGTCTCGATGCCCAGTCCACCACCCGCAAGATGGTGGACCAGCTGCTGGCCCGCTCGGGGCTGGAGCTCACGCGCCTGAAGATCGAGATGGAGCTCAATTCCTTCGAGGCGATCAAGAACGCCGTGCAGTCGGGCCTCGGCGCCGCCTTCCTGCCGGTGGTGTCGATCGAGCGTGAGCTGGCCTCCGGCACCGTGCACCGCCCCCAGGTGTCCGACCTGATGGTGCGCCGTCAGCTCAAGCTGATCACCCATCCGGCGCGCTACTGCTCCAGGGCCGCTGAGGCCTTCCGCCGTGAGGTGCTGCCGGTGTTCGCCAGCGCCGACAGCCCGCTGCGCCGCTCCGCACCGCCAGCTGTCCAACCCGCAGCTGTGGAGAAGGCAGCCGCAGGGGCCTGATCTGCCAGGCCCAGTGGATCTGAGCTGCCAGAGTTCAGCTGGGGGATCAGAACTGGCTGGCTTCCGGCGTCACCCCGGCGGCGTCATCGGCCACGCCCCGGGTGATGAACTGGTTTTCGCGGATGTCGGTCTGGTAAACGCAGCGCACGATCGGCTGGTCCTTGATCGAGCCGATGTAGGCGAAGGTGTTCATGCGCTGCTTGCACTGGCGCATCTGTTCAGCCGTCACGGCTCCTTGCTTCTGGAGCACGCTCCAGTTCTCCCGCCGGATCACACAGCCGGGGCGCAGGGCCGGCTGGGTCACGAAGCTGCTGCTGGGGTTCATGGTGGTGTAGATCTCCACATCCATCACGAAGGCGCTGGCCCCCCACTGGCGGCAGAACTCAGGATCCGGCACCGCCATGTCGAGCTGCTGGGAACTGGCGATGTTGCCCTGGCTGCCCTGGGTGGTGCTGGAGAGGGCGGTGCCGATGCCGATTCCCAGCACGAGCACGCCGGCCAGCACCGCCATGGTGGCGATGTTGAACTGGGGTCCCCCCCCGCCGTCGCTGCCGCCGCCGCCACCCGCCGGACCGCCGGCAGGACGGCGCGGCGGCCGTTCACCCCGGCCCGGCCGCTCCGCCGTGGCGTACCGGCCGGAGCCGTACCGCCCGGAGCTGGCACGCTCTGAGCCGGCACGGTCAGAGCCTGTGCGGTCGTCGTCGTAGCGGTTGCGGTAGCGGGTCACAGGGTTTCAGGCGTGCGGGGCAGCCCCATGGAGTAGTTGAGCACCCGGCAATCGGGGTTGTAGCGAAGCTCTCCGGTCTGGAGCAGCTGGCGGATGAACCCCTCCAGGTCGGATCCGATCCGGCGCAGGGTGTAGTCGTTGAGCGGTTCGCCGGCCCGGGCGTTCACCAGCTCGCCGAAGCGTTGCTGAACCTTGGCGAGCACCGGCGGCTCCCAGAGGAACTCGTTGTCCGGGTCCACATCGAGGGTCAGCTGGCTGGGGTCGGGCACCAGGTCGCCGTTCTCCACCCGGGCGGTGAACAGGCGCACGTGCCGGGTGGTCGACTTGAGCAGGGTGCTGTCACCGGCAGCCCTCTGAGGGGCAGGAGTGGCTGCGGCACTGGCATCAACCATGGGTGCTGGGCTGGCGTCCTGGATGGCCACCATAGGAAGCCCTCCAAGCCGGGGGCAGGGCCAAGGCGTGTCTCAGGCGCAGGGCTGTGGTGCTGCCCCTAGGGTTTGCGCTGCATTCCTTTAGCTGTTATGCGCGTCGCCATCGCCGGGGCCGGCCTGGCCGGCCTCGCCTGCGCCAAGTACCTCTGTGACGCCGGTCATACGCCGGTGGTGCTTGAAGCCCGCGACGTGCTGGGCGGCAAGGTGGCGGCCTGGCAGGACGAGGACGGGGACTGGTACGAAACCGGTCTGCACATCTTTTTCGGTGCCTACCGCAACATGCGCCAGCTGTTCAAGGAACTGGACATCGAAGACCGGCTCCAGTGGAAGAGCCATTCGATGATCTTCAACCAGAAGGAGACGCCCGGCACCTACAGCCGCTTCGATTTCCCCGATCTGCCGGCCCCGCTCAATGGCGTGGCGGCGATTCTGGGCAACAACGACATGCTCACCTGGGGGGAGAAGATCTCCTTCGGGCTGGGGCTGGTGCCGGCCATGCTGCGCGGCCAGCAGTACGTGGAGGAGTGTGACAAATATTCCTGGTCTGAGTGGCTGCGCCTGCACAATATTCCAGAGCGTGTGAACGATGAGGTGTTCATCGCCATGGCCAAGGCGTTGAACTTCATCGATCCCGATGAAATTTCCAGCACCGTGGTGCTCACGGCGCTCAACCGCTTCCTGCAGGAGAGCGACGGCTCCAGGATGGCGTTCCTTGATGGCAACCCGCCGGAGCGGCTCTGCCAGCCGATCGTCGATTACGTCACGGCCCGTGGGGGAGAGGTGCATCTTGATGCGCCCCTGCGCGAGATCGAGCTGAACCCCGACGGCAGCGTCAGCGCCTTCCGCATCGGTGGGGTCAAGGGCAAGCCCGGTACCACCATCACCGCTGACGCCTACGTGAGCGCCATGCCTGTGGACCCCCTCAAGCTGTTGCTGCCGGAGCCCTGGAAGCAGCTGCCTTACTTCAGCAAGCTCGAGGGCCTCAACGGGGTGCCGGTGATCAACATCCATCTCTGGTTCGACCGCAAGCTCACCGACATCGACCACCTGCTGTTCAGCCGCAGCGACCTGCTCAGCGTCTACGCGGACATGAGCAACACCTGCCGGGACTATGCCGATCCCCAGCGCTCGATGCTGGAGCTGGTGTTCGCCCCGGCCAAGGACTGGATCGGCCGCTCCGACGAGGAAATCGTGGCGGCGACGATGGAGGAGCTGAAGCGGCTGTTCCCCATGCACTTCACAGGCGATGATCAGGCGCAGCTGCGCAAGGCCAAGGTGGTCAAAACCCCCCGCTCGGTCTACAAGACCGTTCCCGGCTGCCAGCAGCTCCGCCCCGACCAGACCTCGCCGATCGCCAATTTCTTCCTGGCAGGCTGCTTCACGATGCAGCGCTACCTGGCCTCGATGGAGGGGGCGGTGCTGAGCGGCAAGCAGTGCGCCCAGGCCATTGAAGCGGCCCTCAGCGAGGGACGGCTGTCCCCGGCCGATCAGGCTGCGACCGCCGCCCCCCTGGCGTCAGTGTGAGCGGGGTGGTGCTGGCCGATCCAGCCACGGGATCACGGCCGTTGCCCTCCCTGGCGGAGGCCTACGAGGGCTGTCGGAGGGAAACGGCCGAGTGGGCCAAGACCTTCTACCTCGGCACCCTGCTGATGCCTCCGGTGAAGCGCCGGGCCATCTGGGCGATCTACGTGTGGTGCCGCCGCACCGATGAGCTCATGGACAGCCCGGAGGCGCAGCAGCGCCCGGTGGCGGAACTGGCCCAGCGGCTCGATGCCTGGGAGCAGCGCACCCGGGCCCTGTTCCAGGGCGAGGTGAACGACGGCCTCGATCTGGTGATGCGCGACACGATCGAGCGCTTTTCCCAGCCCCTGCAGCCCTACCTGGACATGATCGAGGGGATGCGCATGGACCTCACCACCACGCGCTACGCCAGCTTCGAGCAGCTGCGCCTCTACTGCTACCGCGTGGCCGGCACCGTGGGCCTGATGACCCAGGAGGTGATGGGGGTGGATCCCGCCTACACCAGTGCCCCCTGGAGTGATCCTCCCGACACCTCCGAGGCGGCGGTGGCCCTGGGCATCGCCAACCAGCTCACCAATATCCTGCGGGACGTGGGTGAAGACCGGGGCCGCGGCCGCATCTACCTGCCCCTGGATGAACTGGAGCGCTTCGGCTACAGCGAGGAGCACCTGCTGGCCGGGGTGGTGAACGACAACTGGCGGGCCCTAATGCGCTTCCAGCTGCAGCGCGCCCGGGAGTGGTTTGCCCGCTCCGAAGCCGGTGTGCGCTGGCTGTCACCCGATGCCCGCTGGCCGGTGTGGACCTCCCTGCGCCTGTACCGCGGCATCCTGGATGTGATCGAGCAGCACGACTACGACGTGTTCACCCGCCGGGCCTTCGTGCCCCGCCGGGGCAAGCTGCTGGATCTGCCCTTCTCCTATCTCGTGGCTCAGGCGCGCTGAGCGTTCAGCCGACTGCGGCTGATCCAGAGGCGCAGCAGCGGATTCACCAGCTCCGGTGCCTCGTCGTGGGGGCAGTGTCCCACCCCCGGCAGCATCACCAGCTCTTGGATGCAGCCGTAGCGCGCGGCCCAGCGCCGCGCTTCCGCCGGGTCCTCCCAGGGGTCGGCCTCCCCCCAGATCAGTCGCACTGGGATCGGCTGCCCGCCAGCGCCGCTGGACCTGCTGAGTTCCTCCAACAGCTGCGGCGCCAGGTGGTCGTTGAACAGGTTGACGAACCCCCGGAAGCTCTCCAGGGCACCGGGGTCGGTGCTCGGCCGGAACAGCAGCTCCACCAGGGCGTCGTCCACGTGGGCGCCGCTGGGGTAGGCCCGCGCCAGCACCCGGCGGATGAATCCTGGCCGGGCCAGGAGCCTGAACAGGGGGGCGATCACGGTCCGCTGGCGCACCAGCGCCTTGAGCAGGGGCCGCGATGGACGCTGCCGGGGCGGCAACTGGGCCAGTCGCTTGTCATCAAGGGCCCGCTGGGCGCAGTCCAGCAGCACCACCTGGGCGGGGGGCAGGCCACGATCGCGCAACAGCCGGGCGGCGTTCAGTGCCACGATGCCCCCGATCGAGTTGCCCACCAGGTGCAACTGGACGGTGGCGGTCTCGATCCCCAGCAGCTCCACGGCGGCATCCACCACCTGCTCGGCCCAGAGATCGAAGCAATAGCGCACCGCTCCCGGCTGATCGGGCTCGTCGGCGAGCCGGGAGCGGGGCTTGGCGCTGGCTCCGAACCCCAGCAGGTCGAGGGCGATCACATCGGCGCCATCCGCGAGGGCCGGCAGGGTGTGACGCCAGTGACCGGAGGAGGCCCCGAAGCCGTGGATCAGGATCACCTTCACCGCCGCCTGAGGATCACCACTGCGCCGCAGGGCGATGGGATGGCCCCGCCACAACCAGAGCTGGGAAGGGGCCTGGATCAGGGGATCGGACGCGAAGGGTTCAGACGGCAGCCTTCTGGCTGTCGAGCAGTTGCTTCAGCTTGGCAAGTTCGCCGGCCCAGCGGGGGTCGGGGGCCTGGCTGTCCACCTCGTCGGCGTGCACCACCTTGTTCGCTGCCGGACGCTGCGAGGCACCCTGGCCGCGGCGCTCAGCGGGGGTGGCGGTGCGGCTGTCGCGGCGCTCGGAGATCTCGATCCGCAGGGTGTTGCCGCCGAACTCCTTGCCGTTGAGCTGGGCAATCACCGCCTCTGCCAGTTTCTGGTCGTCCACGTTGGCGAAGCCGAAACCACGGCAGAGGCCGGTTTCGCGGTCGTTGACGGTTTTGAAGCGGACGCCTTCTCCGACGCCGGTGAACAGAGCTTCAAGCTCCTTGGCATCAAAGGTCTGCGGCAGGTTGCCGACGTAGAGGCGAACGCTCATGGGTGGGAAGGCGGAAAACGGAACACTTCAGCTGAAAGAAGCAGCGGGCGAGGACAGCGGGCGAGGAGAGAGGGCGAAGACAGGACTCTCTGCACAGAACACTCGGTTCTGCCGTCGTCGCACCATGCAGTTAACCACGGCGCTGGTCACCCCGGCGTTGGGCCAGCCAGATCCGGGCGGCGGCCAGGACTTCCCCCTCGCCGTCCGGTGGCAGACGGCCGAAGGCCCGTTCGCGCCTGAGGTGGCGCAGCAGCGCGCCCAGTTCCGGGCCCGGAGGCACGGCCAGCAGCTCGCCGAGGCGGTGGCCGCTGAGGGGCGGCCGGGGATGAAACAGGGGGTCGTTGGGGTCGCGCCAGCGGGCCAGCGCGGCGCGGGCCGCCGGGCCAGGCAGGGCCAGCAACAGGGCAGGCAGCGTTGCCTCCAGCTCGCCCTGCAGCCGCAGCCGCTCGTCCTCATCGAGGGCATCCAATTCAGCCTCAGCCGCCGGTTGCGCCAGCCGCTGCCACCAGCGGCGCAGATCCCCGCACTGCCGTTGCAGCCGCCGGCTGGCCCGCAGGGCCTGCAGGGCCTGCGGTGGCAGCAGGGCCGCCAGGCGGGCGAGGGGCAGGGCAGCGGCGCACTCCGTCGCGTCCAGCCCCAGCCTGGCAGGGGCGCCGGCATCCAGCGCAGCCAGCTGCGGCGCGGCGCCGGTATCCACGGCCCAGGGGGTGAGCAGCCCCAGCGTCAGGGCCTGAGCCATCCCCTGCTCGCCATCGGCGGCCTCCGCCAGTTGCTGCAGCTCGCCCAGCACCCGCTCCCCCGCCACCTCCCCCAGCCGCTGGGCATGGGCACCGATCCAGCCGGTGGTGGTGGGCTCGAGCTGCAGGTGCAACTGCCG